>JAHLKU010000079.1 GCA_020444505.1 Actinomycetota bacterium | reverse complement strand
GAGAGCCGACGCGAACCTCCACGCCCCTCACCCCTCCGGGACGAGGTCGATCCTGATGTAGTCGGCCGGGTCCACCAGCATGGCGGCGAGGGCCTGGAGGTCGGCGGCGGTGGCGGCCGCCACCCGGTCGGCCTCCACGAAGATGTCCTCGGTGTCCTCACCGGGGCGCAGCAGGTAGAAGGTCACCAGGTCCACCAACTGCTCGTTGCTGGTCAACTCCAGGTCGCGCAGGCGCTGCTCCTGCGCCGTGGACACCTGGGTGGCGGTGGGCCCGTCGGCCACCAGGTCGGCCAGGTCGGCCAGCACCTCGGCGGCCACCCGGTCGAGATCGGCGGGGTCGGCGCTGATGGTGATCGACAACTCCAGTGACGGCACCGGGTCCTCCACCACCCTCACCGACGTCGCCGGCGAGTAGGTGGCCGACAACTGCTCCCGGATGCGCTCGGTGAGGCGCTGGCGGATCACCAGGTCCAGCAGGCCGGCCTGCACCCGGGTGGTGCCGTCCAGCGGCAGGGCCACGTCCCACAGCAGCAGCACCTCTCCGAACTCGCCGGTGCCCGCCTCCACCACCCGCTGCTCGACGCCGGCGGGCCGTTCGGGGCGGACGTCGGCGTACGCCTCGCCGCCGCCCGACGACGGCAGGGTCCCCAGGTAGGTGCGGGCCAGGGCCAGCACCTCCACCGGGTCCACGTCGCCGGCCACCACGAACACGAAGTCGCCGGCGTCGGCGAAGCGATCCCGGAACACCTCGAGCGCGCGGCCGGCGTCGAAGGTGTCGAGGTCGTCCAGGGTGGGCACCGGGGCGAAGCGCGGATCGCCGCCGAAACGGGCGTCGGCCAGCGCCAGCGACGCCGCCAGTTGCGGGGTGGCGGACGGGTCTGCGGCGTACGGCCGCAGGCCCTCCAGCGTCACCGACTCCCCCACCGGGGTCAGGCGGGGCTCGGTCATGTACAGGTGCAGCAACTGGAACAGCGTCTCCAGGTCGGCGGCGTCGGCGGCGCCCCAGAACCCCTCGGTGGTCTCGTCGATGTAGGGGAAGATCTGCACCTCCCGGTCGCGCAGGTAGCGCTCCAGGGACAACTGGTCGATGTCGCCCACCCCGCTCTGCAGGATCATCTGCGGCCCCAGTTGCGCCTCGGCGGCGTCGCCGTCCGGCAGCACCGACCACCCGCCGAACGAGGTGGCGCCCAGCACCACGGCGTTCTCGACGATGGGGGTCGGCCGCACCACCAGGCGGGCGCCGTTGCCGAACGTCCGCACCTCCAGCGTCGTCCCCCGCAGCGTGCCGACCTCCGGCATCGGCGCCTCGCCGGGCGGCTCCAGCAGCGTCTCGATGGCTTCGGCGGCGTCGTCGCGCGTCGGGATGGCGGCGGTGCGCACCCGTTCCACCAGCGCGGCCAGGGCGGCCTCCGACGGGATGGCGTCGGCCCGGTCCTCCGGCCCGGCCACGATCACCAGCGGGTGGGTGGCCTGGATCGACGCCCGGAACGTGGCGGTCACCTGGTCGAGCGTCATCTCGTCCAGCAGGCGGTGCTGCAACCCGGCCGCCGTCTCCGCGTCGGGGACCGCCGCCCCGCCCAGGTAGTGCTCCACGTAGCGGTCGGCGTAGTCGGCGTCCTGGGTGGTGGCGCTCTGCTGCAGTTCCAGGTCCACGGCGCTGCGCCGGTCGGCCACCGCCCGGTCCAGTTCCTCCTGGGTGAAGCCGTGCACCAGCACGCGCTCCACCTCGGTCAGCAGCGCCTCGGCGGTGGGGGCCAGGCCGTCGGGGTCGGCGAAGGCGAACAGTCCCGCGGTGCGCTGGGTGCGGACGAACGGGTTGGCGGCGTAGGTGGCCTCGTAGAAGGGGGCGGTGCCGCGCAGCACGTCCTCCCCGAGCCGGGTGACGAGGACGTCCCACCCCAGCCCGTAGGCCATCTCCTGGCGCAGCGAGCCCACCGTGCCGGCCGGCAGGGCGGGCAGCGGGTAGTTCAACTCCACGAACGACTGCGTCGCCTCCGGATCGGCCAGCACCAGGAACGACGGCTCCTCCGCCGGTGCGGTCGCCAGGTCGGGCTGGGCGGGCCCCTCCCGGCCCGGCACCCCGCCGAACGTGTCCACGATCATCGCCTCCACCTCGGCGGCGTCGAAGTCGCCCACGGCGACGATCGCCAGGTTGTCGGGCCGGTACCAGTCGTCGTAGAAGGCGCGCAGCGCCCCGGCCGTGGTCGCCGCCACCGTCTCCGGTGAGGCCAGCGTGTTCTGCCCCTCGTAGGGGGTGCCGGCCAGCAGCCGCCGGGCGGCCTCCTCGAAGTAGCGCCCCCAGAACCCCTGGGAGCGCAGCCGCCACTCCTCCACCAGCACGCCCCGCTCCAGATCCACCTCCGCCGGGTCGATCAGCGCCGCCGTCGCCCATTCCCGCAGCACGTCGAGGCCGGTGGCCAGCAGGTCCTCCCGGTCGGTGGGCAGGGTCAACTCGTAGACGGTCTCCTCCCAGTTGGTGTAGGCGTTGATGTCGGGCCCGAACTCCGACCCGAACGCCTGCAGCACGGCGATCAACTCGTTCGACGGGTACTTCTCGGTGCCGTTGAACAGCATGTGCTCCACGTAGTGGGCGGCGCCGCTCTGGCCCTCCCCCTCCTCCACCGACCCGGCCCGGACCGCCAGGCGCAACTGGGCCCGCAGGCCCGGCCGGTCGTTCTCCCGCAGGTAGTAGGTGAGGCCGTTGTCCAGGGTGCCGGTGACGACCGCCCCGTCCAGGGGGATGGCCTCGCCGTCGTCGGCGAACACCGGGATCTCGGCGGCGGGGCGCTCGGCGGACGCCATCGCCCCCCCGGCCGTGGTGACGGCCGCCGTGGTGGACGTGGCGGTGGTGGCCGCCTCCGTCGTGGAGGTGGTGCTCGTGCCGGCCGGCGACGACGAGCACGCCGCCACCGCCAGCGACGCGGCGGCGAGCGCCGCGATCGTCTTCGATGCTCGGTCCACGGCGCGTCCTCCGGTCGGGGTCTCGGGCGAGGAGCGGATGCTAGGGCGCCGGGTCGGCCTCCGGGTCGGCCTCCGCCTCCCCCTCGCCGCCGCCGCCGTCCGCCCCTTCCTCGTCCCCGGCGGCCACCTCGCCGTCACCCCCGCCGGGTGCGGCATCGGCCGTGCGGCGGCGCCTTCGGCGGACCAGCCAGACGATCAGCAGGGCCAGCAGCGCCAGCACCAGCAGCAGGGCGCCCCCCGCCGCGACGGAGAACCACTTGATGCGCTCCCCGCCCAGCCGCGGGGCGTCGTCCACCAGGGCGACGGCGTCCGCGGCGTGCGCCTCGGCCGCGGCGAAGTCGCCCTGCTCGTAGGCCGCGTCGGCTGCGGCCAGCAGGCCCTCGGGGTCCTTGCCCCGCAGGCCGATGCGGGTGGCGAAGTCGCGCTCGGCGCCCACCACGCCGCGGGCGTCGGCGAGCGCCGCCATCGTGTCGAGGTGGGCCTGCCCGGCCGCCGTCGCCTCGTCGAAGCGGGTGGTCATCGCCTCGTAGGGGGCCTGCATGGTGCCGGGCGGGGTCAGGCCCATGGCGGCGGCCGTCGCCTCCACCTCGGCCCACAGGTCCAGCACCTCCTGCGCCTCGTCGATCCAACCCATGGCGGTGTCGAACCGCCAGCGCGCCATCACGTGGCGGATGGCCGCCGGGGTCTCCCACGGCCCGTCGGCCTCCACCAGGGCGTAGTAGGCGTCGCGGGCGGCGCTGCGGTCGTCCAGCAGCTCGATCTGCTCGTCGGTGAGCACGTACGACGTGAACACCTCCTCCGCCTGCTCCGAGCCGCCCACCTCCTGCAGCAGGTCGAGGAACTGCCGCCAGTCGTCGGGGACGTCCACCACCTCGCGCTCCCCCGAGCCCTGATAGGGCGTCAGGTCGGCCTCGGCGGCCTGCAGCACCTCGGTCATCGCCCCGGCGCCGATCTCCTGGTACAGGGTGCGGACCACCCACCACGACCCCTCGTACCCGAACGACTCGGTCTGCTGCACCTGGAAATCGCCTGCCGGCGCCTCGCCGGGCGTCACCCACTCGTTCAGGGGGAACGACCACGGCTTGCGCCACTCCGGCTCCTCCGGCTCGGGGAACTCGGTGCGGTCCACCAGGTCGAGCCGCTCCACCACCTCGGCCGCCACCTGGTCGGCGAGCCCCTCGGCGATCCAGCGCTCCTCGAACAGCGTGTCGTCGAACCACAGGTGCGACATCTCGTGCAGCAGCACGTGGGCGTCGGCGTGCTCGCCCAGTTCGATGAGGTCGTCGTCGTCCACGTACCACCCGGCGTACCCCAGGTACTCCGGCTCGGCCGCCTCGAAGATGTCCAGTTCGGCGTCGCCCTCCCGCACGTCGATGCCCACCAGTTCGGCCAGCAGCGGGAAGCCCTCCTGCACCCAGGAGGCGGCGTCGGCGGCCCACTCGTCGTCGCCCGGCCACGCCAGCACGTCCACCTCGATGCCCTCGAAGTCGAAGGTCTGCACCTCGCGGGCGTCGTCGTTGTGCGCCTCCACCAGGGCGTACCAGCCGAGGGGGTCGTCGATGGCGGTGGCGCGGTACACCCGGGCGCCGTCCTCGAACCGCAGCGCCATGTCGCCGTACACGTCCACGTCCCACCCCGGGCCGATCACCACGTCCACCGAGCCGAGGCCCGGGTCGCCCCAGGCGTAGGCGCCGAAGATGACGTAGGCGGGGTTGATGCGGGTCAGTTGCCACGAGCGGGGCTCGGCGCCCCACACGTTGAACTCCACCCGCAGGTCGACGCTCTTGTCGTAGAAGATGCGGCGCGGCAGGTCGATGGTCACGAACAGGAACTCGGAGGGGTCCTCCTCGTCGAACTCCGACTCGCTGGCGACCACGTCCACCGTGAAGTCCAGGTCCTGCCCGTCGCTGGTGACCGCCACGTCGGTGGCGGTGCCCGGCAGGCCGAGGGCGTACTGCGAGTAGTAGTAGATGTAGTGGCCGCTGCGGGGCTTCTTGTTGGTGATGGTCAGGTCGATGGCCACCTCGACGTGGGACTCGCCCTCCACCAGCGTGTAGGTGGTCGCCGCCTCCTCCCGGAGGGTGTCCACCTCGTCGTCGGCGCCGGCCGCCCGGGCGCCCACCCCCACCATCGTCGCCGCCATCAGCGCGGCCACGACCGCGCGCGCCGCCCATCTCCCGATCGGACCACTCGCCGCTGCGCCGTGCATGGGCCCACTCCCTGCTCGCGTCCGGCGGGCACCGTCGGTGCCGGCGTCACCCACCCGGTATGCCCAAGGTCTACCACATGCCCCCTGCGCCGTCAGATCGCCCCCGCCGAGGTGCCCGGTAGGCGCAGCGACCACCCGATACTGCGCCCCACACCGAGGAGGAGCCATGACCGCCCTGCTGATCCTGATCGCCCTGCCCGTCTTCTTCACCGTGGACCTCGTCTGGCTCGGCCTGGTGGCCAGGACGTTCTACCGCCGCCAGATGGGGGCCCTGCTGCGGCCCACCACCAACTGGGTGGCCGCGGTGGCCTTCTACGCCGTGTTCGTCGCCGGCCTGGTGGTGCTGGTGACCGCACCGGCCTACGACGCCGGTTCGTGGGGCGATGCGCTGTGGCGCGGCGCCGTGTTCGGCTTCGTCACCTACGCCACCTACGACCTCACCAACCTGGCGACGCTGCGGGACTGGCCCGTGCCCATGACCTTCGCCGACCTGGCGTGGGGGACGGTGCTGGCCGCCTCGGTGTCCAC
Source organism: Actinomycetota bacterium (assembly GCA_020444505.1). GTDB lineage: Bacteria > Actinomycetota > Acidimicrobiia > Spongiisociales > UBA11373 > JAHJML01. Next base: position 1,359 of record JAHLKU010000079.1, on the reverse strand, counting down.
CGCCACCTACGGGCTCGCCACCGCCTTCGGCGTCTGAGCGCTACCCGCCGGGCATCTCCTTGATGTGGACGTCCTGCTGCGGGAACGGGATGGTGATGCCCTCGGCGGCGAAGCGGCGGTAGATGGCGCCGTTCAACTCGTGGAGCACCAGGCCCCGGTCGGCCGGGTCCGTGATCCAGCACAGCAGTTCCCAGTCGAGGCTCGAGTCGCCGAACGCCCGGAAGCGGGCGCGCGGCTCGGGCCTGTCCAGCACCTTGGGGTGGTCGGCGGCGATGGTGACCAGCACCCGCTCGACCTGCTCGATGTCCGACCCGTACGACACCCCGACACCGGCCCGGATGCGGTAGCGGGCGGGCGGGCCGCCGGCCTCGTTGACGATCTTGGCGGCGCCCATGATGCCGTTGGGGATGGACACCTCCACGTCGTCGCGGGTCAGCAGCCGGGTGGACCGCAGCCCGATCTTGGTGACCCTGCCTCGCTCCCCGCTGTCGAGCACGATGTAGTCGTCCAGTTCGTACGGCTTGTCGGAGAGGATCGCCACCCCGGCGAACAGGTTGGAGAGCGTGTCCTGGGCGGCGAACGACAGCGCCAGGCCCACGATGCCCGCCGAAGCCAGCAGGCCGGTGACGTTGATGTCCCAGATCACCATGATGGCGTAGGCGCCGCCCAGGACGAACACCACCGCCATGAAGTTGGACAGCAGCGCCTCGGTGCTCGACTGCACCACCCCGAACCGCTCCGGGTGGTGGCGCATCACGTTCAGCAGCAGCCGCACGAAGCGGTAGGCGAACATCACCCAGACGAACACCAGGATCGTGCGCAGCGACAGGGTGGTGAAGCGCTCCAACCCCTCGCTCATCTCCAGCGACCTGGCCGCCAGGTCGAGCCCGGCGAACAGCACCGACAGGAACACCGGCCGGTGCAGCAGGCGCACCAGGCGGTCGTCGAACGTGTTCTCGGAGCGCCTGGCGAGGCGGGCGAGCGTCCCGGTCAGCACCTTGTCGGCCACGTAGGCGAGGAGAGCGAACCCCACGATGTACGCCAGCGCACGCACGTACGGGTAGGTCTCCAAGAAGTCGACGACCTCGTTCCAGATGTCCGACATCGGGCCTCCGCTCACCTGCCTCCGGATGAGCCTAGGGGCGTCGGGGGCCCGGACGCGAGAGGAGGCCCCCGCAGGGGCCTCCTCTCCGCATCCGGTCGGGGCTAGAGGCCCTTCTCGAACTCGTCCTCGAACGACACGACCTTGCGGCCGCCGCTCTGATCGCCGCGGTCACGGTCACGGTCGCGCCGGTCGTCGTTGCCGCGGCCGCCGCGATCCCGGTCGCGGCCGCCGCGGTCCCGGTCGCGGTCCCGGTC
>JAHLKU010000078.1 GCA_020444505.1 Actinomycetota bacterium | reverse complement strand
CCCCGCCCCCCGGTGCGGGGACGAACACGTCGGGCGGTTCCGACACCACCTCCGGCTCTCCGGCCGCAGGGCCGGGCGCCGTCTCGGGCGCACGCGGCGCCGACGCCTCGAAGGAGCCGGGAGCCTGCTCCACCGGCTCGTCGATCGGATCGAGGATGTCGTCGACGTCGAACATCCCACCGGCCTCGAGCATCGGGGCAGGCTCCTCGACGTCGGCAGGCCGGATGTCCTCGACGTCGACCTCGTCCTCGTCGATGTCGGCGAACCACGACGACGGCACGCGCCCGCCCTCGCCCCGCCACTCGCCGTACTCGTCCTCGACCTCGGACTCGGCCGCCGGCACCGGCGGGGCGGGCGGCGGCGCGGCAATGGGCTCGACGGGCTCCGGGGGCTGCGGCTGCTCGCCGAGCGGCATCACCTCGATCCGATCGTCGCCGTCGTCGAGCAGCGGCAGGTCGGCCACCGGCTGCTCCCACGGCTGTTCGTCCACGGGCGACCCGGGCTCCCGCAGGGCATCCCCCGCCTCCGCCTGCTCCAGGTCGCCCTGGTCCCAGTCGTCCTGGTCCCGGTCGCGCCCTGCCGGCGGCTCCTCCACCCCTGCGTCGGCGGCGTCTGCGCCGTACCCGGGCCCGGCGGCGGTCGGCGGCGCTTCGGAGCCCGGTCCGGCGGAGGGCTCTTCGTGCCCGGACGCGGCGTCCTCGACCGCGCCAGGCGCCCACGCCGGGTCGGGCTCTGCGGGCTCCTCGCCCCAGGCGGCTGCCGGCTCCCCCTCGGCGCCCCACCCATCGACCGGAACCGCGTCGGCAGCGGCGGCCTCGGCGGCCTTGCGGGCCCGGCGGCGGGCGAAGAACCCGCCGTCCTGCTCGTCACCGCCACCTGCGAAGAAGGCGTCCGCCTCGTCGTCGGTGGCGAGCGCGTCGTCCCAGGCCTCGTCGCCTGCGGCCGTGTCGCCGGCGGCTTCAGGCGCAGCGGCCCCGGCGTCCGGGCCTCCGGCGGCGTCCCACCCGGACGGGCCTTCGTCGTCGGGCGCTCCCGCCGCGTCGGGGTCGGCGTCGAGGCCCGTCTCGGGCTCGTCGGCGGCTCCCCACCCGGCCGCGGGGGCCTCGTCCCAGGCCGCGTCCTGCTCCGGCGGCACGTCCTCCTGCCCGGCGGCCCTGCGGGCCCGGCGGCGGGCGAAGAATCCCCCCTGGTCCTCGGCGGCCCGGTCGCCGGCGGCCTGCTCCTCTGGATCCTCGTCGCCGAGCCACTCGTCGCCGCCGGGGACGGCCGGGGGCGGGGGCTCCGTGAGGTCCCCGGAGGCGGCCGATGGCGCCAGCGGAGCGCCCTCGGCGAAGGCGGCCCACTGGTCGTCCTCGTCGTCGTCGCCGAGCGCGCGCAGCGCGTCGAGGGCGTCCTGGTCGGCGGCCGCGACCGGCTCCGAGGCGATGGCGGCCAGTGCGGCGTCGACGTCCTCGACGGCGACGATGTCGTCGTCGTCTTCACCGTCGGGCGCGGGGGCGGAAGGCGCCTCCCACGGGGTGTCGCCGTCCTCGTCATCGGCCTCAGGTGTGTACCCCGGGTCCGCCGGAGGCCCCGTCTCTTCGAGATCCAGGCCCGCCGCCAGCAACGTCTCCTGCACACCGTCGTCGGATGGCCCTGCTCCGGCCGGCCCGTCGTCGACGGCACCGGGCAGGTCGTCCACCTCGACGGCGTCCAGTTCGTCCTCTGCGATGCCGACGGCCTCGTCGCCGTTGCGGGCGCCGAGCACTGCCGCCGCCTCCTGCACGGCCCGCGCCAGGTCGTCGGACCCCGCGTCTGCGGAGATGCCTTCGTCGTCGGGGCCCGCGCCGGCAAGTTCGGGGAGATCGGGCAGGGCGACGGCATCGAGGATCTCGGTCGGTTCCTCCGGGGTGGGGAGAGCGTCGGCGGCCAGGGCGTCGGCGTCGAGGGCGTCGGCGTCGGCGTCGGCGTCGGGGTCGACGGCTTCCTCCTCGCCGGTGCTCAGGTCGCCCCCGACGGTGAAGGCCGACTCGAACTCCACGGACGAGCCGCCCTCGTCGGTCCACGACGGCGCCGACTCGGGTGCGATCGATTCCAGGTCGGCGACGACCATCTCGTCGTCGAGGGTCTCCCAGCCTCCCGGCTCGGGCAGCCCGCCGTCGTCCACGAACTCCTCGGGGACCCCGGCGGAGGGCTCCTCGGCCCGGCTCTTGCGGCGGCCGAACAGGCCCCGCCGGCGGCGCGGCTTCTCCTCGTCGGAGGCGTCGTCCTCCGGGGCGGAGGCGAAGGGGTCCTCGCCGCCGTCCTCGTCCCAACCGGGGTGCCAGGGGTCGCCCGGATGCGGGTGGAAGCCCTCTTCGTCGCTCCGGCTCAACGGATCCTCCTCGGCTGCCCGGGGTCGCTAGACCTCGAGCAACTCCTGCTCTTTGCGCTCGAGCAGTTCGTCGATACGGGCGGTGTGGCGGTCGGTGACCTCCTGCAGCCGGTCCTCGGCGCGGTGGATGTCGTCGTCGGAGACGTCGCCCTCCAGGGCCTCGAGATCGTCCTTGATGTGGCGCCGCACGTTGCGGATGGCGATCCGGCCCTCCTCCGCCATGTGGCGCACCACCTTGGTCAGCTCGATCCGCCGCTCCTCGGTGAGCGGCGGGAACGCGAGCCGGATGATCGTCCCGTCGTTCGACGGGTTCAGCCCCAGCTCGGACGTCTGCAGCGCCTTCTCGATCTCGCCGATCGACGACTTGTCGTAGGGCTGGATCACCAGCAGGCGGGGCTCGGGCACCGAGAACGAGGCCAACTGCTGCAGCGGCGTCTGGGTGCCGTAGTACTCCACGACCACCCGGTGGAGGATCGCGGGATTGGCCCGCCCGGTCCGCACCGTCGCGAACTCCCCCTGCACGTGCTCGACGGCATGATCCATCTTGGTCTCGGCATCGCCGAGCAGCTCCTCGATCACGGGCCGGCTCCTCTCAGCGGACCAGGGTGCCCACGGGCTCACCGCGCACCGCCCGCGCGATGTTGCCGGGGACGGTGATGTCGAACACCCTGATCGGCAGATCGTTGTCCATGCACATCGTAATGGCGGTGGCATCCATGACCCGAAGACCCTTCTCGAGCACCTCCATGTAGGAGAGCCGCTCGAACCTGGTGGCATCCGGGTTGACCCGGGGGTCGTCGTCGTAGACGCCGTCCACCCGGGTCGCCTTCAGCACGGCCTCGGCGCCGATCTCCGCCGCCCGCAGGGCCGCGGAGGTGTCGGTGGTGAAGAACGGGTTGCCGGTGCCGCCGGCGAAGATGACCACCCGCCCCTTCTCGAGGTGCCGGATGGCGCGCAGCCGGATGTACGGCTCGGCCACCTGGGCGATGTTGATCGCGGTCTGCACCCGCGCCTCGGCCCCGGCCCGCTCGATGGCGTCGCGCAGGGCCATGGCGTTGATGACCGTGGCCAGCATGCCCATGTAGTCGGCGTTGGCCCGGTCCATGCCCTCGGCGGCCGAGGACAGGCCGCGCCACAGGTTGCCTCCGCCGACCACGATGCCGATCTCATGGCCCTCGGCGGCGACCTCTGCGATCTCGTCGGCGACGGCCCGGACGGTGGCCGGGTGGATGCCGAACCCGGTGTCGGGGTCGGCGAACGCCTCGCCCGACAGCTTCAGGGCGACGCGTCGAGCCACGGCCTACGCCTCCTCCTGGTCGGCGCCCTCCCCGACGGCGAGCCTGGCGAAGCGGCGCACCGAGATGTTCTCGCCCATCTTGCCGGCCATGGCCTCGACCATCTGGCCGACGGTGCCGTCGAACTTCTCGGGGTTCACGAACACCTGCTCGTACAGCACCTTGTCCTTGTAGAACGACTGCACCTTGCCGGGCACGATCTTCTCGATGATCTCCTCCGGCTTGCCCTCGTTGCGGGCCTGGGCCACGAAGATCTCCTTCTCGGCCTCGATCGCAGCCTCCGGCACGTCCTCGACGCGCACCCACTCCGGCTTGGCGGCGGCGATGTGCATCGCCAGGTCCCGGGCGGCCTCCTGGAACTCGGCGCTTTTGGCCACGAAGTCGGTCTCCGAAGACAGCTCGACGACGACGCCGATGACGGGGCGCTCGGCCTGGATGTGCAGGTAGTGGCCGATGGTGCCCTGGTCGGCCACCCGGTCGGTCCGCTTGCGGGCGTCGGCGATGCCCTTCTCCAGGAGCAGCTTCTTGGCGACCGCGGTGTCGCCGCCGCTCTCCTCGAGGGCGCGCTTGGCGTCCATCATCCCGGCCCCCGTCGCCTTGCGGAGCGCGGCGACGTCCTTGGCGCTGATCTCACTCACCGGCCTGATCCTCCTGCTCGGCGCCGTCGGCGCCCTCTGCTGCCTCTTCCTTCTCGGACTGCTTCTTGGCCGCCTTCGCCTTGGCCAGCTCGGCGCCCTCGCGGCACGCCTCGGCCACCAGCATGCTCATCAGCTGGGCCGAGCGGATCGCGTCGTCGTTGCCGGGGATGACCATGTCGATCGGGTCGGGGTCGCAGTTGGTGTCCACCACGGCGATGATCGGCGCCTCGATCCGGTTGGCCTCGCGCACCGCGATCGCCTCGGCGTTGACGTCGATGATGAACACGGCGTCGGGGGTCTTGTGCATGTCGCGCACCCCGCCCAGCACCGTCTGCAGCTTCTCCATCTCGCGGCGCAGCCGCAGCCGCTCCTTCTTGGGGAGGGCCTGCATCTCGCCGGAGTCCTCCATCCGCTCCAGTTCGCGCATGTAGAGGATGCGCTTGTGGATGGTGTTGAAGTTGGTGAGCATCCCGCCGAGCCAGCGGTGGTTCACGTACGGCATCTCGGCGCGCTCGGCCGCCTCGTTGACGACGCCCTGCGCCTGCTTCTTGGTGCCGACGAACAGCACCGTGCCGCCCTTCGAGGTCAGGTCCTTGACGAACTCGGCGGCGTGCTGCGCCGCCTCGAGGGTCTGGCGCAGGTCGATGATGTGGATGCCGTTGCGCTCCGAGAAGATGAACGGGCGCATCTTGGGGTTCCAGCGACGGGTCTGGTGCCCGAAGTGGACGCCGGCTTCGAGCAGCTGGCGCATGGTGACTTCGGCCATGGGGCCTCCTTGGTCTTCCGGTTGTCTCCTCCGCCCGCCCTGAGGCCTCCTTCAGGGCGCAAGCGCGCCCCCACCGCAGGAGGTTGCGGCGAGCGTGTGTGATTGCGCCGGGAGTATAGGGCGGGGAGGCGGCCGGGCGGTCAGGTGGTCTTCTGGCCGGGCTCCATCATGCGGTTGCGGAGGCTCATCACCGACTTGGTGTGGATCTGGCAGATCCTCGACTCGGTGACGCCGAGGACCTCGCCGATCTCCGACAGCGTCATCCCCTCGTAGTAGTAGAGGGTGATGACCAGCCGCTCCCGTTCGGGGAGCCGGTTGATGGCGTCGCCCAGGAACCAGCGGTTCTCCTGGTCCTCGTAGCTGCCGCCGGGGTCGATGGCCTTGGGGTCGGCGACCAGGTCGCCCATGGTGGACGAGCCGCGCTCGCCGGGATCGAGCAACTCGTCGAGGGCGACGAACCCGAGCGTCGAGATCTCCCCCAGCTGGTCCTGCAGGGTGGAGAGCGGCACGCCCATGTGCTCCGCCAGTTCCTCCTCGGTGGGGGTGCGCTGCAGGCTGTGGCCCAGTTCGGCCATGGACCGTTGGATCTCCCTGGCGCGGGCGCGGACCGAGCGGGGCACCCAGTCGAGGGCGCGCAACTCGTCGAGGATGGCGCCCTTGATGCGGTTGACGGCGTACGTCTCGAACTTGATGTTGCGGGTGAGGTCGAACTTGTCGATGGCGTCGATGAGCCCGAACATCCCGTAGGAGATCAGGTCGGATTGCTCCACGTTGCGGGGCAGGCCCACGCCCACCCGGCCGGCGACGAACTTGACCAGCGGGGAGAAGTGCAGGATCAGGGCCTCGCGGGCGGCCGCGTCGCCATCCTCCTTGAAGCGCCGCCAGTACTCGGCGATGTCGGCGGCGGCCGGTTCAGGCGCGCGGGTGGGATCGGTCATAGGTGTCCTCGAGATGCCGCCGGGTCACGGCAGTGTAAATCTGGGTGGTTGCCAGTTCAACGTGCCCCAGCAACTCCTGCACGGTGCGCAGGTCCGCCCCTCCTTCGAGCAGATGGGTGGCGAACGAGTGCCGCAGGGCGTGAGGGAAGGTCCCGAGACGGGCCCGCACGGCCCGCCGCACGCCCCTGGTGTCGAGCGGGCCGCCCCGCACCCCCACCCACAGGGCGTCGCCGGCCCCCGCGCCCGCCAGGGCGTCGCGGGCGCCGGCCAGGTAGCGGTCGAGGGCGGCCCTGGCGTGCCCGGCGAGCGGCACCACCCGCTCCTTGCCGCCCTTGCCCTGCACCCGGACCAGATCCACCCCGCGCACGTCGGCCACGGTGAGCGCGGCCGCCTCCGACACGCGCATCCCGGTGCCGTACAGCACCTCGAGCAGGGCCCGGTCGCGCACGTCGGCCGGGTCGTCGCCCGTCACCCGGTCGAGCATCGCCCCCAGCGGACCCGCAGGGACGGCCCGGGGCAGGGTGCGGCGCCGTTTGGGCGAGGCCACCCCGGCGGCGGGGTTGGCCTCCACGGCGCCCCGCCGGGCGGCGTCGGCGAAGAACGACCGGACCGCCGACGCCTTGCGCGCCGCCGAGCGGCCGGCGTAGCCGCGGGTGGCGAGATGGGCGAGGAAGCGCCGCACGACGAGGCGGTCGATGCCGTCCAGCGAGGAGGCGCCCATCCGGGCGGCGAAGTCGAAGAACTGGCTCAGGTCCCGCCGGTAGGCCTCCACCGTGTGCCCGGAGAGGCCCCGCTCGGCGCGCAGCCGCTCCAGGTAGGCCGCGAGCGGCTGGGCCGCCCACCCGGGCGGCGCGGGGATCGGAGTCACGGCCCCATCGTGGTGGCCGGGGTGGGCCGGGTCAACGACCGGGGCGTCACCGGCGCGCCTGCGGGACCAGCCTCGCCCCGACCCGCGCCACGGCGCCGCCGGCTTCGAGGCGGGCGACGGCCTCCAGCACCCGGTCGGCACCGAGGCCGGTGGCGCCGATCACCGCCTCCAGGGTGGACCCTGCCGGGCCGAGGGCCGCCAGCACCGCCGCATCGTGCCCGCCGGGCCCGTCCGCTGCCTCCCGGGCTTGCGGCGGGCCCAGCACCAGCGACAGCGCCTCCACCAGGTCGTCGGGCCCCAGCACCGGGACCGCGCCGTCCCTGATCAGCAGGTTGCATCCCTCCGACGCCTCCCTGCCCACGTCGCCCGGCACCGCCAGCACCTCCCTCCCCTGCTCGGCGGCGATGCCCGCCGTGATCAGCGCCCCGCCCTTCACGGCGGCCTCCACCACCACCACCGCGCGCGCCAGCCCCGAGATGATGCGGTTGCGGGGTGGGAAGCG
>JAHLKU010000004.1 GCA_020444505.1 Actinomycetota bacterium | reverse complement strand
GCTAGCCGCTCCTAGCCTGGCGGGGTGGACGACCCCGCTGCGCTCGCCTCCCGATTGCGCTCTGCGGCCGAAGGCGCCGGCCTGGCCGGGTTCGGGGTGTGCGCCGCCGACCCCTTCGACCTGACCCGCACCCACCTCGAGGAACGGGTCGATGCGGGCCTCCACGCCGGGATGCGCTTCACCTACGGCGATCCCGCCACCGCCACCGACGTGCGCCGCACCCACCCGTGGGCCGAGCGCCTGGTGGTGGCGGCCTCCGCCTACGTGCCGGAGGCCGGGTCGCCGGGCCCGGCCGCGCCGGGCGCCGGGCGCATCGCCCGGTTCGCCGAGCGCGACCACTACCGGCCGCTGCGGGCCGCGCTGGGCACGATCGCCGCCGTCCTGGAGGGTGCCGGGTTCCGCGCCGCCGTGCTGTGCGACGACAACCGCCTCGTGGACCGGGCGGCGGCGGTGCGGGCCGGGGTGGGGTGGTGGGGCCGCAACACGATGGTCCTGGCGCCGGGCGCCGGGCCGTGGCTGCTGCTGGGCAGTGTGGCCACCGACGCCCCGCTGCCACCGGACGAGCCGATGCGGCGCGACTGCGGCACCTGCGACGCCTGCGGGCCGGCCTGCCCGACGGGTGCGCTCGGCGACGGGGTGCTCGACGCCCGGCGGTGCCTGGCGCATCTGCTGCAGGCGCCCGGGGTGATCCCCGCCGAGCATCGGGCGGCCGCCGGCGACCGGGTGTACGGCTGCGACGACTGTCTGGAGGCGTGCCCGCCCGGCGGCCGGGCGCTCGAGGCGGCCGCAGCGGCGGGCGGGAGGGGCCGGGTGGACCTCCTCGAGTTCCTGGGGGCGTCCGACCGGGACCTGCTGGGCCGCCACGGGCACTGGTACGTGCCCCGGCGCGATCCCCGCCACCTGCGGAGGAACGCCCTGGTGGCGCTGGGCAACACGGGCGGGAGGGATGCCGTCGGCGTGGCCGCCGGCTACCTGGGCCATCGCGACTGGCTGCTGCGGGCCCACGCCGCATGGGCGCTGGGCAGGCTCGGCGGCCCGTTGGCCGGGGCCGCCCTCGCCGCCGCCCGCGCCGGCGAGCGACGCGCCGAGGTGCGGGCAGAGATCGACGAGGCCCTCGGTACGCTGGGGCGATGCTGCTGATCTCCGACGTCCACGGCGCCTGGGAGGCCCTCGCCGCCGTCGCCGACACCGACGAGCCGCTGCTGGTGCTCGGCGACCTGGTGAACCTGGTGGACTACCGCACCATGGACGGGATCCTCGCCGAGGTGTTCGGCCGGCCGCTCGTGGAGGAGGTCTCCCGGCTGCGCCTGCTGGGGCGGTACGACGAGGCGCGGGCGTGCTGGCAGGCGGCGAGCGCCGGCAGGGAGGACGAGACGCGGGCCCGTCTCGGGCACCTGCTCGGCGAGTCGTACGTGCGGGCCGCCGCCGCCCTCGACGGCGCGGACGCCTACGTCACCTACGGCAACGTGGACCACCCCGGCATGCTGGAGGGCTCGCTGCCGTCCACGGCCCGGTTCGTCGACGGCGAGGTGGTCGAGATCCAGGGCTGGCGGATCGGCTTCGCCGGCGGGGGGATCGGTCCCGACGACGGGGCTCCCGGCATCGTCTCCGAACAGGAGATGGCGGCGAAGCTCGCCGGCCTCGGAGACCTCGATGTGCTCTGCACCCACGTCGCGCCTGCGGTGCGGCAGTTGAGCCACGACGTGGTGGCCGGCAGGCCCAAGGGCTCTGCGGCCGTCGCCGAGTTCCTGCAGGAGCGCCGGCCGGCCTTCCACTACTTCGGCGACGTGCACCAACCCCAGGCCGTCGAGTGGCGGGTGGGCGGCACCCGCTGCCGCAACGTGGGGTACTTCCGGGCCACCGGCCGCGGGCTGCGTCATGGATGACGGCGTCGACCTGGACGCGCTGGCGGCGGGGTACCGGCACCGCCGCGCCTCGGCCGTGGCGCTCGGCAGGGCGGTGATGGCCGCCGACGACGCCGGCCTCGGCCCCGGCTCGGTCGCGCTGGACGTCGGCGGCGGCCGCGGCGACCACGCCGCCGTGTTCGCCGCCCGGGGAGCCCTGTCGGTGGTGGTGGACCCCGGCCCGGCCATGACGGCCGCCGCCGCCTCCCAGCCGGGAGTGGCCGCGGTGCGGGGCGCCTCGGCGGCGCTCCCGATCCGGGACGGTGCCGCCGGCCTCGTCTACTTCCACCTCAGCCTGCACTACGGGGACTGGCGGGCCGCCCTCGCCGAGGGCGCCCGGGTGTGCGCACCGGGCGGCAGCCTCTGGGCGTGGACCCTCGACCCGGCGCGGTTCGCCGACTCGTTCCTCACACGCTGGTTCCCGTCGGTGCCGGAGATCGACGAGCCCCGGTTCCCGCCGGTGGACGGCATCGCCGGCGCGCTGGGCGCTGCGGGCTGGGAGGACGTGGTCACCATGGAGGCGCCGGAGCGGGTGGTGCGAACGGCGGGGGAGTGGCGAGCCGGCGTGGAGGCGGGGTTCGTCAGCACGTTGCAGTTGCTGCCGCCCGGCGAGGTGGCGGCCGGTCTGGAGCGGTTCGACCGGGCGCATCCCGACCCCGCCCGTGAGGTCCGCTACGACATGGCGTACGTGGCGGTGCGGGCGCGGAGGGCCTCGCTAGCCTAAGAGCCCCGGGTGAGGGCGGTCATGGAAGGCACGATCAGGAGCAGCGAGACGTCGGCGGCCACCGAGACCGTCTTCGACGTGGCGGCCGACCTGGCCGCCTATCCCGAATGGGTGGCCGGCGTGGCCGCGGTGGAGGTGCTCGCCACCGGGGCCGACGGCCTGGCGACCCGGGCCCGCTTCGAGGTGGAGGGCTACATCAAGCGGCTCACCTACGTCCTGGAGTACGACTACACCCGCCCCACCCGCATCGCATGGACCGGCGTCCCCGGCGACGACATCGAGTCGATGGAGGGGTTCTACGAGTTCCGCCCCCGCGAGGGGGGCGGCACCGAGATCCTCTACGCGCTGCGGGTGCAGCCTGCGTTCGTGGTGCCGGGCTTCCTGCGGGGCCAGGCGGAGAAGCACATCGTCACCAATGCGTTGCGAGGGCTGCGCCGGCGGGCAGAGGCGATCGAGGCAGCCCGGCCCGGGTCCTGACCCCGACGCGGGGGAGGCCCGCCGCAGCGGGCCTCCCGGTCGGCGGTCGCGGTGCGCTCAGCCCTTGGCGATCTCCACCTTCACCTTGCGGGGGAGCACCTCGGGGCGGCGGGGCACGGCGATCTCGAGGATGCCGTTGTCCACCGACGCCGTGATCTCCTCCGGGTTGATGCCTTCGGGGAGCACGAGGGTGCGCTCGAAGGAACCGGTGCGGATCTCACGGCGATGGACGGCGCCCTCGTCGGTGTCGTACTCGAAGGTGCGCGAACCGGCGATGGTGAGGGTGCGGTCCTCGATGGTGAGGTCGATGTCCTCGGCGGTGACACCGGAGACCTCGACGCGGATCACCAGGTCGTCGCCGCGATCGAGCACGTCGACGCTGGGGAGCCACGCCTGGGGCCGGCGCCCTGCGCTGAACTGACGGTCGAAGTCGCGGAACAGGGAGAACGGGTCGAACTGGACGAGGTCCATGATGCTGCTCCTTGGGTCGGGCCTTTTCTCCATCACTACGACATCATAAACCTTATAGAGACCTACTCATATTCCCTCATGCTTGCACCCGGGGGTCGCACCGGGCACCGTTGCACCGCCGACCTGCGATCATGAGCAGATGACCGACGCGACCGCCGACGCTCCGCCCCGGAATCGGGTCGCCCTCAGGGACGCCGTCCTGGCACTCCCGCACGCATTCGCCCTGCTGGCGCGCCTGGTGAGCGACCCCCGGGTGGACCGGCGGCGCCGCCTGGTGGCGCTGGGGGCGCTGGCCTACGCCGCCTCCCCGGTGGACCTGATCCCCGAGGCGATCCCGGTCGTCGGCAAGGCCGACGACGCGCTGGTGGTGATCCTGGCGATCCGGATGCTGCTCGACGGAGCCGGCGAGGACCTGCTGGCCGAGCACTGGGCAGGTCCACCCGAGACGCTCGAGGCGTTCGACGACGTGGCGGCGTGGGCGGCGGGCCTGGTGCCCCGGCGGCTCCGGTGGGCGTTCACCCGCCTGGTGGCGCGATGAACGCCGGGCGCGCCTTCGTCGGCGCCGTGCTGGTCGGCATCGGGGCGCTGTTCCTGCTGGACGGCGCCGGAGCGCTGGACGCCGGCAGGGCACTGGCCGATTGGTGGCCGCTGGGCATCGTCCTGCTCGGCGCCTTCCAGATCGCCTCCGAGCGCCGGGTGGGCCCCGTCACCGGGGTGCTGGTCGTGGGGGGCCTGCTGCTGCTCGGCGGCACCACCGGCCTGTTCGGCGCCGTCGACTGGGGCATCGTCTGGCCGATCCTCCTGATCACCGCAGGCGGTGCGTTGCTGCTGGGCTGGGGCAGGCACCGGATGGGGTCGGTGGACCAGGCCGAGGTCTCGGGCATGGCGGTGCTCTCGTCGTCGCGCGTCGCCACCCGGTCGGACCGCTTCCGCAGGGCCGCCGTCACCGCGGTGCTCGGAGGCCTGACGCTCGACCTCACCAAGGCGACGCCGGTGCCGGAGGGGGCGTCGGTGTCCGCCACCGCCGTCTTCGGTGGGATCGACGTGGTGGTGCCGACGGGATGGGTGGTCACCGTGCGGGGGCTGCCCCTGTTCGGGGGGTGGGACGACACCACCGCTCGCACCGCCGCCGGCCCCGACGCCCCCCACCTGGAGATCCAGGCCCTGGTGCTGTTCGGGGGCCTCGAGGTGAAGCACCCCCGCCGCTGGCGCTGAGCCGGGTGGCCCGGCGGGCCGCTACCCGCCTGCCAGGTAGAGGCGCTCGGTGTACTCCGCCACCATCCGCTCGGTCGAGAACGGCGCCGCCACGGTGGCGATCGCCTCCTTCATCCGCTCCACCCAGGCATGGGGGATGCCGCCGTCGTCGACGTCGTAGTAGAGCGGGGCGACCTGGTGCTCCAGGAGGTCGTAGAGGGTCTGGGCGTCGGTGTCGTCGGACTCGTAGTGCTCGCCGAACGCCCAGCCGTTGAGGTCGGTGTGCCCCTCGCCCCACCACCCGTCGGTGACGCTCAGATTGAGCGCACCGTTGGCGGCCGCCTTCATCCCCGAGGTGCCGCTCGCCTCCATCGGCGGGCGCGGGTTGTTGAGCCACACGTCGGCGCCGCCCACCAGGTAGCGGGCCAGTTCCATGTCGTAGTCCTCGACGAAGAACACGTGGCCGGACAGCTCCGGGCTGTTGGCCAGTTCCACCACCCGGCGGATCAGCTCCTTGCCTGCGCCGTCGGCGGGGTGCGCCTTGCCGGTGAAGATCAGCTGGATCGGCCGCTGCGGGTTGGTGAGCAGCCACGAGAGCCGCCCGATGTCGTGGAACAGCAGCCCCGCCCGCTTGTAGGCGGCGAAGCGGCGGGCGAACACGATCGTCAGCCGGTCCACCGGCAGCAGCGTGGTGATCTTGCGCAGCTCGCCGGGGCTGGCGCCGTGGCGGGCGCGCTGATCCCGCAGCCGGCGCCGCAGGTGGCGGAACAGCCGCTCCTTCTGCGACTGGTGCGCCTCCCACACCTCGGCGTCGGCGAGACCCCTGACGGCCAGCCACTCCTCGGCGTGGAGCCCCATCTCGTTCCAGTCGGGGCCGAGCACCTGGGCGATCTTGCGCCCCATGGCCCCGCCGATCCAGGTGGGCAGGTGGACGCCGTTGGTCACCGAGGTGGCGGGCCCTCCGATGATGCCGCCCCAATCGCGGGTGACCACCTCGCCGTGGCGCTTGCTGACGCCGTTGGTGCTCCGCGACAGGCGGATGGCGAGGGCGCCGAGGTCGAAGATGCCGTCCCTGCCGCTGTCGCCAAGCGCGCTCACGGTGCCGTCCTCGAGGCCGGGGAGGCGGCCCGACAGGTAGCGGCGGACCAGGTCGGCGTCGAACACCTCGTTGCCGGCCGGCACCGGGGTGTGGAGGGTGAAGACGGTGGAGCCGCGCACCCGCTCGACGGCCTGCTGATAGGTGAGCCCTGCCTGCACCTCCTGGGAGAGGCGCTCCACGAGGGCGAGCGCGGCGTGGCCCTCGTTGATGTGCCACATCGTCGGCTCCATCCCCAGTTCGGCGAGCACCCGGGCGCCGCCGATGCCGAGCACGATCTCCTGGCACAGGCGCATCTCGCGGCCGCGCACGTAGAGGATGTGGGTGATGGGGCGGTCGGCCGGGTCGTTCGACGGCAGGTCGGTGTCGAGCAGCAGCAGCGGCACCCGCCCGACGTCGAGGCGCCACGCTCCCACATCCACCTGGCGGCCGGGGAGCTCCACCTGGACGATCAGCGGCTGCCCGTTGCGGTCGAGGACGCGCCGCAGGGGGCGGCGGGTCACCTCGACGGCGCGGTAGTGGTGCTGCTGGTAGCCCTCGGGGTCCACGGCCTGGCGGAAGTAGCCCCGGCGGTAGAGCAGGCCGACGCCGACGAACGGGAGGCCCAGGTCGGACGCCGCCTTGGTGTGGTCGCCCGCCAGCACGCCGAGCCCGCCGGAGTAGAACGGCAGCGTGTGGTGGATGCCGAACTCGGTGCACAGGTACGCCAGGCCGCCGGGGAGGGAGTCGGGATGGTTCGCCGAGTACCAGGTGCGCTCGTTGTCCATGTAGGCGTCGAACCGGCGGATGACGTCCTCGTACAACTGCACGAACGAGTCGTTCGCCTCGAGCGCCTCCCAGGTGCCGTTGCCGATGGTCTGCAGCACGGTGAGCGGATTGGGGTTCTGCGCCCAGTTCGGCGGGCTGACCCGCTGCCACAACTCGCGCGCCTCGGGGATCCAGGTCCACCACGTGTTGTAGGACAGATCGAGGAGGCGCTCGAAGGTCTGCGGGATGTCGATGCGGGTGCCGGCGGCGGCGGGGATGGCGGGCAGGGAAGGCTCTGAGGAAGTCATGGACCGTGGGGGTTGGGGACGACGGCGAAGCCTACTCGGTCGCCACCGGCACGGAAGGCGCCGGGCGGGCCGTCGTAGGATGGCTGCGGACCACCCCGGAGGCATCGCATGGCGTTTCCCGACGGCACCGCCGACTTCCGCTCCGACACCGTCAGCCGCCCCACCGCCGAGATGCGAGCCGCCATGGCGGCCGCCGAGGTCGGCGACGACGTCTACGGGGAGGACCCCACCGTCGAGGCGCTGGAGCGGGAGGCCGCCGCCGCGGTCGGCAAGGAGGCGGCGCTCTTCGTGCCCAGCGGGACGATGGGCAATCAGATCGCCGTCCACCTCCAATCCCGTCGCGGCACCGAGGTGGTCTGCAACGACTGGGCGCACGTCCGCAACCACGAGCGGGCGGCGGCCTCCTGGCTGTCGGGCGTCGCCTTCCGGTCGGTGCCGGGGGAGGGCGGGGTGGTGGCGCCCGAACAGGTCACCGCCGCCGCAGCCCAGGCCGGCTACCACCTCCCGGAGGTGTCGCTGCTGGTGTGGGAGAACACCCACAACGTCTCGGGCGGGGCGGTCGTGCCGCGTGAGGCGATGGCCGCCGGGACGGCGGCGGCGAGGGCGGCCGGGATCCCGGTGCACCTGGACGGGGCGCGCCTGTTCAACGCCGCTGCGGCGTCGGGCACGGCGGCCGAGGCGTTCGCCGCCGAAGCGGACACGGTGATGTTCTGCCTGTCGAAGGGCCTCGGTGCGCCGGTCGGGTCGATGCTGTGCGGCACCGGGGCGCTGGTGGCCGAGGCCCGTGAGGTCCGCAAGCGCCTGGGCGGCGGGATGCGCCAGTCCGGCGTCCTGGCTGCGGCGGGCAGGCTGGCGCTCGCAGGCAGGGCCCGGCTCGCCGAGGACCACGCCGTGGCGGCGCGACTGGCCGCCGCCCTGGAAGACCGCCTCCCCGGTGCGGTGGCGGCGGCGCCCGAGACCAACATGGTGCTGGTGGAGGGGTCGGCGCTGCCGGGCGGCGCGGAGGCGTTTCGGGCGGCGCTGGCCGCCGAGGGTGTGCTGGTCGGGTACATCCGGCCGGGCGTGCTGCGATTCTGCACCCACCACGACGTGGACGGGGCGGACGCCGGCCGGGTGGCCGCCGTGGCGGCGCGCCTCGGCTGAGGCGCAGACCGGGGGAGATCTGGCTACGGTGCCGCCGTCACGCAGGGAGGGCCCAGTGGGCTACGCAGTGCTGTTCCCGGGACAGGGGAGCCAGGCCGTCGGCATGGGCGCCGACGTGTTCGCGGCGCGTCCCGACCTCCTGGGCGACGAGACCGACCGCATCCTGGGGTGGCCGCTCGCACGCCTGTGCGCCGACGGCCCCGAGGAGGAGCTCACCCGCACCGACCGCGCCCAGCCCGCGCTCTTCGCCGTCGCCTACGCATTGTGGGAGGCGTTCGCCGCGGTCGCCCCGGAGCCCCCGGCGGCCGCCGCCGGGCACTCCCTCGGTGAGTACACCGCCCTGGCGGCCGCCGGGGTGCTGGGGTTCGCCGACGGCCTGCGGCTCGTGGCGGCGCGGGGGGCGGCGATGGCCGAGGCCGCCGCCCTGGAGCCGTCGGGGATGGCGGCCCTGCTCGGCGCGGACCCCTCGGCCGCCGAGGCGCTGGCGCAGGCATGCCGGGACGGCGGCGGACGGCTCTGGGTGGCGAACGTCAACGCCCCCGGGCAGGTGGTCGTCGCCGGAGGAGCCTCCGACCTGGAGTGGGCGGCCGCCCACGGCAGGGAGCACGGCGTGCGCAGGGTGATCCCGCTGAAGGTGGCGGGGGCGTTCCACTCCCCGTTCATGGCGCCCGCGGCGTCGGCGCTGGAGGGCGCTCTGGCCGGGGCCCCGTTCGGCCCCGGGGCGTTCCCGGTGTGGGCCAACGCGACGGCGGCACCGTACGCCGGCCCACCGGCGGCCCTCCTCGGCGAGCAGATGACCTCGCCGGTGCGATTCCACGAGACCCTGGCCGGGATGGCGTCGGGTGGCATCACCACGTTCGTGCACATCGGGCCGGGGGACGTAACCGCCGGGCTCGCCAGGAGGTCGATAGAGGACGGCGAGATCCACGTGGTCTCGACGCTGGAGGAAGCCGCCGCAGCAGCCGAGGCGCTCGCGGCCGGCCCGTCGGACGGAGAGGAGTGAACGCGATGCGGAATGCGGTCGTCACCGGCTGGGGCAAGTGCGTCCCGCCCGGCGTGCTCTCCAACGCCGACCTGGAGACCATCACCGACACCAGCGACGAGTGGATCACTACCCGCACCGGCATCGAGGAGCGGCGCATCAGCCACGTCGAGACCTCCGACATGGCGGCGGTGGCGGGCCTGCGCGCCCTGGCGGCCGCCGGCCTCGAGCCGGGCGACCTCGACATGATCCTGGTGGCCACCTGCACGCCGGACCGGCTGGTCCCCAGCGCCGCCTCGCTGGTGCAGCACAAGATGGGCGCCGAGGGCGCCGCCGCGATGGACCTGAACGCGGCGTGCTCGGGGTTCATCTTCGGCCTGGTCACCGCACAGCAGATGATCGCCGCCGGCGGCTTCGACCGGATCGCCGTGATCGGCGCCGAGAAGCTGCACTACTTCATCGACTTCACCGACCGCTCCACCAGCGTCCTGTTCGGGGACGGGGCGGGGGCGGTGATCGTCGAGGCGTCCGAGGAGGACGGCGGGGTGCGCTCGTTCGACCTGGGCACCGACGGCTCCGCCGCCGACATCCTGTGCGTGCCGGCCAGCGGCACCGAAGGCGCCCCGACCACGGACCGCCGCACGGTGATCCAGATGGAGGGGCCCGAGGTGTTCCGCCGGGCCGTCGCCGCCATGGGCGACGCCTCCACCAGGGTCGTGGAGGCGGCCGGCCTGGGCCTCGACGACGTGGACCTGCTCATCCCGCACCAGGCGAACATCCGGATCATCGACGCCACGGCGCGCCGCCTCAGACTCGACCCCGCCAAGGTGTTCGTGAACATCGCCTCCTACGGCAACACCTCGGCGGCCACCATCCCGATCGCCATCGCCGAAGCGGTCGAGCAGGGCCGCATCACCCCGGGGGCCAACATCGTGCTGGCCGCGTTCGGGGGCGGGCTGACCTGGGCGGCCGCCCTGCTGCGCTGGGGCGCCCGGGTGGAGCCGCTCGGGGAATCCGACGCCGACCTCCCCGAGAGCCACGCGACGGGCCTGGAGTTGATGCAGCCCAACGTGGACCTGTACGGGAAGGGGATCTGATGGGACGCGTCGCGCTGGTCACCGGGGCGTCCCGCGGCATCGGGAGGGCCGTGGCGGAGCACCTCGCCGCAGGAGGCCACCGGGTGGCCGTCAACTACCACGCCAGCCCCGATGCCGCTGCGGAGGTGGTGGCCGCCGTCGAGGCCGGCGGCGGCGAGGCGATGGCCGTGGGGGCCGACGTCGGTGACGCCGATGCGGTCGCCGCCATGTTCGAGCAGGTGACCGGGGCGTGGGGGCCGGTGGAGGTGCTGGTGAACAACGCAGGCATCACCCGCGACAACCTGCTGCTCCGGATGGGGCCCGACGACTGGGACGCCGTCCTGGAGACCAATCTGCGGGCCGCCTACCTGTGCACGCGCACCGCGCTGCGGGGCATGCTGAAGGCGCGGTGGGGGAGGGTGATCTCGATCACCTCGGTGTCGGGGATCGCCGGCAACCCCGGCCAGGCCAACTACGCCGCCGCCAAGGCGGGGCTGATCGGGTTCACCAAGTCGGTCGCCAAGGAGGTCGGCGCCCGCGGCATCACCGCCAACGCCGTCGCCCCCGGCTTCATCGAGACCGACATGACGGCAGGGCTCGGCGACGACGTGCGCCGGGCCGCGGCCGCCGGCATCGCCCTGGGACGCTTCGGCGAGCCCCGGGAGGTCGCCTCGGTGGTCGGCTATCTTGCGTCGGACGCCGCCTCGTACGTCACCGGGCAGGTGATCGTCGTGGACGGCGGGCTGGCGATCTGAAGAGCATCGGAGAGGGAGGAGCCCCCATGGAACGCGCCGAGGTAGAGGCCAAGCTGACCGACCTGCTGGTCGACGAACTGGGACTGGATCGCGACAAGATCACGATGGAAGCGACGTTCGAGGAGGACCTCGAGGTCGATTCCCTCGGCGTGGTCGAGCTGCTGATGGCCCTCGAGGACAACTTCGGCGTGGCGATCCCCGACGAAGAGGCCGAGCGGATCACCACGGTCGGCGAGGCCGTCACCGTGGTCATGGAGAAGCTGGGCTGAGGGGATGAGCCGCCGCAGCGTCGTCGTCACCGGCCTGGGCACCGTGAACCCGCTCGGGCTGGACGTGGAGTCGTTCTGGAAGGCCGCCCGGGCCGGGGTGTCGGGTGTGGGGGAGATCACCGCCTTCGACACATCGGACTTCAAGGTGCATTTCGCCGCCCAGATCGACGGTTTCGACCCGGAGCAGTGGATCGAGCGGAAGGAGGCCCGCCGCCTGGACCGCTACGACCAGTTGTTCTGGGCGGCCGCCGCCCAGGCGCTCGAGCACGCGGGCATCTCCTACGAGGAGGACGACCCTGCGGCGCACCGGGCCGGGGTGGTGGTCGGCTCCGGCATCGGCGGGATGATCTCGTTCCAGGAAGGCGTCGACACGATGCGGGAGCGGGGCCCCGCCAGGGTGAGCCCGCTGGCGATCACGCAGATCATCTCCAACATGGCCGCCGGCCTGGTGTCGATCGAGTTCAACCTGTTCGGCCCCAACACCTGCGCCGTCACCGCGTGCGCGGCGTCGGCGAACGCCATCGGCGACGCCGCCGAGATCATCCGCAGGGGCGATGCCGACGTGATGGTGGCGGGTGGCGGCGAGGCCCCGATCTGCGAGTTCGCCCTGGCAGGCTTCTCCCAGGCGCGGGCGCTCAGCACCCGCAACGACGACCCGCAGGGAGCGAGCCGCCCCTTCGACGCCGGGCGTGACGGCTTCGTGATGGGCGAGGGGGCTGCGGCCCTGATCCTGGAGGATCGGGAGCACGCCGTGGCACGCGGCGCCACCATCTACGCCGAGGTGGCCGGCTACGGGATGTCCTCGGACGGGTACCACGTGACCCTGCCCCGCCCCGGCGGCGCCGGCGCCGCCAGGGCCATGGACAACGCCCTCCGCAACGCCGGGCTGGAGCCGGGCGAGATCGGTTACATCAACGCGCACGGCACCTCGACGGTGGCCAACGACGCCACCGAGACCGCTGCGGTCAAGACGGTGTTCGGGGACGCCGCCGCCTCCATCCCCGTGTCGTCCACGAAGTCGATGACCGGCCATCTGCTCGGCGGCGCCGGGGCGCTCGAGTCGCTGGTGTGCATCCTCGCCATCCGCGACGGCGTGGTCCCGCCGACCATCAACTACGAGACCCCCGACCCCGACTGCGACCTCGACTACGTGCCCAACTCGGCGAGGGAGGCGGAGGTGCGGGCGGCCATGACGAACTCGTTCGGGTTCGGTGGCCACAACGTGTCGCTGGTGTTCACGGCGCCGTAGGCGGCGCCGCCCTCAGCGCGGCGGGGCCGGCGGCGGCGCCTCCATGTCGGCGAGTGTCGCGCAGATGCCCTTGACCAGGCGGCGGGCGCACTTCCCGGCGCCGCCGGAGGTCCTCGGCTCCCACGACAGATGGAGCAGTGCCTCGCCGTAGCCGTTGTCGGTGACCGACGCGCTCAGCCGCCACGACTTGCCGGGGCGGATGACGAAGGCCTGCAGGTCGCGGGCCGACACCACGTGGACCCGGTACCGGCTCTCGCCGTCGGCTGCGTCGAGCAACGCCTCGAAGACGGTTGCGGGATGTGCAGGGAACGTCTCGGTTCTGGATGAGGACATGACGGATCCCCACGAACCGTAGCGGAGCGGACGCATCGCGCGGTGCAGCTCCCCGCCGGCGCTACGCTGCGGCGTCCGAATCGTCTCCGGAGAGGGGGGCAGCAGGTGAAGAGGACCCTGATCGCCGTGCTGGCGCTGGCCGTGCTCGCCGCGGCCTGCGGCGACGACGCCGAGGGCAGCCAACCCGACGGCGCCACCATCAGCGAGACCCAGCCGGTCACGATCACCGGCGACCCGCTGCCCACCTTCCCCGAGGCCGGCGCCGATCCCGCCGTCGGCATGGCGATGCCGGAGGTGGAGGGAGCGTCGTTCGACGGGACCCCGATCTCGATCACGAACGACGGCCGGCCCAAGGTGATCCTCATCGTGACCCACTGGTGCCCGCACTGCCGGTCCGAGGTGGAGGAGTACGCCGCGGCGTTCGGATCCGATGGTCTCCCCGGGGACGTGGACGTGTACAGCGTCTCCACCAGCCCCGACCCCAACGCCCAGTACTACCCGCCGTCGGAGTGGCTGGGCGGGCAGGACTGGCCGGTGCCGGTGATCGCCGACTCGGCGGGTCGCGAGATCGCACTCGCCGTCGGGCTCACCGCCTTCCCCTACAGCGTGTTCGTCTACGCCGACGGCACCGTTGCCGCCAGGGCCACCGGGGCGATCCCCTACGAGGCGTTCGTGGACGCCGTCCAGTTCCTGGCCGACCACCCCACCGCCGGGAGCTGAGCCCGGGCCGGTTGGCCTCCCCCGGGGGCCGTCCGGCAGCGGTGGACCGGCGGGGCCGGCCGATACAGTGGTCCCGACCCCGAGTGCGAGGTGGCCATGGCCGAGTTCCACTACCAGCCGATGTTCGACCTGGGCGAGGACGACACTCCCTACCGGCTGCTGACCAAGGAGCACGTCGAGGTCCAGGCGATCGGCGACCGGGAGATCCTCCGGGTGGCGCCCGAGGCGCTCCGCCTGTTGGCGGCCGAGGCGATCCGCGACGTGTCCCACCTGTTCCGGCCCGGGCACCTGCAGCAACTGCGGAACATCCTCGACGACCCTGAGGCGTCCGACAACGACCGCTTCGTGGCCATGGAGATGCTCAAGAACGCCAACGTGGCGGCGGCGATGGTGCTGCCGTCGTGCCAGGACACCGGCACGGCGATCGTGATGGGCCACAAGGGCGAGGACGTGCTGACCGGCGTGGACGACGCCGAGTGGCTGTCGCACGGCATCTACGACACCTACACCACGTCGTACCTGCGGTACTCCCAGCTCGCCCCGCTCGGCATGTTCGAGGAGCAGAACACCGGCAGCAACCTGCCCGCGCAGATCGAGATCGAGGCGGCGCCCGGCGGCGAGTACGAGCTGCTGTTCGTCACCAAGGGCGGCGGCTCGGCCAACAAGACCTTCCTCTTCCAGGAGACCAAGGCGCTGCTGAACCCGGAGTCGCTCGCCGCGTTCGTGGCCGAGAAGATCCGGCTGCTGGGCACGGCGGCCTGCCCCCCGTACCACCTGGCGCTGGTGGTGGGCGGCACCTCGGCCGAGCTGACGTTGCGGACGGTGAAGCTGGCGAGCGCCCGCTACCTGGACGCGCTGCCCACCAGCGGCAACGAGCACGGCCGGGCCTTCCGCGACCTCGAGTGGGAGGAGAAGGTGCTGCAGGCGACCAGGGAGACCGGCATCGGCGCCCAGTTCGGCGGCAAGTACTTCTGCCACGACGTGAGGGTGATCCGCCTGCCCCGCCACGGGGCGTCGTGCCCCGTCGGGCTCGGGGTGTCGTGCTCCGCCGACCGCCAGGTGAAGGCGAAGATCACCCGCGACGGCGTGTTCCTGGAGGCGCTGGAGCGAGACCCGGCACGGTTCCTGCCCGACCCCGGCGCGGTGGCCATCCCCGGCGACGCCGTCCGCATCGACCTCACCCGTCCCATGGAGGAGATCCGGGCGACGCTGTCGCAGTACCCGGTGGCGACCCGGCTGTCCCTGAGCGGGCCGATGGTGGTGGCCCGCGACATCGCCCACGCCCGCATCAAGGAGCGGCTCGACGCCGGCGAGGGGATGCCGGACTACCTGCGGGACCACATCGTGTACTACGCCGGCCCGGCCAAGACCCCCGAGGGGTATGCCTCCGGATCGTTCGGCCCCACCACGGCCGGCAGGATGGATCCCTACGTGGGGCCGTTCCAGGCCGCCGGGGGGAGCATGGTCATGCTGGCGAAGGGGAACCGCTCGCAGCAGGTGACCGACGCCTGCAGGGAGCACGGCGGGTTCTACCTGGGCTCGATCGGCGGCCCGGCCGCCATCCTCGCCAGGGACAGCATCACCAAGGTCGAGGTGCTCGAGTATCCCGAGCTCGGCATGGAGGCCGTGTGGCGCATCGAGGTCGAGGACTTCCCGGCGTTCGTGGTGGTGGACGACAAGGGGAACGACTTCTACGCCGGCATCTGAGGCGCCGGTGCAGGACTACACCGCCCTGACCCCGGTGGGGCAGGCCCGCCGGTTGCGGCGGGTGGTGGCGGCCGCCCTGGCGCACTACGACCTGGAGCCGGCCCGGCTGCGCCTGCTGAGCAACGACACCAACGGCGTGTTCCGCCTCGACACCGCCGCCGGGGGGAAGTACGTCGTCCGGGTGGGGCTCGGAGGCGACATCGGGCACGCTCCCGAGCAGGTGGCCGCCGAGACCGGGTGGCTGGCGGCTCTGGCCGCCGACACCGACATCCCCGTCCCTGCGCCGGTCCCGGCGCGCGACGGGCGCCGGTTCGTGACCGCGTCCGCAGCGGGCGTGCCGGGCGCACGGCACGTGGTGGTGTTCACCTGGCTGCCGGGCAGGCTGCTGGACGAGCGGCTGTCGGCGGCGGTCATGCCGGCCTACGGCGCCCTGATGGCGCGGTTGCACGCCCACGGGGCGTCCTACCGGCCGCCCGGCGGGGGCCCGACGGCCCGCTACGACCGCCTCGACCCGTTCGACGAGCCGTGGGTGCTGTTCGACCTGGGTCCCGACGCGTTGCCGCCGGGGCGGCGCCGGGTGTACGAGCAGGCCAGGGACCTGGTGGAGGAGGGGCTGCGGCGGCTGCGCGGCTGCGGGGCGCCGATGCAGATCCTGCACGGCGATCTGCACCCCTGGAACGTGAAGGCAGGGCGCGGCGGCCTGGCGCCCTTCGACTTCGAGGACCTGATGTGGGGGTGGCCGGTGCAGGACGTGGCCACCGCCCTCTGGTACCTGGGACGGCGCCCGGAGTACCCGGCGTGGCTCGAGGGCTTCCGGTCGGGCTACGAGACCGTGGCGCCGTGGCCGGAGCGCCACCCGGGAGAGGTAGACGTCTTCCGCCTCGGCCGGTTCCTCGTGCTCGGCAACTCGGTGGCGATCGCCCCCGAACTGGGTGTGGACCCCGGCGATGTCCTGGAGCGGTGGGAGCCGCTGGTGCGGGCGCTGGTGGGAGGCGGCCGCCCGGGCTGAGGTCTCAGCAGGTCGGCGGGCCGGGGTCCTCCGGCGGCGGCGGGGGCCCGCCGCGTGCCTGCTGCTCCCGCCACTCGGCGACGGAGCGGTCGGCGAGCACCAGGACGGTGCCGACCCCGACGAGCGCTGCGATCGCCGAGAGGAGGCCGACGGCGGCGGCCGCCCACAGGCATCCCCCGCTGCACGAGACCCTGGTGACCTGGAAGCCGATCACGCCGCCTGCGACCGTGGCGATCAGCACCGGCACCGCGATCCACGGGTTCAGCCGCCTCATCGCGGCGGCTCCAGCGCACGGCCCCGGTCGTCGTACCCGGCCGCCGCCAGCAGGGCGGGGTCCACGAGCTCGGGAGGGACGGGCGTGCTCTCGGCCCGGGGGAGGAGCGGCCGCATCGCCAGGGCGGCGTCGCGGTGCCATGAGGGGAGGGATGCGGCGGCGGCGGCGGCGGCCACGGCGAGCCCCCGCGGGTACCCGGTGGTGGCGGCGGCGAGGCCGGCGGCGGGCAGGCCGAACCGGGCCAGCCAGAGGCCGGGCCCCCAGGCCCGGGTCCAGGCGGCTGCGGTGGCGGCGGCGGCGCCGACCACCACCCAATCGGCGGCGGTCAGTCCGTCGTGGCGGATCAGCGCCACCGCGGCGGGCAGCAGGGCGGCGGCGGCGAGGGCGGCGGCGGCCGCAGGGGGAGGCGCCTCTGTGGACGGGAGGCGGCGCAGCCACCCGGAGAGCCAGGGCCCGGCCGCGCCGGCCAGCGCCAGCGCCGAGAGGGCGATGCCGGCGGCGGACGCCCATCCCAGCGGGGAGGCCGCCCCCAGGGCGAGCCCCGCGGCGGCGCCCGCCGCAGCGGCGTGGCGGCTCCACCGGGCGCGCGCCAGCAAGATGGCGGCGCCCACCGCCACGGCGGCGGCCGCCGAGGTCACCGCCACCACGGCGGCCGGCCCCGCTGCGAAGGGGCCCCGGCCCAGGCCCACCAGGGCCGCCCACCACAGCAGGGAGGCGGTGGTGACGGCGGCGATCGAGGTGGGCATCGGGGGCACGGCCCCATTATGGGCCGGGCCCGGCGCCTGTCCGGCCCCCGGATCGGGGACTCCGGCCCTGGCGCCGGGATCGGCGGGGCGGCATCATGGGGGCGTCGAGGGAGGGACCACGATGGCGGGGCGGGCATCGGTGCAGTACCCGGCGGCGACGGTGGCCGCGGCGATCGCGGCGGTGTCGCTGCTCTTCCTCCCGTTCGCCGGCTTCACCGAGGGCGTCGCCTACACCCCCACCATCTATCGGGACTGGGGCCTGAGCGGATTCGGGACCTACGGCTACGAGTTCCACCCCTTCGGGTACGTGGCCGGGGCCGGCGCCGCCCAGGTGGTCGTGCTGCTGCTGGGGGCGGCCGCCGTGGCGCTGGCGCTGCGCTGCCGCCGGTGGTGGTCGGACCCCGGAGCGGCGGACGGGAAGGCGGTACGCGCTGCGGGCACGGCAGCGGCATGGATGGCGGCCGCGGTGGTGGCAGTGGTGCTGCTGACCATGTTCGTGCTGCTGCCGTCGGTGGAGGAGCAGGCGATCGGCTCGGGGTCGGCGGGGTGGCTCGAGTCGTGGTGGCCCGGGTACGGCGGGTTCGTCTCGGCGCTCGCCCTCGCCGGGGCGGCGGCCGTCCTGCTGCGCCGCCCGGCCGGCGCCCCTGCGTCTCACGCTCCGGCGCCGCCGTCTCCTGCGCCGCCGCCGACGGAGTGATGCCGGGGCGGTAGCGTGGCCGGCGTGGAATGGCCGGGGGAGTACACGTTCTGCCCGCACTGTGCGGCCCGCCTGGAGCGGCGCGCCGTCTACGGCCGGACGCGGGCGGTGTGCCCCGAGTGCGGCTTCATCCACTTCCGCAACCCCGGGGTGGGGGCCGCCGTCGTGCTCAGGGACGGTCGGGGGAGGATCCTGCTGGTGCGCCGCGCCCCCGGGGCCTCCCGGGCAGGCCTCTGGTCCATTCCCGCCGGGTTCGTGGACTACGGCGAGGAGATCCGGGCTGCCGCCGCCCGGGAACTGCGGGAGGAGACCGGCCTGGTGGCGGAGATCGGCGACGTGGTGCACGTCGCGTCGAACTTCCACGACCCGGCCAAGCTGACCGTCGGGGTGTGGTTCGCCGGCACGGTGGTGGGGGGCACGCTGCAGGCCGGGGACGACGCCGACGACGCGGGTTGGTTCGACCTCGACGCCCTGCCCGAGTTGGCGTTCGACACCGACGTGGGTTTCCTCGCCGGTCTGCGTGCCGCGGCGCCGGAAGACCCCTAGGCGCCGGGCGGATCCCACCGCCCGGTCTCGGCCCACTCCCCGTCCCAGCGCAGCGTGATGACCGTCCCGTGGCCCGGCTTGGCGGCGCCGAGTCCTGCCAGGGGGCGCCCGGTGAGGTGGAACCGGAGCGCCTGGACCGGGTCCTGGTGCGACACCACCACGGCCGTCCCCCCGGGGTGCCCGGCGCCGAGATCGGCGACCGCCGCGGCCATCCGGGCGGCGACCGCATCGAGCGGCTCCGGGCTGAACGGCAGGTCGGACGGGTCGGTGAGGTACGCCTCCACCTCGCCCGGGTAGCGGACGGCGAGGTCGCCCCACACCTCGCCGGCCCACCTCGACAGGAGCCCCCACTCGGTGAGGCGATGGTCGACGGCGGCCACGGTCCCGAGCGCGGCGGCGAGCGGGGCGGCGGTCTCACGGGCGCGCTCGAGGGGGGAACAGGCGATCACGGCGCCGTCCTGAGCGGCGAGCCGGGCGGCCACGGCGTCCGCCTGGCGCCGCCCCAGGGGGCTGAGGGAGAAGCCGGGCAGGTCGGCGTAGACGAGATGGCCGGGGTTGGCGACCTCGCCGTGGCGGACCAGGTGCAGCGTGTCGAGCACGGGCGGGGAGTGTAGGTACGCTCGTCGCCATGGAGCGTTTCGCCGAGCACATCGCCCACGTGGACATGGACGCGTTCTTCGTGGAGGTGGAGCGGCGCAGGGACCCGGCGTTGCGGGGGGTGCCGGTGGCGGTGGGGGGCACCGGCACCCGGGGCGTGGTGGCCTCGGCCTCCTACGAGGCGCGCCGTCACGGGGTGCACTCGGCGATGCCCATGGCGCACGCCAGGCGGCAGTGCCCGGCGCTGCGGGTGGTGCCGCCGGACCCCCGCGCCTACGGGGCGGCCTCGGAGGCGGTGTTCGAGATCATCCGCTCCTTCACCCCCCGGGTCGAGCCGCTCTCGGTGGACGAGGCGTTCCTGGACATCGGGGGCCTGCGACTGCACCACGACTCGCCCCGAGGGTTCGCCGATGCACTGCGGGCGGCGATCCGCGGCGGGACCGGCCTGCCGTCGTCGGTGGGCATCGCCACGGTGAAGCTGCTGGCGAAGATGGCCAGCGGCGACGCCAAGCCGGACGGCGTGCTGGTGGTCCCCGCCGGCACCGAACGGGCCTACCTGGCCCCCAAGCCCGTCCGGGCGCTGTGGGGCGTCGGCGAGGCCACCCACGCCCGGCTGGAGCAACTGGGGGTGGCCACCATCGGCGACCTGGCCTCCATCCCCGAGGCGACGCTGTGCCGCCGGCTCGGCCCGTCGCTCGGCAGCCACCTGGCGGCCCTGTCGCGGGCGGTGGACCCCCGCCCCGTGGAGGGCGGCGACGTGGTCAAGTCGATCTCGGTGGAGCAGACCTACGAGCGGGACCTGGAGGGGCGGGCGGCGATGGAGCGCGAACTGCTCCGCATGGCAGACCGCCTGGCGGCGCGCCTCCGCCGGGCAGGGTTCGCGGCGCGCGGCGTGACCCTCAAGGTGCGGTTCGCCGATTTCTCCACCATCACCCGCAGCCACACGGGGAGGGCGCCGCTGGACACTGCTCACGACCTCTACGCGGCGGCGCTGGCACTGCTGGACCGGGCCGCCGTGGGCGAGCGGCCGGTGCGGTTGCTCGGCCTGGGCGGCGACAACCTGGACGATGCCGCCGCCCCGCGGCAGCTCGACCTCGCCTCCGGCGGATGGGACGAGCTGGAGGGGGCGGTGGAGGAGGTGCGGCTGCGGTTCGGCGACCGGGCCGTGGCGCGCGCCCGCCTGGTCGAGCCCCCCGCGACACCTCCGGAACCCGGCTCCGGAACGCCAGATACTGGTAGACAGGCGCCCTGAGCGCAGGCGCGGCCCGGCGGTATAGTGGTGGCCGCCAACCGTCCGGCGGAGCACATGCCACTCGACGACAGAGAGCAGCGGATCCTCGAGGAGATCGAGCGCCGCTTCTACGAGGAAGACCCCAAGCTGGCCGAGACCGTGCGCACCACCACCGTCGCGGCCGTGTCGGCGCGGCAGTTGAAGTGGGCCGTCCTCGCCCTCGTCGCAGGCGTCGGCGTCATGCTCGGCTTCTTCACCCGCAGCACCGCCGTGGCGCTCGCCGGATTCGTCGTCATGGTGCTGGCGGTGGCCTGGATCATCGCGATCGTGCAGCGCCGCACCGGCGTGGGGATGGGCCCGTCCGGCGCCTTCCTCGCCCGTCTGCGGCGGCGGCGCGACGACGGCTAGGCTACGACGCCCCGAAGGAAGTGAGGGGCCCGACCGGCGGCGGAGGCCGGCGGCCCCGAGGGAGGAGCGAGCGGCGGTGGAAGCGTTCACGGCACAGCAGGCCTGTCAGCTCACCGCGTGCACGCCACACCAACTCCGCTACTGGGACCGCGTCGACCTGGTCCGCCCCTCGGTCCAGGCCACCGGCGGCCGGCCGGGCCGCCGCCGCCTCTACTCGTTTCGAGACCTCGTCGCCCTGCGGGTGGTGAAGAGCCTGCTCGACAACGGCATGTCGGTGCAGCGGGTGCGGCGGGCGTGGGACTACCTGCGCCGGACCGCCGACCTCGACCGGCACCTCTCCGAGGTGAAGCTGGTCACCGACGGCAAGAGCATCTTCCGCATCGCCTCAGGCGACGAAGAGGTCATCGACGCGCTCCGTGAGGGGCAGTTGGCGTTCTTCGTCGCGATCGACGAGATCACCCGCGAGGTCGAGGAGGACGTCACCCGCTTCGAGCTGGATCGGGAGCAGTTCCTGGAGATGCTGCGCAGGGTCGAGGAGGACGTCCTCTCCGAGACCGCCGAGGGCTAGGCGGGGGTCACCGAGCCCGGCGGGCAAGTCGCCGGGGGAGCAGCGATGCCGGCCGGTACAGGGCCGCGAGGCGCCGCAGCCGCCCGTACCGCATCGACAGCGCCACCCTGGTGTCCGCCAGGCTCCTCGACGCGGTGGCGACGGCCGAGGCCGGCTGCCGCGCAGGGTCGCCGTAGACCCGCTCGCCGTACACCTCGGCCAGCGGCATCATCCGATCGCTCACCCCGGCGGCAACCTCGCGTGGCGTGGCGGTGGGCTCGGCGTGGAGCCCCAGGTCGTCGAGGTGGTCGATCATGTCCCGCCAGGCCGCGCCGACGTCGCCCCGCGCCAGGCGCCGCATGCGCGCCGAGCGCCGCGCCCACTTGATGCCGGGGACCAGCCCGAAGGCGACGGCCAGACCGGCGGCGGCCCACAGCACCCAGGGCGGGATCGAGAGCCCTCCGGTGGAGTCCACCGGGGTGTCGCTGCCGCCGCCCAGGAACAGGTCCTCGGGGTCGAGCTCCCGGTTGGGCAGCACCGGGGGCGCTGCCGGCGTCGAGGCGGGAGGCGCCTCCGGCTCGGGGATGTCCAGGTAGGGGGCGGCGGGGAAGGGGAGCCCGGCTGCGGTGGAGGGGTTCACGCCGTCGCCGCGCGGCGTGGGGTCGAACGAGACCCAGCCCTGGGTGGGCATCCACAGCTCCACCCAGGCGTGCGCGTTGCGGTCCCGCACCACCACCCGCCCGTCGTCGAGGAGCTCCCCGGGGGTGAAGCCCAGCACCACCCGGCTCGGGATGCCCAGCTGGCGGGCCATCACCGCCATCGCGGCGGCGAACTGTTCGCAGTAGCCGGTGCGGTAGTTGGGACTGGCGGGGTCGGTGAGCCAGGCGACCAGGTCCTCGGCACCGTGCCCCGGGTCGATGTCGGTGGAGTAGGAGAACGCCCCCGGGGAGCGGAAGAAGGACTCCAGCGCCAGGGCCTTCTCGAAGTCGGTGGTGAGGCCCTCTGCCTGGGCATCGGCGAGGCGGTCGATGGCGCCCAGCCCCGAGGGGAGGTCCAGGTAGCGCCCGGGGTCTTCGAGCTCCACCGGCGCCGGGGCCGACGCGTCCGCAGCGGTGTAGGCCTCGTCGTCCGCCGCGGCGGCGAACACGGGCGAGAGGCCGCCGTCGGGGCCGAGGGCCAGCACGTCCACGTCCGGCTCGGGCACCTGCGAGACCACCGTGTAGTTCATCCCCCGGTAGGTGATCGCACCGAAGCGGAGCGAGCCGTCGTCCTTCACCTGGAAGCCGCGGGCCACCGTCTGGTTGTCGGCCGTCATCTCGACGGGGGAGTAGGCGGCGGGGAGCCACCCCATCTCGAGCGCCAGGATGGTGATGTCCTGGGTGACGGTGCCGGTGGGGCCGATGAACGCCTGGTCGGGGTCCTCGTAGGCGTCGAGGTCGTCGGGCACCCGCAGCTCGGGCTGGTCGGTGAACCACTGCGTGCCGTTGAAGGTCTCGAGTGTGAGGAGGCGCCAGGAGAGGCGGCCGGGATCGGTGTCGCCGTCCACCGCCGCCACGAACACCGGGGCGTTGGTCTGGGACACGAGGCCCTGGTGGATGCCGACGAAGGGGTTGAAGGCGATCCCGCCGTAGTACTCGCCGGTGAGCCCGGTGCGGACCCGCCACTCCAGCACGCCCGTCCGCGGGACGGCACCAGCGACCGCCTGGGTGGCGAGTGCCGCCGCCAGCAGCGCAACGCCGACCACGGCAACCGCGGCGGCCGGCAGCGACCGCGGGATCGCCAGCCGGGTGACCGGCGAGGTGAGCAGCCCGGTGCCCTCCCGTCGGCGGTCGAGTGCCACGGCGAGCAGTGCGGTGCCGACGAAGGCGAGGAACAGCCACAGCCACCACGAGGCCGGGCTGCGGTCCATGGTGGCGAATTGCAGGTACACCACGAGCGGTGTCAGCACCGCCAGGTAGGGCCGGCCGGTGAGCAGCCCCCACGACAGCAGCGCACCGAGGCCCCAGAACAGGACGGCCAGGATGGCGACGAGCCCGGCGAGGGGGATCACCGGCGCCACTCCCGCCCGGATCACCTCCCGGGCGAACTCGAGTTCGTTCTTCATCCCCACGAACGAAGAGAGGGTGGGGAAGATGAGCCAGGTGGTGGCCGGCACCGCGATCCGCACCGCGGTGACGGTTACGGCCGCCAGGTTGATCAGGGCCAGGATGCGGCCGTCGAGGCGGTAGGCGATCCCCGCCCAGGTGATCGCCGCGCCCAGCACGGCGGCCGCCAGGAGCACGGCCTGCCAGGGCAGTCCATCCACCCCGCCGCGCAGCAGCCGGTTCAGACGCAGGAGCGCCAGCAGGACGCCGCCGATGCCGGCTACCCAGCTGAGGCGGTAGACCACGACAGCTCCATGGCAGTTCTCCATGCCGGCGCCCACGACGCGGCGGACCCGACGTTCACGGCGAGCGTCCCGCCGCGCCGCAGCGCGGCGACCTGCTCGTCCCCGGGGGTGGTGACGGACATGACGATCGAACGGGAGAAGTCGGCAGACAGGACGCGCAGCGCCCCGAGCACGCCGTCGTCGGGCATCCCGGTCACCACGACCAGCGCCCCGCCCCCCACGCCGTTGCGGCGCAGCCGGGTGACGGCGGCCTGCAGGTCGACGTGCTCCATCGGCCGGACACCGGCCAGCATCTCCATCGCCTGCGCGTACCGGCTGCCGGAGCGGAGGCCCGCAGCGTGCTCGCCGGCCCACAGGTCGGGGCTGTACCCACCCCGGTAGAGGTGCGAGACCACCGAGGCGGCCCCGCGCACGGCCTGCTCGAACGCCTCGGCGTCGGCGTAGCGAGTGCTGCGCTGGTCGAAGAGGACCAGCGCACGCGCCTGCCATGGGATCTCCAGCTGCTTGATCATCAGCTGATCCCGCTTGGCCGACGAGGGCCAGTGCACCTTGCGGAGGTCGTCGCCCACCTGGTACTCGCGCAGCGTGAAGAAGTCCTCGCCCCCGTGGGGGGCGTAGGTGGGCCGGGAGGTGTGCACGGTGGCGTCGTTGCCGCGCACCGCCGGGTAGCCGTCGAGGCGCTCCACCCGGGGGTACACGACCAGGCGGTCGGGGCCGCCTGCGGGAGCGGAGCGCTCCGCCAGGCCGAGGGGGTCGGTCACGCCCACCACGGCCGGCCCGACGTCGAAGATGCCCCTGCTGCGGCACAGGACCTCGTACCGGGCGACCAGGTGCTGCCCGGCGGCGGCGCGGGCCGCGGCGAATCGGGCCACGCCGAGGCCGTGCACGCTGTCCTCCACCGTCAGGTTGGCGGCGGAGCGGCCGGCGGCGGCGAACTCCACCTCGACGACCACGTGGTCACCCTCGTGGACCTGGGCGGGGTAGAGGTGGCGCGTGACGGTGGCGTGGGGCATCCGGAGCCGGGTGAAGGCGACGCCGGTGAGCGTGGCGGCCACCAGGAAGAGGGCGGTGCCCAGCATCTCCAACTCGCCGAAACCCACCCACAGCAGCCCGAGCGCGGTGGCGACCCCCAGCGCCGCCCAGCCGCGCAGGGTGGGCATCAGCCCCCGACCCTGGTCCCGGGCACCTCGATGCGGCCGGCGATGCCGTCGACGACGTCCTCGAGGGCGACGCCGCGCATCTGCGCCTCCGGCTTGAGGATGAGGCGGTGGGTGAGCACCGGGCGCAGCAGCGACTTCACGTCGTCGGGCGTCACGTAGTGGCGTCCTTCGGCTGCAGCCCTGGTGCGGGCGGCGCGCTGCAGGTAGAGCGTGGCGCGCGGGGAGGCGCCGAGCAGCAGGCTGGCGTCGGTGCGGGTGGCCTCGACCGTGTCCACCAGGTACTCCTTGAGCGGATCGGCCACGTACACCCGGCGGGAGACGGCGACCATCCGGGTGATGTCCTCGGCGGTGACGACCGGCTGGAGGTCGCCGTAGGTGGACTGGATGCCGTGCGTGTCGAGGATCTCCAGCTCCTTGGACCGCGACGGGTAGCCCATCACCAGCCGGGTCATGAAGCGGTCGAGCTGGGCCTCCGGCAGGGGATAGGTGCCCTCGTGCTCGATGGGGTTCTGGGTGGCGATGACCATGAACGGGGGCGGGAGCGCCCGGGTGGTGCCGTCCACCGTCACCTGGCGCTCCTCCATGGCCTCGAGGAGGGCGGCCTGGGTCTTGGGGCTCGCCCGGTTGATCTCGTCGCCCAGCACGATGTTCGTGAACACCGGGCCCGCCCGGAAGACGAAGGCATTGCGCTCCCGGTCCCACACCGAGACGCCGGTGACGTCGCTGGGGAGGAGGTCGGGGGTGAACTGGATGCGCTGGAAGTCGCAGTGGATGGAGCGCGCCAGGGACTTGGCGAGGAGGGTCTTGCCGACGCCGGGCACGTCCTCCATCAGCACGTGGCCCTCGGAGAGGAGGCTGAGCACGACCAGGTCCACCACCTCGCGCTTGCCCTGGATGACGCGCTCGATGTTGGAGGCGATCGCGGCAAATCGCTCCGCGAACCAGGCGAGGTCCTGCTGGCTGACGGCTTCTGGTGGCACGGCGTCTCCCGCAGTCGATGGTGCGCGCCGCAGGATATCAGTGACGCGGCGGTGCGGGCGCGGCCCCCGCTGCTGGCCGACGGCGATTCGTTGCTGCAATCGGTGGTCGAAGTGACTACTATGCGTGGAGGCACGTCCGGGCGGACGTGTCCGAAACGGGAGTGAAGGGAGTCTCGCCGTGGGCGCGGAGAGCCTTCGAGAGGAACTGACGGCCCTCGCCGGCGTGGCCGAGGCCGATGTCGACGAGTCGGCCGGCTCGCCGAGCGGCGTGCGCGTCCGGCTGGAGCCCGAGGCCGACGCCCGCCTGGTGGGCGCCGAGGTGCAGCGGGTCCTGGCGGCCCACGGGTTGCGCTCCCGGATCACCGATGCCGCCGATGCGGCCGGAGACCCGGCGCCGGCCGAGGTCCCCGACGAAGCCCCCGCCGACCGTGCCCCTGAGGCCCCCGAGGAGCCTGCGGCCGCCCAGGAAGAGCCTGCGGCTCCCGAGATCCCCCCGATGCCGGAGGTCCCCCCGATGCCGGTGATCCCGCCTGCCCCGGAGACGCCCCCGCCGCTCCCTGCGGCTCCCGAGGAGCCCGCGGCGCCCGTGGAGCCCGTGGCGCCCGCGGATGACGCCGCCGAGGAGCCCGCCGCCGGGACCCGGGCCGGCGTCCTCGAGGCCGTCGCCGTGGAGGAGTCCACGGCGAGGGTCGTCGTGACCGTCCGCACCACCGACGGGTCCACCGCCTCTGCGGACGGGCCGCCCACCGCCGAGGGGATGCAGGAGGCCGTGGTGGCCGCGGTGACCGCCCTGAGCGGCGGCTCCGCCGAGGTGCTGTCGGTGACCCCGCTCGAGGCCGACGGCGCCGTGGCCTACACGGTGTTGGTGCGCAGAGCCGATGGCACCATCGGCGCCGGCGCCGCCGTCGAGCGCCTCACCGGGGGGTTCGCCATCGGGCGCGCCGCCTGGTCGGCCGTCCAGGCCGACTAGTCACCCGCCGGCGCGCGCTCCGCATCGACGCCGCGCGGTGCCCGGGGGAGTGAGGCCAGCAGTTCCACCACCACTTCGGCGCCGCCCGTCGGCCTGCCCCCCACGGGGCGCCGGGCCAGGGTGGCGGCATGCTCCTCGACCCGTGCCAGCACGTCGCGGATCACGAGGCGCATCGCGTCCGGCTCCTCGTCGCCGACCACGGCGGCGTCCGCCGCCTCGGTGGACAGCACCCGGACCCCGCGGCTCCGCAGGTCCCAGAGCAGGATCTCCTGCACGATGAGGTCGTCGGAGAGGGTGGCGACGCCGGGGAGCGCCACGGCATCCACGCCGCCGGAGGCGACGGTGCCGAGCAGGGACAGGTAGCCGTCGCGCTCGAGCGGGTGGGAGGCGCCCGGCCGGTCCTGACACACCGCCACCAGGTCGTGGCCGTGGTCCGCGGCCCAGCGGCGGATCTCCTCGTGCTGGGCGAACACCGGCCTCGGGGTGTCGGAACCGGCGGCTTCGCGTGCATAGCCGACGACGCGCACGGCTCACCTCCTCGAGTGCAGTGTGCCCAGCAGCACGCAGAGTGTCAAGCAGACACCGAGAGTGGTCTGCCCGGGTGGGCGCGAGAGCCGCTGGTAGGGTGCGCCCGTGCAACCGGCCCTGGTGCTGAACGCCTCCTACGAGCCGCTGTCGGTGGTCTCGGCACGGCGCGCGGTCGTCCTGCTGGTGCGGGACAAGGCCGAGCTCGTCGAGGCCCAGGCCGGCCATTGGAGCTCGGAGCGGATGCGGGTGCCGATCCCGTCGGTCATCCGCCTGGTCCGCTACGTCCGGGTGCCCTACCGGCGCCGGGTTCCCCTCAACCGGCGGGCGGTGTTCGCCCGCGACGAGTCGGTCTGCCAGTACTGCGGGGACCGCGCCGAGAACCTCGACCACGTGGTGCCCCGCTCCCGGGGCGGCACCCACACCTGGGAGAACGTCGTGGCGGCGTGCCGCTCGTGCAACACCAGGAAGGGGAACCGCACGCCGTCGGAGGCCGGCATGCCGCTGGCACGCGCTCCCCAGGCGCCGCGCGAGCACGGGTGGCTGCTGGTGGGGCTCGGTGCGCCGCCCCACCCGTCCTGGCAGCCGTACCTGTCGGCCGCCGTCTAGGCGCGCCTACTCGCCGGCCTGCGCCTTCTGGCGGCGGCGCATCGCACGCCACGCCCAGGCGAGCAGCCGGGTCACGACCGCGCCGGCGAGGAAGGTGACGGCGAGGACGATCCAGCGCGGCGCCGTGCCGTGGTACCAGGCGAAGCTGATGCCGGTGGTCTCGGTGTTCGAGAAGATCAGGACGAGGCTGGGGATCAGCACCACCAGTCCGAACACGAGCGGCGGCACCCAGCGGCGCGGCGGGTGCTGCGCCCCTTCGTCGGCGGGCCTTGGGGCCTGAGAGGCGAACTCTTCCACGGTCACTCCTTTCGCAGCACGAGCACGGGGCAGGGCGAGCGGCGGGCCAGCTTGGTCCCGGTGGACCCGAGCAGCCCCTCGAAGAGGCCGCTGCCGTGCGAGCCCACCACCATGACGTCGGGCTCGAGCTGCCCGACGGCGGCGAGGATCGCTCCCGCGGGGTCCTCGCCCTCGCGTGCCTCCACGGCCACGTCGGCCCCGGCGGCGCGCAGCGCGTCCTCCAGGGCCGCCGTGCGCCCTGCGCGCTGCTGGTCGAGGTAGCGGGCGAGCATCTCGTCGTCACCCGGCCACGACGGATCGGGCCCGGTGCCGCCCTCGGGCCGGATGCCGACGTACTCGGCGTCCTGGTCGATGGCGGGGGGATGGCGCTCCCCGTAGATGGCCCGGAGGTCGCGCAGCAGCGTGCGGTTGACCTCCACCACCGTGAGGACGGTGATGTGGCCGTCGGGGCCGGCGAGCGCGGTGGCGAAGCGGACGGCGGTGCCGGTGTCCATGGTGCCGTCGGTGGCGATCAAGACGTGCAACGGGCCTCCCCTCGTGTCGGGGGGGATGGTAGGCGGGAGGGGCTCACTCCTGCCGGAGGCCCTCCCAGGGATCGCGTCCGATCCACTCCCGCGCCTCCAGCTTGGCACCCGTCGGCACGCCGGTGCCGGGATGGGCGAGATGGAGGAAGACGGGGGCGATGTCGGCGGGCGAGGGGATCGTGGACGGGTCCTCGTCGGGCACCGCGGCGGCCCGCATCGGCGTGGCGGTGCCGCCGGGGTTGACCGAGTACACCCGTCCCGCCCACTCGTCGGCCAGCACCTCGAGCCAGCCCTCGAGTGCCGCCTTCGACACGGCGTACATGCCCCAGGTGCCCCGGCCCTTGCGCCCCACCGAGGACGAGACGCCGATGAGGGAGGGCCGGTCCCCCCGGTCGAGCATCGGGACCAGCAACTGGTGGAGGAAGTGGACGGCCGACACGTTCACCTCGAACACCTCGTGCCACGCCCCGGCGGGGTAGCGGTCGAGGGTGGCGTCGGGGCCGGTGGGGCCGAGCAGTCCGGCGGCGTGGACGGCGACGTCGAGGGCGCCTCCGTCCCGCTCGATGGCCGTGGCGGCCGCCCGGCGCCCGGCGTCGGTGGCGAGGTCGACGGCGACCGGTTGGATCGATCCGGGCGGGGCGCCGGCGGCGGTCTCGACGAGGGCGTCGGCGCGCCGCGCCGCGGCCCAGACCCGGGCGCCCTCGGCGGCGTAGGCGCGCGCCAGATGGCGCCCGATGCCGGACGAGGCGCCGGTGACGAGGATGCGGCGTCCGTGGAGCATCGGGCCAGGGTACCGGCCGCGGGGGCCACACCGGTGGGGGAGCGAGTCCCGGGACGGGGGCGTGTGTGGGGCACAGGGGGTGGGATGGGGTTGACAAGTGGGGCGAAAGGGGGCAGAGTGGGGCGAAGTGGAGAACCCGGGTGGGGCTCTGGCAGGTCCCGCCCACCCGAATCGAGCCGCCGAGTGCCGGCGGCCGGCGACGTGGAAGGGGAGCGGGGACGTGTTCCTCGGGGAGTACCAGCACAGCATCGACGACAAGGGACGGCTGGTCATGCCCAGCAAGTTCCGCGAGCGTCTCGATGCCGGCCTGGTCGTCACCAAGGGCCAGGAGCACTGCCTGTACGTCTTCCCGCTGGACCGGTGGGACATCGAGGTGGAGCGGGTCAACCGCCTGCCCCGCACCAATCGCCGGAACCGCAACTACGCCCGCTCGTTCTTCGGGGCCGCCAGCGATCAGGCGCTCGACAAGCAGGGCCGGATCCAGCTGCCCCAGACGCTGCGGGACTACGCCGGCCTGGGCAAGGACGTCATCGTGGTCGGGGTCGCCGATCGCCTCGAGGTGTGGGACACCGAGGCGTGGACGGCCCTCTCCGACGAGGCCGACGAGCTCTACGCCGACATCGAGGAGGCCCTGAGCGAGGAGGGGATTTGAGTGCCCTCCACTGCGATCGGCCCAGCGTCAGCCCTCCGGATGCCATGTGGAACGCCCCGAACTCCGCCCGCTTCCATCCTGGCGCCAGCGCTCCGGGGGGCTGACGGTGGCCCGATCGACCTACCACGAGCCCGTGATGGCGTCGCAGGTGGTGGAGCTGCTCCGCCCGTGCCTCGCCCTCGGCGTCACCGTCGATGCGACGTTCGGCGGCGGGGGGCACACCAGGGCGCTGCTGGCGGCCGATCGCTCGGCGCGCGTGCTGGGCATCGACCGGGACCCGGATGCGGCCGCGCAGGCGGCGGGCATCCGCAGGAGATTCGACTTCCGGGCTGCCGACTTCCGGCGGCTCGGCCGGGTACTGGAGAAGGAGGGGATCGATGAGATCGCTGGAGCCCTGTTC
Organism: Actinomycetota bacterium; assembly: GCA_020444505.1. Lineage (GTDB taxonomy): Bacteria > Actinomycetota > Acidimicrobiia > Spongiisociales > UBA11373 > JAHJML01. The sequence goes on along the minus strand of JAHLKU010000004.1, from coordinate 51,794 downwards.
GACCTCGGAGTCTCGTCCCATCAGCTCGACGTGGGGGAGCGAGGCTTCTCCTATCACCGATCCGGCCCCCTCGACATGCGCATGGGGCCGGACGCACCGCAGGACGCCGCGGCCGTCGTCAACGGCTGGGACCGCGACCGTCTCGCCGATGCCCTCCTCCGCTACGGCGAGGAGCGTCACGCCCGTCGGATCGCGGACGCCGTCGTCGCCGCCCGTCCGATCCACGACACGGCGCACCTGGCCCGTGTGGTCGCAGATGCGATGCCGGCTCGGTCCAGGCGCTCCGGCCATCCCGCCCGGCGCACCTTCCAGGCACTCCGGATCGCCGTCAACGACGAGCTCGGTGCACTTGCCGAAGGCCTGGACGTCGCCCTGCGGCTGTTGCGGCCCGGAGGCAGGCTGGTCGTGATCTCGTATCACTCGCTCGAGGACCGCATCGTGAAGCGCCGGCTGGCGGCCGGCGCCACGGGGTGCGTGTGCCCTCCCGATCTGCCGGTATGCGGCTGTGGCCGGTCCGCCGAGCTGCGGCTGCTGACCCGCAAGGCGCTCCGGCCCGACCCGGCCGAGGTGTCCGCCAACCCGCGCAGCCGCTCTGCTCGCCTGCGCGCCGCCGAGAGGACTGCGGCATGACCGCACCAGCCGCTCCCTACCGGGCTCCCGGGGTGTCGGCCGGTGCAGGCTACCGGGTGGCGATCGCGCCTCGACGCCGGGCGGGCTGGCGCGCCTGGGTGCTGCTGGGGGTCACCACCGTGGCCGCCTTCTTCCTCATGATCTGGTCCCGCATCGCCCTCGACCACACCGCGTTCGTGCTGCAGGAGGTGGAGCGCGAGACGTCGGCGGAGTGGTCGCGCCACAAGGACCTGGAGCTGGAGGTCGCCCGGCTCCAGGCGCCCGAGCGCATCGTGGAAGCGGCGACCGAGATGGGGATGGTCTACCCCGACACGGTGCGAACCGTCGAGGTGGCCGGTCTGGGGGGCGGCGGGTCGGAGACGGAGGAGCGCTGGGTGGACCTCAAAGCCGTGCTCGGCGCACAGCCATGAGGCAGGAGCGCCGAACCGAACGGGGCGGGTAGGCCGTGCAGCCCGGCTCCCTGCGCCGCCTCAACGCCCGCCTGGTGACGGTGGGCGTTCTGCTGGTCGTCTGCTGGATCGCCATCGGGTACCGGCTGGTGGTGGTGCAGGCGCTCGAGGCCGACGTCTACGCCGACCAGGGCCGCAATCAGCGGCTGCAGCGCGAGACCCTGGCCGCCGACCGGGGGAAGATCTTCGACCGGGACGGCAGGGAACTGGCCGTGACCATCGACAGCGTGACGGTGTACGCCAACCCGCGGGAGATCGAGGACCCCACCACGGTGGCCCGCCTGCTGGCGCCGCTGCTGCGGATGAACATGCTGGACGTGCTCGACGCCCTCACCACCGACGGCACGTTCGCCTACGTGGCGCGCCAGATCGAGAGCGCCGAGGCCGACCGGGTGCGCGAGGCCCGGCTGCCGGGGATCTACTTCCTCACCGAGCCCAAGCGGGTGTACCCGATGGGCGACCTGGCCGGCCAGGTGATCGGCTTCGTGCGGGCCGACGACAACGTCGGGCTGGAGGGCCTCGAGTTCCAGTACGAGGAGACGCTCGCCGGCACGCCGGGTGAGCTGCTGGTGGAGCGCGACCCGTACGGGCGGACCATCCCGCAGGGGGAGTACGAGGTGGTGCCCGCCGAGCCGGGCAGCGACCTGGTGCTCACCATCAAGACCGAGATCCAGTTCGCGGCCGCCGAGGCGCTGGAGCGCGCCATCGAGCGCACCGGGGCGGCGGGCGGCTCCATCGTCGTCGTGGACCCCGCCACCGGCGAGATCCTGGCGATGGTGAACGCACCCACGTTCGACCCCAACGACCGCAGCGGCGCCGACCCGGTGCTGTTCCGCAACCGGGCCGTCACCGATGCGTTCGAGCCGGGGTCCACCATGAAGCTGGTGACGATCTCCGCCGCCCTCGAGGCCGGCATCGCCACGCCCGACACCCTCTACGAGATCCCCCGGCAGCTGGAGCGCGGCGACACGACCTTCACCGACGCCACCAACCACCCGAGCGAGCTGACGGTCACCGGCATCGTCGCCCACAGCAGCAACCTGGGCACGATCATGCTCGGCGAGGAGCTGGGGGCCAGGGAGCTGCACCGGGTGCTGTACGCCTTCGGGCTCGGCCAGTCCACCGGGCTCGACTTCCCCGGCGAGACGGCGGGCCTGCTGCGCACCCCCGACGACTGGTGCGAGACCACCTGCATCGCCTCCACCTCGATCGGGTATCGCGTGTCGGTGACCACACTGCAGATGGCGATGGTGTTCGCCACGGTGGCCAACGACGGCGTCTGGGTGCAGCCGCACCTGGTGCGGGAGATCGTGGACGGCCGAGGGGCACGGGTGCCGGTGGACCCGCTGCAGCGCAGGGTGGTGGATGTGGGCACCGCCCGGTCGATGCGGGCGATGCTCGAGGAGGTCGTCTCCGGCGGCACCGGGGCGTTCGCCGCCGTCGACGGCTACCGGGTGGGCGGCAAGACCGGCACCACCGAGAAGTACCTCTACGACGAGCAGGCCTACAGCGAGGACGACGTGGTGGCGAGCTTCATCGGCATGGCGCCGATCGACGACCCCCGGGTGGTGGTGGCGGTGGTGCTCGACAGCCCGCAGCGGGACGCCAGCGGCGGCAAGGGCGCAGCCCCGGTGTTCTCCGAGGTCGCCCTGGCCGCCCTCCACCAGCTGGGAGTGCCCCCAGATGGCGAGTGACCCCATCACCCTCGCCGTCCTCGCCGACGCCGTCGGCGGCGCCCTGGCGGGCTACGGGGGCGTCACCGTCACCGACGTGACCCACGACTCCCGCGAGGCGGGGCCGGGGGTGCTGTTCGTGGCCATCCGCGGCTTCAGGGTGGACGGCCACGCCTACCTCGACGCCGCCGTGGCCGCCGGCAGCCCCGCGGTGTGCGTGGAGGACCCCGCCGCCGTGCCGGGTGTGCCCGCCATCGTGGTCCCCGACACGCGCGCCGCGCTCGGCCCCCTGGCGGCCCGGGTGCACGGCGACCCGTCGGCACACATGGACGTGGTGGGCGTCACCGGCACCAACGGCAAGACCACGGTGGCTCATCTGCTCGAGTCGATCGTCGCCGCCGACGGCGGCGTGCCCGGCCTGGTGGGGACGGTGGGCGCCCGCATCGGCGGCGAGCCGATCCCCGTGGCCCGCACCACCCCCGAGGCCAGCGACTTCCAGCGGCTGCTGGCGTCGATGGCCGGCGCCGGGGTCCGCGTCGCCGCCGTGGAGGTGTCCTCCCACGCCCTGGCCCTGGGGAGGGTGGATGCGACCCGGTTCGCCGTGGCCGCCTTCACCAACCTGTCGCAGGACCACCTGGACTTCCACGACGACATGGAGGACTACTACCTGGCCAAGGCGTCGCTGTTCGTGCCGTCCCGTGCCTCCGCCGCCGTCGTCTGGGTGGACGATCCCGCCGGGAACCGGCTGGCGGCGGAGACCACCCTGCCGGTGACGCGGGTGGGGGTCGGCGCCGACGCCGACGTGACCGCCCGCGACGTGGTCTCCGACCTCACCGGGTCCGCCTTCGTCGCGTCCGGCCCGGGCGGAGAGGCCCGGGTGCGGCTGCGCATCCCGGGCGGGTTCAACGTGGCCAACGCCCTGGTCGCTGCGGCGTGTGCCGCCGAGGTGGGCATCGGGTGGGATAGCATCGCCGCCGGCATCGGCGCCGTCGACCGGGTCGCCGGGCGCTTCGAACTGGTGGACGCCGGAGAGGATTGCACCATCGTGGTGGACTACGCCCACACCCCCGAGGGCATCGCCTCGGTGATCGGCGCCACCCGGAGCCTCGCACCCGGGGCCCGGGTGCTGGCGGTGGTGGGGGCGGGGGGCGACCGCGACCGCGCCAAGCGGCCCCTGATGGGGGCGGCGGCAGCCCGCGCCGACGTCGCCTTCTTCACCTCGGACAACCCTCGCAGCGAGGACCCCGCCGCCATCCTGACCGCCGTGGCCGCCGGCGCCGAGGGCGGGCCCGCCGAGGTCGTGACAGAGGTGGACCGCAGGGCTGCCATCGGGCGGGCCATCCGCGCCGCCGGTCCCGGCGACGTCGTGCTGATCCTGGGCAAGGGCCACGAGCAGGGCCAGGAGATCGGCGGCGAGGTGCTGCCGTTCGACGACGTCACGGTGGCCCGCGAGGAAGCGGCGCGGCGATGACCTGGGACCTCGCCACCGTGGCCGCGGCGACCGGGGGCAGCGCCGCGTCCTCCGGGGTCGTGACGTCGGTGGTCACCGACTCGCGGCAGGCGGCGCCGGGTGTGCTGTTCGTGGCGCTCGAGGGGGAGCACCGGGACGGCCACGAGTTCGCCGCCGCGGCGTCCGCCGCCGGGGCCGCCGTGATGGTGCGGCGCGGCTCTCTGCCGGCCGGGGCGGCCGGGATCGAGGTGGACGACCCGCTGGAGGCGCTGCTGGCGCTCGCGGAGCACCACCGGGAGGCCATCACCGCGCCGGTGGCGGCCATCACCGGCAGCAACGGCAAGACCACCACCAAGGACATGCTGGCTGCGGCCCTGGGCCCCGGCGCCCACAAGGCGCCCCGGTCGTACAACAACGAGATCGGGGTGCCGCTCACGATCCTCGGTGCCCCGGACGGGGCGACCGCCGTGGTCGTCGAAGTCGGCAGCAGGGGGCGGGGTCACATCGCCCACCTCGCCGCAGCGGTGCGGCCCGACGTGGCCGTGATCACCAACGTGGCCCGCGCCCACCTGGAGATGTTCGGGGACGAGGACGGCGTCGTCGAGGCCAAGTGGGAGCTGGTCGAGGCGCTGGGGGAGGGCGGCACCGCCGTGCTCCCCCACGGCGACGGCCGGCTGGCCGGCCGGGGCCACCGGCCGATGCTCACCTTCGGCGAAGACCCGGAGGCCGACGTCTCGGTGACCGGCGTCTCGCTCGGCCCCGACGGCCGCGCCGCGTGCACCCTCCGCCACGCGGGAGAGGCCGTGGGGGTGAGGCTGGCGATGGCCGGCCGCCACCAGGCCCTGAACCTGGCCGCCGCCGTCGCCGCCGCCGCGGCGCTCGGGGCCCCGTTCGACGAGGCCGCCCGCCGGGGCGCGGCCGCGACCGGGTCGTCGTGGAGGATGGAGGTCCGCTCCGGGCGCTACACCGTGGTCAACGACGCGTACAACGCCAACCCCGACTCCGCCGCCGCCGCACTCCGGACGGTGGCGGCCATGCCGGGGCGGCACGTGGCGGTGCTCGGCCGGATGCACGAACTGGGCGGCGCCGAGGCCACCGGGCATCGCGAGGTGGGGCGCCTCGCCGCCGAACTGGGGTTCGCCGCGGTGGTGGTGGTCGGCGACGACCCGGGGATCGCCGAGGGCGCGGGCCCCATCGCCCGCCGGGTCGGTGACGCCGGAGAGGCGGCGGCGGTGCTCGGCGGCTACCTGGCCGACGGCGACGTCGTGCTGGTGAAGGCCTCTCGCGCCGAGGGCCTGGAAGTGCTGGCCGAACGGCTCGAGGAGGACGCCCGATGATCGCGATGCTCACCTCGGCCGCCGTCGCCTTCTTCACCACCCTGCTGCTCACCCCGGTGGCGATCCGCTACTTCCGCCGCCGCGAGATCGGCCAGTACATCCAGGAGGAGGTCGAGCACGACCACAAGCACGGCGTGCCGACCATGGGCGGCGTGGTGATCATCTTCGCCGTCCTGCTGGCCTTCCTCGTGGCCCACATGCGGCTCTGGTCGGCCGACACCGGCTGGCACTTCACCTGGCGGGAGTTCCAGATCCCCGGGCTGCTGGTGCTGGTGGCGTTCCTGGGGATGGGCGGCATCGGCTTCCTCGACGACCTCTCCAAGGTGTCCAAGGAGCGCAACCTGGGGCTCCGCAAGCGGTGGAAGTTCCTCGGCCAGGTGACCATCGCAGGCGTGTTCGCCTGGGGGGCGATCAACTACGGCGTCAGCACCGAGATCTCCTTCACCCGCGGCCTCGGCTTCGACCTCGGCTGGCTGTACGCGGTGTGGGTGCTGCTGCTGCTGACCGGTGCGGCCAACGCGGTGAACTTCACCGACGGCCTCGACGGCCTGGCCGCCGGGTCCGGGACCCTGGTGTTCGGCGCCTTCGTGGTGGTGGCCTTCTGGCAGTACCGCCACCCCGAGTTCTACGGCATCGTCGGCAACCTGGAGATGGCGATCCTCGCCGCGGCGATGATGGCGGCCGCCGCCGGGTTCCTGTGGTGGAACACCGCGCCGGCCAAGATCATGATGGGCGACACCGGCTCCCAGGCGCTGGGCGGGGCGATGGCCGCGCTCGCCCTGCTCACCAACACCCACCTGCTGCTCGTGGTGCTGGGCGGCCTCTACGTGATGGAGACGGTGTCGGTGATCCTGCAGATCATCTCGTTCCGGGGGTGGGGCAAGCGGATCTTCCTGATGGCCCCCATCCACCACCACTTCGAGATCAAGGGATGGCCGGAGGGCACCATCGTCGTCCGCTTCTGGATCATCGCCGGCCTGTCGGTGGCCCTCGGCCTCGGCCTCTTCTACGGCGACTTCATCACGTACGGCGGTGTCGGATGAGGGTGCTGGTGCTCGGCGCAGCCGTGAGCGGGCGGGCCGCACTCCGCCTGCTGGAGGCCGAGGGGCACGACGTGGTGGTGTACGACGCCGACCCGGAGCGGGTGGCCGGTCTGGGCGGCGGGCGCACCGCCGCCGCCGGCGCCTGGGACCCGGCGCTGCTCGACGGCGTCGATCTCGTGGTGCCGAGCCCCGGGATCCCCGAGCACGCCCCGCCGATCCGCGACGCGCTGGCGGCGGGGCTCCGGGTGGTGAGCGAACTGGAACTGGCCGCCTCCCGCATCGACGCACCGTTCGCCGCCGTGACCGCGACCAACGGCAAGACCACCGTGACCCAGGCGGCCGCGGACATGCTGGTCGCCTCCGGCGTCCGGGCGGCGGCCGTCGGCAACATCGGGGCGGCGATGTGCGACGCCGTCGGGGAGCACTGGGACGCGCTCGTGGTGGAGGCGTCCAGCTTCCAGTTGCGGTTCATCGACGCCTTCCACCCCCGCGCCGCCGTGCTGCTGAACGTGGCGCCCGACCACCTCGACTGGCACGGGTCGTTCGAGGCCTACCGCGATGCCAAGGCGCGCATCTTCGAGAACCAGGGCCCGGGCGACCTGCTGGTGTTCGACGAGGACGACGCCGGTGCGTCCGCCGCAGTGGCGGGCGCTGCGTCGACGGTGGTGCCGGTCAGCGGCCGCCGCCGCGCCGCCGGGGGAGGGCCCGCCGATGGGGCGTTGTGGATCGGCGACGTCGGCGTGCCGCTCGAGGCCCTGTCCACCACCGACCCCTCCTTCCTGGCCGACCTGGCCGCCTCCGGCCTGGCCGCGCTCCACCTGGGCGCCACCCCCGAGGGCATCGCCGGCGCCGCCGCCTCGTTCGCCACCGGGCGCCACCGCCGCGAGGTGGTGGGGGCCTGGGAGGGCGTGACGTGGGTGGACGACTCGAAGGCCACCAACCCGCACGCTGCCCTGGCGGCGGTGCGCGCCTACCCGTCGGTGGTGCTCATCGCCGGCGGCCGCAACAAGGGACTGGACGTCGCGCCGATCGCCCGGGAGCCGTCGGTGCGCCACGTGATCGCGATCGGAGAGGAGGGTCCGGCGATCCTGGCGGCGGCGCCCGAGGGCACGGCCGCCGCTGGCATGGAGGAGGCGGTGGAGGCAGCCGACCACATCGCCCGGCCCGGCGACACGGTGCTGCTCGCGCCGGGGTGCGCCTCGTTCGACATGTACGGGTCCTACGGAGAGCGAGGCGACCACTTCGCCGCGCTGGTCCGGGAGAGGAAGGGCTCCTGATGGCCACCCGCACCGCCGCCGTGCCCGCCGCAGCCAATGCGGTGCGGCGGCGCCTCGAGGTGCCGGACCGCCGGCCGGCACGGATGATCGTGCTGCTGCTGATTCCCGTCGCGCTCCTGGCCGTCATCGGCCTGGGGGCGATCCTCTCGGCGTCGTCGGTGCTGGCCATCCGCGAGGGGGTCGGCAACCTGTACTACTTCAAGCGCCAGGCGGTGTGGATGGGGGTCGGCCTGGTGGCGCTGGTCGCCGCATCGGCGACGCCGCCGCGGGTGCTGCGCCGGCTCGCCTTCCCGATGTTCGTGGGGTCGGTCGTGCTGCTGGTCGCCACGCTCGTGATCGGCACCCGGGCGTACGGCGCCACCCGGTGGCTGGTCGCAGGGCCGGTGACCATCCAGGCCTCCGAGGTCGCCAAGCTGACCACCATCCTGTTCCTCGCCACCCTGGTGAGCCGCAAGGAGACCTCCATGCACCGGCTCAGGGACTTCATGTGGCCGGTGGCCGTCTCGGTGGGCCTGGTCGGGGTGCTGGTGGTGCTGCAGCCCGACCTGGGCACGGCGCTGATGGTGGCCTTCGGGTCGTTCGCCATCCTGCTGGCCTCGGCCGCACCGTTCCGCTACATCCTGGGCGGCGCCATGTTCGGCACCGGGGCGGCCGTCGTCACCGCGCTGGCGTCCCCCTACCGCTGGGCGCGGGTGACGGCGTTCCTGGACGCCGGGTCCGATCCGCTCGGCGGCGGCTACCAGGTGGTGCAGAGCCTGGTGGCGCTGGGCACCGGGGGGCTGTGGGGCGTCGGCCTCGGGGCGAGCCGGGCGCGCTGGTCGTTCCTCCCCAACGCCCACACCGACTTCATCTTCTCCATCATCGGCGAGGAGACCGGGCTGGCGGGCTCGCTGATGGTGGTGCTGCTGTTCGTGGCGCTGACGGTGGCCGGGACGCTGATCGCCTTCCGGGCCAGGGACCGTTTCGGGAGGCTGGCGGCCATCGGCATCACCACCTGGCTCGTCGCCCAGGCGCTCGTGAACATCGGCGGGGTCACCGGCGTGCTGCCGATCACCGGCGTCCCGCTGCCGTTCGTGTCCATCGGCGGGAGCGCCCTGCTCACCGAGATGGCCGCCGTCGGCATCCTGATCAGCATCGCCAGGGACTCCGCGGCGGGCGGCCGACCGTGACGTTCGCGCTGGCCGCCGCCGGCACCGCCGGCCACGTCTACCCGGCGCTGGCCGTGGCGCGTGCGTTGACGGCACTCGGGGTGCCCCGGGAGGCGATCGTGTTCCTGGGGGGAGACCGCATGGAGGCGTCCGCCGTCCCCGCAGCCGGCTTCGAGTTCGTGCCGTTCGCCATGCCCCGCCTGCGACGCGCCCCGACCCCGTCGAATCTGGCCATCCCGTGGCGGCTCTCGAGGGTGACTGCGGCCATGACCGCCGAGATGCGGCACCGCGGCACCCGGGTCGTGCTGGGGACCAGCGGCTACGCCACCGTCCCCGCCGCCCGCGCCGCCGCCCGCCTCGGCCTGCCGATGTTCGTCCAGGAGCAGAACGCCGCCCCCGGCCTCGCCGCCCGCTACGCGGCGCGCCGGGCGCGGGCGACCTTCCTGGGGCTCCCCGGGCCGGCGGAGCGGCTCGCCCGCAGCCGGGTGGTGGGGAACCCGCTGCGGGAGGTGTTCGAGACCTACGACCGCAGCGCCCGGCGCAGCGCGGCGCTCGCCCGCTACGGGGTCGATCCCCGGGCGACGGTGATCGGCGTCCTGGGAGGCAGCCTGGGGGCGAAGGTGCTCAACGACGCCGTGCCCGGCATCGCCCGCGCCCTCGCCGGACGGCGCTGCGAGATCGTGCACCTGACGGGCCGCGCCGCCCACGACGAGGTGGCACGGCGTGCCGTGGGCTCGCCGCTACCGTGGCGGTGCGTCGCATTCGAGGATGCCATGGAGCATTTCTACGCCGCCGCCGACCTGGTCGTGTGCCGCGCCGGGGCCATGACGATCTCCGAACTGGCCGCCACCGGCTCGGCCGCCGTCGTGGTGCCCCTGGAGGCGGTGGGACAGCAGGCGAACGCCGCCGCCCTCGCCGCCGCGGGAGGGGCGCTGGTGGTGCGCCAGGACGACGCGGCCTCCCTCCCGGACGTGGTGGCCGGCCTCGCCGCCGACACCCGGCGCCTGGAGCGGATGCGCGCGGCCTCGGCGGCCGCCGCCCTGCCGCATGCCGCATCGATGGTCGCCGGGGCGATGCTGGAGGCCGCCGATGGGTGACCTCGTCGCCCACGAGCGGATCCACCTGGTGGGGGTGGGCGGCGCCGGCATGAGCGGCCTCGCCAAGCTGCTCGCCCAGGCAGGGCACACCGTCACCGGCTCCGACCTGAAGCCGGGCCGTGCTGTGACCGTGCTGCCCCGCACCGGGGTGGAGACCTGGGTGGGCCACCGGCCCGAGCGGGCGGGGGAGTGGGACCTGGTCGTGGCCTCCTCGGCGGTCCCGGCCGCCGACCCCGAGCTGGCGGCGGCCCGGGATGCCGGCGTGGAGGTGTGGGAGCGGCCCGCCCTGCTGGCCGAGATCACCGCCAGGATGCCGGCGGTGGGCGTCGCAGGCACCCACGGCAAGACCACCACCACGGCGATGCTGGTGGCCGCGGCGCGGGCGCTGGGACGGGATCCGTCGTTCCTGGTCGGGGGCGAGATGGTGCAGTTGAACACCAACGCCCACCTCGGCGAGCCGGGGCTGTTCCTGCTCGAGGCCGACGAGGCGTTCGGCACGTTCTGCGATCTCTCGCTGCGCGGCCTCGTGGTGACGAACGTGGAGGCCGACCACCTCGATCACTACGGCACCGTGGAGCGGCTGGAACGGGCGTTCGTGGACGTGGCCGCCGGCGTCGACGGTCCGGTGGTCGCCTGCCTCGACGACCCCGGCGCGGCCCGGGTCGCCGCAGCGGTGCCCGGCGTGGTCGGGTACGGGTTCTCCGACGAGGCGGCCTGGCGGATCGAGGATCTCCGCCACCTCGGCACCTCCGTGTCCTTCCGGCTGGCGCAAGGGGCGGTGTCCACCCCGGTGACCGTGCCCCGCCCAGGGGTCCACGTGGCCCGCAACGCAGCCGGCCTGCTCGCGCTGCTGGGGGAGTTCGGGGTGGACCTCGCTGCGGCGGCGGCCGGCCTCGCCGGGTTCGGTGGCGTCCGGCGGCGGTTCGAGGTCAAGGCCAGGGCCAGCGGCATCACCGTGGTGGACGACTACGCCCACCACCCCACCGAGGTGGCGGCCACGATCGCCGCGGCCCGCGACGGCGGCCCGTCCCGGGTGGTGGCCGTGTTCCAGCCGCATCGCTACACCAGGACCCGGGAACTGGCCGAGGAGTTCGGCCCCGCCCTCGCCGGCGCCGACGTGGTGATCGTCTCCGACGTGTACGCCGCCGGTGAGCCGCCCATCCCCGGCGTCACCGGCAGGCTCGTCGCCGACGCCGCGGCACTCGCCGGGGCGGAGGTGTCCTACGTGCCGCGCCGGGCCGATCTGGCGGGCCGGGTGGCGGCCGTCGCCGCACCGGGCGACGTGGTGTTGATGCTGGGGGCCGGCGACATCACGCTGGTGGCCGACGAGGTCGGGGCCCTGCTGGGAGTGGCGGGGTGAGTGCCCTGGCCGCGCTCGCCGAGGCGGGCCGCCTGAGCGAGCGGGTGGAACTCGCACCCATGACCACCTACAAGGTGGGCGGTGCGGCGCGCTGGTTCATGGAGGCCGACCGCGAAGAGGACCTGGCAGACCTGGCAGCGGCGCTGCGGGAGGACCCGGCTCCGGTGCTGGTGCTGGGGAGGGGAAGCAACGTCGTGGTGGCCGACGGCGGGTTCGAGGGGGTGGTCGTCCACCTCGGACGGGGCATGGCGGGGCTCGACCTGCAGGACGGCGGGATCGCGGCCGCCGGGGCGGCGCTCCCTCAACCGGCGTTGGCCCGGGCGACCGCCGCCGCGGGCCGCGGCGGGCTCGAGTTCATGGTGGGCATCCCCGGCTCGGTGGGCGGAGCGGTGCGGATGAACGCCGGGTGCTTCGGCTCGGAGACCGCCGACTGGCTGCTCACCGCCCGGGTGGTGGACCTGGGCACCGCAACGGCGAGCGACCGCACCCCCGGCGACCTCGGCCTCCGGTACCGGCACTCCGAACTCGGGCCGGCGGAGGTGGTGGTGTCGGGGCGGTTCCGGACGGTCGAGCGCCCGGAGGCGGAGTGCCGGGAGCGGCTGCGGGAGATCACGCGGTGGCGCAAGGACCACCAGCCCGGAGGCACCCTGAACGCCGGGAGCGTGTTCAAGAACCCGGAGGGCGACCACGCCGGGCGCATCATCGACGAGCTCGGCCTCAAGGGGCTGCGGGTGGGCGGCGCCTCCGTGTCCGAGAGGCACGCCAACTTCTTCGAGGCCGACCGGGGCACCAGCGCCCAGGACGTGCACGACCTGGTGGCCCTGGTGCGGCGCCGGGTGCGTGATGCCGCCGGCATCGACCTCGAGCCCGAGCTCCGTTTCGTCGGCGACTTCGGGGGCTCCCGGTGAGCGCCCGCCTCACCGACGTCACCACCCGCCGGCCCCTGGCGCCGGTGCGGCGCAACTGGGCTGCCTGGGTGGCGGTGGGCGTGCTCCTGGTGCTGCTCGCCGGCGGCGTGGTCCTCCACTCGCCGTGGTTGTCGGTGAAGGAGATCGAGATCGCCGGTGCCGAGCAGGTGGACGTGGCGGGGCGCCTCGAGGATGCCGGCATCGGCATCGGGGCGATCATGGTGTGGCTCGACACCGGGTCCGCCGAGGAGGCCGTGGCCGCCGACCCATGGGCGGCGTCGGTCCGGGTCAGCCGGGAATGGCCCGACCGGCTGGTGATCGAAGTGGTGGAGCGCACCCCGGCGCTGTGGGTGGAGGGCACCACGGGCTGGATGCTCGTGGCCGGGGACGGCGTGGTGCTCACCGTGGCCGACACCCCGGGCACCGGCGTGCTCACCGCATCGGTGGGCCTCGCCAGCTTCCCGGCGGGGGCCAGCCCGGGGAGCGCCGCGTGGCGGGAACTGGTGGCCATGACCGGCGCCCTCTCCCGATCGCTGGCCGCCTCCAGCACCGTGGTCGCCGAGGGCGGAGAGTGGTGGCTGGAGACACCGGGCCACAGGGTCCGGCTCGGCCATCCCATCGACCTGGCCGACAAGGCGCTCGTGGCAGAGGTGATGCTGGCCGACGGCCTTCCTCCCGGGTCCACGCTGGACGTGGTGGCGCCGCGGCGGCCTGCCGTCGTCCCCCCGACCCCGATCGAGGCGCTGCAAGCCGGGGTCGAAGGTTCGGGGGAGGGGGATGCTGCACCTGCCGTAGAGGGTGAGGGAGACGGGGCGTGACCCTGCGGCGCACCACTACACTCCGGGTCGAGGCCCGCGGCTCGTCGTCACGACGCGCCCGGGTGAGCCCGCCACAGGTGCGGGTTCGTGCCGGGGAGGTACGCCCGTGACAACCCAATCCATGAACCCGCAGAGCTACCTGGCGGTGATCAAGGTGGTCGGCATCGGCGGGGGCGGCGTCAACGCCGTCAATCGCATGATCGAAGCCGGGTTGCGCGGGGTGGAGTTCGTGGCCGTGAACACCGACGCCCAGGCGCTCCTGATGTCCGACGCCGACCTGAAACTCGACATCGGCCGCGACCTCACCCGCGGCCTGGGCGCCGGGGCCGACCCCGACGTCGGGCGCGAGGCGGCCCTGGCCCACCAGGACGAGATCGAGGACGCCCTGCGCGGGGCCGACATGGTCTTCATCACCGCCGGCGAGGGCGGCGGCACCGGCACCGGCGGCGCCCCGATCGTCGCCAACATCGCCCGGCGGGTGGGCGCGCTGACCGTGGCGGTGGTCACCCGGCCGTTCGGCTTCGAGGGGCGCCGGCGCTCGGTGCAGGCCGAGACCGGGATCCAGGCGCTGCGCGACGAGGTCGACACCCTCATCGTCATCCCCAACCAGCGCCTGCTGGAGCTCTCGGACTCGGGCGTATCGATGATCGACGCCTTCCGCATGGCCGACGAGGTGCTGCTCCACGGGGTGGGCGGCATCACCGACCTCATCACCACCCCCGGGCTCATCAACGTGGACTTCGCCGACGTGAAGTCGATCATGGAGGGCGCCGGCACCGCCGTCATGGGCATCGGCCGCGCCACGGGCGAGCAGCGCTCCCAGCAGGCGGCCGAGAAGGCGATCTCCAGCCCCATGCTCGAGATCTCCATGGAGGGCGCCGCCGGGGTGCTGCTCTCCATCTCGGGACCCTCGTCGATGACGCTGCACGAGGTCAACGAGGCCGCCATGGCGGTCGCCGCCTACTGCGAGCCCGATGCCAACGTGATCTTCGGCGCCTTCGTCGACGACGCCATGGGCGAGGAGATGCGGGTGACCGTCATCGCCGCCGGGTTCCAGCAGCAGGGGCGCCCGTCGCTCCGCCCGCCGACCGCCCGCCGCACCACCGACACCGGCCACGCCGGCCAGGCGCCGGCACCGGGGGCGCAGGACGACGGCGACGAGGGCGGCGTCGACGACCTGGAGATCCCCGACTTCCTGCAGGGATGATCCGCCCGCCCGGGTTCGCCGGGGCCGCCTTCGGGACCGCCGCCGACGGCAACGGCCGGGACGACCCCGCCGCCCGGGAGGCGGTGTCGTCGTCGCTGGGCATCCCGAGCGACTGGGCCTACGTCCGCCAGGTCCACGGCTCCGGGGTCGTGGAGGCCACCGCGCCGGGGCGGCTGGGCGACGCCGATGCGCTCCGCACCCGTCGGCCCGGCCTCCCCATGGCCGTGGCGACCGCCGACTGCTTCCCCGTGGTGCTCGAGGGGCCCGGCGCGGCCGGGATCGCCCACGCCGGGTGGAGGGGAGCGGTCGCAGGGGTGGTGCCGGCGCTCCGGGAGGCGATGGCGGCGGCGGGCGCCGCGCCGGTCCGCGCCGCGATCGGGCCGGGCATCGGCCCGTGCTGCTTCGAGGTGGGGCCCGAGGTGGCCGAGCGATTCCCCGGCCACACCGCGGCCACCGCGGCGGGGACCACCGGAGTCGACCTGCCTGCGGTGCTTCGCAGCCAGTTGGGCGGCCTGGAGGTGTGGGAGGCGGGGGAGTGCACCATGTGCGGGGCCGGGTACCACTCGTATCGGCGGGACGGCACCGACCTGCGCCAGATCGGGGTGGCATGGCTGCCGTGATCGGCCTCGAGGGAGTGCGGGAGCGGATCGCCGCGGCGACGGGGCGCGCCGGGCGCAGCGACGAGCCGACCCTGGTCGCCGTCACCAAGACGGCGTCGTTCGCTGCCATCGAGGCGGCGATGGCCGCCGGCCACCGCGACTTCGGGGAGAACCGCGCCGACCGGCTGGCGGAGTGCGCCGCCAGGTTCCCCGAGGCCCGCTGGCACATGATCGGGCGGCTGCAGGGCAACAAGGTGCGGCTCGCCCGGCCGGCGGCGGCCCTGCTGCACTCGCTGGACCGCCCCTCGCTGGCCGGGTACTGGGCGAGAGGCGAGGGCGCCCCGCCGCCGGTGCTGGTGCAGGTGAACGTGAGCGGCGACCCCGCCAAGGCGGGGCCTCCTCCGGACGGCGCCGCCGCGCTGGTGGATGTGGCCGTCGCACGGGGCCTCGAGGTGAGGGGGCTGATGACCATCCCGCCGTTCACCGCCGACCCCGAGGCCGCCCGTCCGCACTTCCGGGCGCTGGCGGCGTTGCGCGACCGCCTCGCGGTCCGCCATCCGGGTCTGGAGGAGCTGTCGATGGGGATGACCGACGACTACGAGGTGGCGGTGGCCGAAGGTGCCACGCTGTTGCGGGTCGGACGGGCTATCTTTGGCCCGTCCGAGGAGCACCGAGGCTGAGATCCATGGCGAGTTTGTGGCAGAAGACGTTGTTCTACCTGGGGCTGGTGGACGAGGACGAAGCCCAGCCCTACGAGTCTCCCGCGCGCGGCTACTCCGAGCGCGGGTACGCCTCCGAGGGCTATGACCGCCAGATGCCGCCCGAACCGGCTCCGGCCGCCCGCGGCCACACCGACCCGGGGTACGGCGGAGGCGCGCTGCCCGAGCCCGCCCCGCAGCGCCGCATCCCCGACGCGCAACGGCGCTCGGGTGGGTACGGCGAGGAGGCCAGGCCCCCCAGCAGGACCGGCCAGGGCGTCACCGGCCGGCGTGTGGAGCCGCCGCTCACCACCCGGCGCCGCACCGCGCCGGACCAGGCGCTCGCCGAGGCCGGGGTCATCGTTACCGGCGGGGACAGCCCGACGGTGCGGACCATCTCCGACTCCGACCTGCAGTCCGAGATCATCGTCGCCAAGAGCTACTCGGACGCGCAGGCGCTCGCCGACCACATCCGCGCCGCCACCGCCGTGGTGCTGGACCTCCGCAAGGTCGAACCGGCCATGGTGCGCCGCCTGGTGGACTTCGCCAGCGGCCTCACCTATGCGCTCGGGGGCTCCATGCGCAAGATCGGCCAGGGCGTCATCCTGGTGACGCCGGCCAACGTCAACATCACCCGGGACGAGCGGGCTCGGCTCGCCGACCTCGGGTACTACCAGGCCTCGGAGGGCTGAGCCGGGGTGTCGAGGGTCGTCTGCGTCGCGCTGCAGGTGTTCTGGCTGGTCGTCGTGGCGCGCATCGTGCTGGAGTGGGTGCACGTGTCCGGCGACGAGCACCCGGTGGCCAGGGCCCGCTGGGTGCTGCGGCGCCTGACCGATCCGGTGCTGCGGCCGCTGCGCCGGCTGATCCCCCCGCTCCGCACCGGCGGCGTCGCCATCGACCTGTCGCCGATGGTGCTGCTGGTGGGCCTGTGGATCCTGTCGGGGATCGTCTGCCTGTGAGCGCGGCCTAGGCCCGCGTCACCTCCAGCCGCAGGGCCGAGCCCGCCACGTCGGCCTCGGCGGCCGCGGTGGCGCCCCGTTCCAGCGACGCAGCCAGCACCTCTCCGGCGATCCAGGCGGCGTGCTCCTCGACGGCGGCGGCGAGCGCCTCGTCGTCGGTGTCCCAGCGCACCAGGACCCGATCGGTGACGTCGAAGTCGGCGTCCCTCCGCAGTCCCTGCACCACCTTCACGACCTCTCGGGCCAGTCCCTCTCGCTCCAGCGCCGGGGTCAGCGCCGTGTCGAGCGCCACCGAGAGCCGCTCGTCGGAGGCGACGACCACCCCGGCGCGGGGCTCCCGGCTCACCACCAGGTCGTCGAGGCCGAGGGCCTCGCCCAGCACCTCCACCGTCCCGCCGTCGATGACGCCGGCGACGGCATCGGCGTCGAGTGCCTCGATGGCGGCCGCCGCCTCCTTCATGCGGGGCCCGAAGCGGGGGCCGAGCGCCCGGAAGTTGGCCTTGGCCCGCAGGTGGGCGTGGGCCTGCTCGTCGGCGGAGGTGGCGACCTCCTTCAGGTTCAACTCATCGGCGATGAGGTCCGCGTGGCCCTCGACGGCGGCCCTGACCGCATCGTCGTGGCTCACGACTACGGCCCCTGCCAGGGGCTGGCGCACCCGGAGCCTGGCCTGGGTGCGCAACGCACGTCCCAGCGAGACCACCGACCTGGCCACCGCCATGTCCGCCTCGAGCGACGCGTCGATCAGCGCCGTGTCGGCCTCGGGGTAGTCGCAGTGGTGGACGCTCTGCGGCCCCTCCTCGCCGGCCGGGCGGCGGGCCACGACCAGTCCCTGGTACATCGCCTCGGTCACGAACGGCAGCACCGGCGCCATCAACTGGGAGAACGTCACCAGCACCTCGTAGAGGGTGGCGAACGCCGCCAGCGTGTCCTGCTCGTCCTCGCCGCGCTGGCGCCAGAAGCGCCTCCGGCTGCGCCGGATGTACCAGTTGGTGAGGTCGTCCACGAACTCGATCAGCGGCGGGATGACGTTGTAGAGGTAGTAGCCCTCCATCTCCTCGTTGACCCGCTTGATCAGGCTCTGCAGCACCGAGAGGATCCAGCGGTCGATCTCGGGGCGGTCTCCCGGGGAGGGTGCGGCGCCGAGGCCCTCCACCGTGAGGCCGTCGGCCGCGGCGTACGTGGTGAAGAACGAGTAGGCGTTCCAGAACGGCAGCAGCACGGTGCGGACCACGTCGCGCACTCCCGATTCCTGGAACCGGAGAGGCTCGGCCCGGACCACGGGGGAGTTGATGAGGTAGGTGCGCACCGCGTCGGCCCCGTACCCGTCGATGAGCCCGAACGGGTCCGGGTAGTTCTTGAGGCTCTTGGACATCTTGCGGCCGTCCTCGGCCAGGATCATCCCGTTGACCACGCAGTTCTGGAACGGGACGGTGTCGAAGATCGCGGCGGCGTGGACCACCAGGGTGTAGAACCACCCGCGGGTCTGATCGAGCCCTTCGGCGATGTAGTCGGCGGGGAACTTGCGCTCGAACGCCTCCGGGTCGTCGAACGGGTAGTGGTGCTGGCCGTAGGGCATGGCCCCGGACTCGAACCAGACGTCGAGCACCTCGGGCACCCGCCGCATCTGCCCGCCGCACGCCTCGCACGGCATGGTGATGGCGTCCACGTAGTGCTTGTGGAGGTCGTCGGGGCGCGTCCCCGAGCGCTCCTGCAGTTCGTCCCGGGAGCCGATGCACACCTGGGCCCCGCAGGCCTCGCACTCCCACACCGGGATGCAGGAGCCCCAGAAGCGGTTGCGGCTGATGGCCCAGTCGCGGGCCTGCTCCAGCCAGTTGCCGAACCTCCGGGTCCCGATGCGCTCCGGCACCCAGTGGATGCTGCGGTTCAACTCCGCCATGCGGTCGCGCAGCCGTTCCACCCGCACGAACCAGGTGGGGATGGCCTTGTAGATGAGCGGCGTGTCGGTGCGCCAGCAGTACGGGTAGGAGTGCACGATGCGTCCGCTGCGCACCAGCGCCCCCGAGCGGCGCATCAGGTCGATCAGGGCCGGGTCGGCGTCCTTCACGTTCACCCCGGCCACCTCGGGCACCTCGGCCGTGAACCGGCCCTCGGCGTCCACCGGGTCGACCAGCACGTCGATGCCGGCGGCCTGGAACGCCAGGAAGTCCTCCTCGCCGTAGGCGGGGGCCATGTGGACCAGGCCGGTGCCGTCCTCGGTGGTGGTCTCCTCGCTGGGGATGACCACGAAGGCGCCGTCGGCGGCCCTGTCGGCGAAGTGGCCGAACACCGGGGCGTAGCGGGTGCCCAGCAGGTCGGCGCCGGCGGCCTCGGCCGCCGCCGCGGCGCCGTCCGGCCAATAGGCCTCCACCCGCTCGGCGGCGATCCAGTAGCGGCCCTCGTGCCCGTCGAGGTCTCCGTCCACCCGCACGTACCGGATGCCGGGGCCCACCGCCACGCCCAGGTTGGAGGGCATCGTCCACGGAGTGGTGGTCCACACCAGCAGGAAGTCGCCCGGCTCCACCGGCCCGGCGCCCTCCGTCACCCGCAGGCGCACCGTGATCGAGGGGTCCTCGACGTCCCGGTAGGCGCCCAGGTTCACCTCGAAGTTGGAGAGCGGGGTGGCGGCCCCGAACGAGTAGGGGAGCACCTTGAAGTCGCGGTAGATCAGGTCCCGGTCCCACAACTGGCGGAACACCCACCACACCGACTCCATGAAGTCGACGTCCATGGTGGAGTAGTCGTTCTCGAAGTCCACCCAGCGCCCGATACGGCGGGTGATCGCCTCCCACACCTCGGTGTTGGCCATGACCCTGGCCCGGCAGGCCTCGTTGAAGGCGGCGACCCCGTAGGCCTCGATCTCGGCGGGGCCGGACAGGCCGAGCTCGTTCTGCACCTCCATCTCGATGGGGAGGCCGTGGGTGTCCCACCCGAAGCGGCGCTCCACCCGGTGGCCCCGCATGGTCCAGTAGCGGGGCACGATGTCCTTGAGGACACCGGCGAGCAGGTTGCCGTAGTGCGGGCTCCCGGTGGGGAAGGGCGGGCCGTCGTAGAAGGTGAACTCGGTGTGCGGGTCGCGCATCTCGACCGAGGTGCCGAAGGCGTCGAGCCGGTCCCACAGGTCGAGGATCTCCCGCTCCTGCGCGGGGAAGTCGACGGCGGGGGGGACTCGCTCGAAGGGGGTGGATTCGGGTGCCATGGCGTCCTCGGTCGGCCGGTCGTGCCGCCGGGACGGGCGGGCCCGCGGTACCACCCGGCTTGCCGCCGAGCGGCGGCCGCTTCATTGCCCCGTCTCGTGGGGAGGCCGGCGGGGTCTAGTGGGCACGTGGCCGTTCTTCCCGCGGCTCCGGGGTGATGTCCTCCCGGGGGCGGGCGCCGGCCTCACACCATCGCCGGCTCGCTCGGGCCCGCCCGGCCCGGTGAGGCGCGTCCCCATCAGCGCCGTGGCGCAGGATCGTACACCCGCCGCCGGGGGCGTCCAAGGCGCCGGCGGCGGCCTACCCTCCTCCCGATGGCCCCTGCGACCTCCCCCATCCGCTCCGTCGACGGCGGCGTCGAGATCGACGCCTGGGTGGTGCCGGGCTCGAGCCGCCCCGGTGTGGACGGCCTCCACGACGGCGCGGTGCGGGTGCGGGTGGCGTCGCCGCCCGAGGGAGGGAAGGCGAATCGCGAAGCGGCGCGGCTCCTCGCGGCGGCCGCGGGCGGCCGGCGGGGCACGGTCGGGAAGGGCGCGTCGTCCCGGCGCAAGGTGGTGCTGGTGGCGGGGGTGGACGCCGCAGGGGCGGCCGCAGCGCTGCGCCGCAGCGGCGTCCCCGTGTGATCCGGGCGGAAACGTTCGTCTGCGAGCGGGAGCCTGCTAGATTCGCCGGTCCGTAGGAGGTAGTTGTGCCCCGGACCCTTGCCGCATCCACGGTCAAGCGCCTGAAGAAGCGTCTTGTCGCAGAGCGAGAGCAACTCGACGTGGTCATCCGCGAGATCGACGAGGACCGTGAGGAGATCAGGCTCTCGGAGACGTCGTCCGAGCGCAGCCCCGATCCCAACACGGCCGAGGGCGGATCGCTGGTATTCGAGATGGAGAAGGAGCTCTCCATCGCCCAGAACGCCCGGGACCTGCTCGACAAGGTCGATCAGGCACTCGAGGCCATCGAGGCGGGGACCTACGGCATCTGCGACGACTGTGGGGAGGCGATCCCGGTCGCCAGGCTCGACGCACTGCCGTACGCCACCCGGTGCGTCGAGTGCGCAGCCTCTCGCTGAAGCCCCGCGACCTCGGGTTCCTGGTCGCCGGTGCGATCGTCGCCCTCGACCAGCTGACCAAGTGGATCGTCGTCCGCACCCTGTCGGACGGGCCGGTCGTGGTGGTGGACGGCTTCTTCCAGCTCCGGCTCATCGAGAACCCGGGATCGTCGTTCTCGCTGTTCCAGGGCGCGGGGGCGGTGATCGCCCTCATCGCCATCGGGGCGGTCGCCCTGATCGTCGTGCTGGTGGCCAGGCTCTCATCGCGGTGGGAAGCGGCCGCCCTCGGGCTGGTGCTGGGCGGCGCGCTCGGCAACCTGCTCGACCGGCTGTTCCGGGGGCCGGGCATCCTCGACGGCAAGGTGATCGACTTCGTGGACTTCTCGTTCTTCCCGGCGTTCAACGTCGCCGACAGCGCGATCACCATCGGGGCGGCCCTGGCGGTGCTGCTGGCGTTCCGGCAGCGATGAGGGCCACCGTCCCCGCCGACCTCGACGGGGAGCGGGCCGACCTCGTGGTGGCCCGGGTGGCGGAGGTGAGCCGGGCGGTCGCCAAGCAGATGCTGCTCGGAGGCCACGCCCTGGTGGACGGCGAGCCCGCCGCTCCACGCGATCGCATGGCGGCCGGTGCCGTGCTCGACCTCGAGATCCCCGACCCGGCGCCGCTGCTGGAGCCGGAGGAGGTGCCGTTCGAGGTCCGGTACGAGGACCAGCACCTCGCCGTGGTGGACAAGCCCCCCGGCGTGGTGGTGCACCCCGGCGCGGGGAGCCGCAGCGGGACCCTGGCGGCCGGCATCCTGCACCGGTGGCCGTCCGTGGAGGGGGTCGGCGACGACGGGCGGTGGGGGATCGTCCACCGGCTCGACAGGGACACGTCCGGGCTGCTGGCGGTGGCCCTCGACGCGGCCGCTCATGCGGGGCTGAGGAGGGCGATCGGCGAGCGCGCGGTGGCGCGCACCTATCTGGCGCTCGTCCACGGCACCGGCGTGCCCCCCACGGGCACGATCGACGCCCCGCTGGGACGCGATCCCCGCCACCCCACCCGTTTCCGCGTGGACCCGGCGGGGCGGCCCTCCCGGACCCACTACCGCTGGATGGCGGAGTGGGAGCGGCCGGCCCTGACCCTGCTGGAGGTGACGCTGGAGACCGGCCGCACCCACCAGATCCGGGTGCACTGCGCCTCGATCGGCCACCCCCTGGCCGGCGACCCCGCCTACGGGCGCGGGGGCGACGGGTTCGGGCGGGTATGGCTCCACGCCGCCCGCCTGGCGTTCACCCACCCGGTGACCGGGGCCCCGGTGGACGTGGCGTCGCCGCTGCCGGGGGATCTGGTTGGGGTGCTCGATGGTCTGGGGCCCCCGACGCGCGGGAGCCTCACGTAGGCCCTCGGGAGGGGCGCCTACCCGAAGAAGGTCCTGGCCACGTCGAACAGGTCGTCGTCGACGCCTCTGATGTCGGCGCACGCCTCGGCCAGCGGCACGGGCACGATCTGCGCTCCCCGCATGGCCACCATCACACCCGACTCCCCGGCGGCGGCGAGGTCGGCGGCCTTGGTGCCGAGCCGAGTGGCCAGCACCCGGTCGAAGGCGGTGGGCGTGCCGCCGCGTTGCAGGTGGCCGAGCACCGTGACCCGGGTCTCGAACCCGGTCAGCTCCTCGATCACGGGGGCCAACTGGTAGGCCACGCCGCCGAGGCGCTCGAACCCGAACGCGTCCTTGGGCTTCTCCGTCTTGATCGGCGGCTCCACCCCCTCGGCGACCACCACGATCGAGTAGTCCTTGCCGCGCCGGTGGCGGCGGCGGATGATGCCGGCGACCTCCTCCAGGTCGAAGGGGACCTCGGGGATCAGGATCGCCTCGGCGCCCCCCGCGATGCCCGAGTAGGTGGCGATCCACCCCTTGGTGCGGCCCATCACCTCCACCAGGATGACCCGGTCGTGGGCCTCGGCGGTGGTGGTGAGCCGGTCGATGGCGTCGGTGACGATCTGCACCGCCGTGTCGAACCCGAACGTGAAGTCGGTGGCGGCGATGTCGTTGTCGATGGTCTTGGGGACCCCGATCACCTTCACGCCCTCGTCCACCAGCTTGAGGGCGGTGCGGAGCGTCCCGTCGCCTCCGATGACCACCAGGGTGTCGATGTCGTGGGACTCCAGCGTCCGCGAGACGCTGGCGAAGCCGTCGCCGTGGACGTAGGGGTCCTTGCGCGAGGTGCCGAGGATGGTGCCGCCGCGCACCAGGATGCCGCGGACGTCGCGCCGCTCGAGCAGGCGAGCGTCCCCATCCATGAGGCCTTCCCAGCCGTTCATGATGCCGACGACCTCTGCGCCGTAGGTGTCGTGGGCCCGGGACACCACGCCTCTGATGACGGCGTTCAGGCCGGGGCAGTCCCCGCCGGCCGTGAGCACTCCGATCACGCTCATCTCGTCGCTCCTCGGTCGCTGTCGGTTGTCCCTCGACGGGCCGTGCCCGCCGCACGCGCCGGCTGCCGCAGGCCTAGTACAGGAACATCGGCTTCCCGCCCACGTGGCGGACCTTGGGCCGGTACTCGGTGGCCTCGTACAGCTCATCGACGTCCACCCGCTTGACGCCCTCTCCGGTCACCGAGATCGGGACGTTGGTGTACGTGCCGCTGCGTAGTGCCACCATCCGGCCGGACAGGCCCTCGAGCGCCAGGTCCGCGGCCATCATCGCGTAGTTGTTCGCCACCATCAGGTCCAGCGAGTCGGGGGCGCCGGAGCGGACCAGGTAGCCGGCCGTCTGGTTGATGATGTTGATGCCGGTGATGTCCTTGAGCATCGCCCCCAGCGTGACCCCGATACCGCCCAGCTTGCGGTGCCCGTAGGCGTCCTCCTCGCCGCTGAGGTGCATCTCCCCACCCTCGAGGATGGCGCCCTCGGAGATGGTGACGATGGCGTAGTTGCTCGGGTTGGCCCTGCGGTCTGCCATCAGGTAGTCGGCGAGGCGCTCGACGTCCACCGGCACCTCCGAGATCACGGCGCGATCGGCGCCCGCCAGGTAGGCGGTGATCAGCGACGTCTCGCCGCTGTAGCGGCCGAACAACTCCACCACGGCGATCCGCTCGTGCGAGCCGGTGCTGGTGCGCAGGGCATGGACGAACTGGACGCCGCGGGTGACCGCGGTCGAGAACCCGATGCAGTAGTCGGTGCCGTGGACGTCGTTGTCCATGGTCTTGGGGATGGCGATCACCGGCACGCCCTCGTTGTGGAGGCGGAGGCCGTACGACAGGGTGTCGTCGCCACCGATGGGGATCAGCACGTCGATGCCGATCGCCTCCAGCACCTCGAGCGCGTGGGCGGTGAAGTCGTAGGGCGGGTCGCCCTCGGGGACCTCCAGGAAGTCGGGGACGGCCTCGGGCCTCACCTTCCCCGGGTGCGTGCGCGAGGAGTGCAGCACCGTGCCGCCGGAGCGGTCGATGGTCCGCACCCACGCCCGGTCCATGGGCTGGGTGAACTCCTGGAGCGACGCAGGGTCGTCGGGGTTGGCGTACAGGAGGCCCGCCCAGCCGCGCCGCAGGCCGATCACCTCGTGGTCGCCCCGTTCGGTGGCGCGCTGGACGACCGCTTTGATCGCGGGGTTGAGCCCGGGGACGTCGCCGCCGCCGGTGAGGATGCCGATGCGCATGCTGCCTCCCCTCAGGCGACGGTCACGTCGTCGCAGAGATACACGTCCTGGATGGCGTTGAGGATGGCGATCCCCTCGTCCATCGGCTTCTGGAAGGCCTTGCGGCCGCTGATGAGCCCGGCGCCGCCCGCCCGCTTGTTGATGACGGCCGTGGCGACCGCGTCCTGCAGGTCGTTGGTGCCCGACGCCCCGCCCGAGTTGATGAGCGGGGAGCGGCCCATGTAGTTGTTGACCACCTGGTACCGGGTGAGGTCGATCGGGTGGTCGGTGGTCAGCTCGCTGTAGACCTTGTCGTGGGTCTTGCCTGCCTTGATGGCCGGGTACCCGCCGTTGTTGGTCGGCAGCTTCTGCTTGATGATGTCGGCCTCGAGGGTGACGCCGAGGTGGTTGGCCTGGCCGGTCAGGTCCGCCGAGGCGTGGTAGTCGGTGCCGTCCACCTTGAACTCCGGGTTGCGCAGGTAGCACCACAGCACCGTGAACATGCCCAGCTGGTGGGCCTTCTCGAACGCGGCCCCCACTTCCTGCAGCTGCCGGTTGGACTCCTCGGAGCCCCAGTAGATGGTGGCGCCCACGCCGACCGCCCCCATGTCGAACGCCTGGTCGATGGAGCCGAACATCACCTGGTCGTAGGTGTTGGGCGTCGTCAGCAACTCGTTGTGGTTGAACTTGAGGATGAACGGGATGCGGTGGGCGTACCGCCGGGAGACCGCCCCGAGGACGCCGAGCGTGGAGGCCACGGCGTTGGTGCCGCCCTCGATGGCCAGCTCGACGATGGCGGCGGGGTCGAAGTAGATCGGGTTGGGGGCGAAGGACGCCCCGGCGGCGTGCTCGATGCCCTGGTCCACCGGCAGGATCGAGAGGTACCCGGTCCCGGCCAGGCGGCCGTGGCCGAACATCGACTGCAGGTTGCGGAGGACCACCGGGCTGCGGTCGCTGGCGGCCACGACGCGATCGACGAAGTCGGGGCCGGGGAGGTGGAGTTGCTCCTTGGGGACCGTCTCGCTCTCGTGGCCGAGCAGGTACTCGGCCTGGTCGGCGAGGATCTCCTGGATCCGTGCGTACATGGCTGCCTCCTGATTGGGCGCGGTGGGCCCTCGGGTGCGGTTCGCGGTGTCTGCCGCGGGGTGGATTGTACGGGGCCGGACCGGCGCCACGAAACCGCGTGGGGAGCCGGGCGTCCGCCCGGCCCGGCCGGCGGGGCGGCTGGTATCGTGGCTGTCTCACACGTCTGTGATTCACGGGAGGCACCTCCGGCGTGCGCGAACGCGGCTTCGTCCATCTCCACCTCCACACCGAGTACTCGATGCTGGACGGCGCCTCCCGCATCCCCGACGTGATGGAGGCGGTGGTCGCGGACGGCCAGCCCGCCGTCGCGATGACCGACCACGGCAACCTGTACGGGACGGTGGACTTCACCAGGGCGGCCGAGGCCGCAGGGGTGAAGCCGATCATCGGCATCGAGGCCTACCTCACTCCGGGTTCCCGGTTCGACCGCCCGCCCCGCCGCGACGACATCCGCTACCACATCACCCTGCTGGCGAGCGACGAGACCGGGTACCGCAACCTGATCCAGCTGACCAGCAAGTCGTTCCTGGAGGGCTTCTACTACAAGCCCAGGATGGACCTGGAACTGCTCGCCGAGCACAGCGAGGGCATCATCGCCGGGAGCGGGTGCCTCGGCGGCGAGGTGGCCCAGTTGCTGGCGCCGGACGCCTACGACGAGGAGGGCAACGTCGGGGTGGCCAGGGACTTCGACGCCGCGGTGGAGGCGGCGGCCAGGTACCAGGACATCTTCGGCAAGGGCAACTTCTACATCGAGCTGATGGACCACGGGGTCGAGGCGCAACGCAAGGTGCTGCCCGACCTGGTGGAGATCTCCCGTCGCATCGGGGCGCCGCTGCTCGCCACCAACGACAGCCACTACGCCAGACCCGACGAGGCGGACGCCCACGACGCGCTCCTCTGCATCCAGACCGGGGCGGTGATGTCGGACACCGACCGGTTCCGCTTCAACGGGGCCGGCTACCACATCCGCACCGGCGCCGAGATGCGGGCCCTGTTCCCCGACGACACCTATCCGGGAGCGTGCGACAACACCTTGCTCGTCGCCGAGCGCTCCGGCTTCGATCTCGAGTTCGGCAAGATCCTGCTGCCGCAGTTCCCGGTGCCCGAGGGGGCCACCGAGGCCGGCCATCTGCGCGACCTGGTGTACGAGGGCGCCAGGTCGCGCTACGGCGACCCGGTCCCCGGCGAGGTCGTGGAGCGGATCGAGTACGAGTTGCGGGTCATCGAGGACATGGGCTTCCCCGCCTACTTCCTCATCGTGTGGGACATCATGCGCCACGCCAGGGAGCAGGGGATCCGCACCGGGCCGGGGCGGGGGAGTGCGGCCGGGTCGATCGTCTCGTACTGCCTGCGGATCACCGACCTGGACCCGCTCGAGTATGGGCTCATCTTCGAGCGCTTCCTCAACCCGGGGCGCCGGCAGATGCCGGACATCGACATGGACTTCGACGAGCGCTACCGCGGCGAGATGATCCGCTACGTGTCCGAGCGGTACGGGTCGGACCACGTCGCCCAGATCATCACCTTCTCCACCATCAAGGGCCGCCAGGCGGTACGGGACGCCGCCCGGGTGCTGGGCCTGCCCTACGGGCTGGGCGACCGGATCGCCAAGGCCATGCCCCCCGCCATCCTCGGCAAGGAGGCGACGCTGGCCCAGTGCCTCGACGACCTGCCCGACGACGCCGACGGCCACTTGAAGGACCACCACACCAACGCCGCCGGCCTGCGGGAGATCTACGCCACCGACGACGAGGCGCGCCGGGTCATGGACACGGCGCGGGGCCTGGAGGGGCTGCGCCGGCAGGATTCCATCCATGCCGCGGCGGTGGTCATCTCACCGGTGCCGCTCACCGACATCGTCCCCATCCAGCAGAAGGGGCAGGACGCCGAGGTGGTCACCCAGTTCGAGATGCACGCCATCGAGGAGCTGGGCCTGCTGAAGATGGACTTCCTCGGGCTGCGCAACCTGTCCACCATCGAGCGGGCCCTGGAGCTGATCGAGCAGAACACCGGGGAGCGCCCCGACATCGACCGGGTGCCCCTGGACGACCCGGCGGTCTACGAGATGCTGTCGCGGGGCGACAGCATGGGCGTGTTCCAGATGGAGGGCACCGGGATGCGGGCGCTGATGCGCAACCTGCAGCCCGACCGATTCGACGACCTGATCGCCCTCGTGTCGCTGTACCGGCCGGGACCGCTGGGGGCCGGGACCCACAACCTGTACGCCGACCGCAAGAACGGGCGGGCCGGCGTCGAGTTCCCGCACCCCGCTCTCGCCCCGGTGCTCGACGACACCTACGGGATCATGGTGTACCAGGAGCAGGTGATGGAGGCGGCCCGGGTGATGGCCGGCTTCTCCATGATCGAGGCCGACGCGCTCCGCAAGGCCATGGGGAAGAAGATCCCCCGGGTGATGGCCGAGCAGGAGCAGTTGTTCGTGGACGGCTGTGCCGCCCAGGGCCACCCCTCGTCGCTGGGGCGGGAGCTGTTCGAGCTCATCTCCCACTTCGCCGGCTACGGCTTCAACAAGTCCCACGCCGCCGGGTACGCCATCGTGGCCTACCAGACGGCGTGGCTGAAGGCCCACTACCCGGCGGAGTACATGGCGGCGCTGCTCACCTCGTCCAAACGCGACAAGGACCGCACCGCCCTCTACCTCAACGAGTGCCGGGCGATGGGCGTCAAGGTGCTGGTGCCGGACGTGAACCTGTCGGAGTCGGACTTCGTGGCCAGGGACGGGACGGTGGCGTTCGGGCTGTCTGCGGTGCGCAACGTGGGCGAGGCGGTGGTGGAGCGCATCGTCGAGGAGCGAGCGCGAAACGGGCCGTACGCCGACTTCCGGGACTTCGTGGACCGGGTGGACCTGTCGGTGCTGAACAAGCGAACCATCGAGTCGCTGATCAAGGCGGGTGCCTTCGACGGCACCGGCGCCCCCCGCCAGGGGCTGCTGCTGGTCCACGAGCAGGTGATCGACGCCGTCGTGGCCCGGCGGCGTGCCGAGGACATGGGGCAGTACAGCCTGTTCGGGGCGGAGGAGCCGACGGTGCAGGGCCCCGGGATGGAGATCCCCGACCTGGAGTGGGAGAAGGCGATCAAGCTCGCCTTCGAGAAGGAGATGCTGGGCCTGTACGTCTCCGACCACCCGCTGTTCGGGGCCCGGGCGACGCTCCGGCCGCTCGTCACCACCTCGATCCCCGGCCTGTGGGACCAGGAGGACCGCTCGTCGGTGAGCATCGGCGGCATCGTCGGGGGGATCACGCGCCGCTACACCAAGAAGGGCGACCCGATGCTCTTCTTCCAGATGGAGGACCTGGAGGGCAGCACCGAGGTGGTGTGCTTCCCCCGCACCGTCGCCGAGTTCGGCCCGCTGGTTCGCTCCGACGCGGTGATCGTGGTCACCGGGCGGGTGGACCAGCGCGGCGACTCCGTGAAGGTGGTGGCGCAGACGATCGTCGAACCGGTGCTGGAGGCCGACACGGTGGTCCGGTTGGAGGTGCCGGCCGTCCGGCTCTCCAAGTCGTTGATCGGCAAGCTGCGCTCCGTGCTCGCCGACCATCCCGGCGAGGTCCCGGTGTTCCTGCACCTGGCCGGCGACCGGGAGCGGGTGGTGCGCCTCGGCGACGAGTTCCGGGTGGAGCCCCGCTCGGCGCTCTACGCCGATCTGCGCGAACTGCTGGGCGCCCGCGCCGTGCTGACCTAGTCCCGGTGAGCGCACGGTGCGCTCTAGCCTGCGGGGCGGACGACGAGAGGGAGAGGATCCGATGACAGCGTTCGACGTCGATGCGTTCACGGCGAGGTTCCGCGCACGCGCCGAGGCCGTGCGGGAGCGCGGCGTGCCGCCGCTCGAGGGCGACGCCCGCAGGGCGTTCATCGAATCCGCCGAGCAGGACTTCCTGGACTACAGCCTGATCGCTGATGCGGCGTGGGCGGTCGAGGACGGCACGCTCGTGTTCCGGCTGCCCCTCGCCGGCGACTAGGCCCCGTCGGGGTCCGGGTCGGCGAGGCCGGCGGCGGCCCGGCGCGCCGCGGCGCGCCGCTCCGAGTCGAGCCGCTCCAGGTCGGCCGAGCCGTAGTCGACGTACCGCATCGCCGCCGCCAGCCTGGTGTGGCCCGCCTGCTCGGCGATGAGGCGGTGCATCTCCTGACAGACCCTGCGGTAGCCGGGATGGCCTCCCCTCCCGGTGCGCAGCTCCAGGAGGTGGAATGCCTCGCGGGCGTTCATGTGGAGGAAGAAGCGGACCCGGTAGGCGAACGGCACGGCGTACTGGGCTGCCTCGGGGCCGGCGGCCCCCTCGAGACGGGCGGTGAGTGCCGCCCCGGCCTCCATCACCTCGTCCCACGCGGCCTGCGCCCCGATCTCGGCGACGGCGTCGGGCGTCTCGTAGCCGTGGGCGGTGCCGAGCCGTTGCCACTCCAGCGTGAGCATGCGGTGGCGCTGCAGGTCCCGGAAGATGCCGTAGTCGCAGAGGACATCGAAGCGGTAGGCGACCCGCTCCAGCGCCCTCCCCGGCTTGTGGCGGCGGTTGCCCCGCTCCCCGGCGTAGAGCGCCAGGATGCGCCCCACCTCCTCGTCGGGGAGGCCGGCGACGTAGGCGGCCACCTGGTCGTCCGGCAGGTCGGTGGCGGCATACAGCGCCCCGGCGGCCACCTTGCGCTCGGCGTCGGGATCCCACGCCACCAGCGTCACCTCGGGCCGGGGTTCGGGGGCCGCCGGGATCGCTGCGGCAGCGGAGCGCACGGCCGCTGCCGTGGCGGCGAGGTAGGCGGTCCAGGCGCCGCCCCGGTCGGGGAGGTCGACGCGGCGAAGGAACGAGGGGATGACCTTGCGGAGCTCCTCCAGCATGAGCCCGGCGTACCAGCGCACCTCCTCCAGCGGGTGCGCCAGCATGCGGATGAGCAGCATCTCGTACGCCTGCCCGCTGGCGTGGATGCCGACGCTGCTCAGCGTCGCCGCAGGGAGCAGGCCCCGGAGGTCGTCGCAGACCTTGGCCTTGATGGTGGAGCGGTACACGAAGTCGGAGTCGCCCGGCTGCTGGGGGAACAGGGTGCGGTAGTACGCGGTCATCGGCGCGGTGAGGTCCGAGTAGGTGCGGAAGGCGCGGTCGAGGACGGCCCGGTACTCGTCGTCCAGCCCGGCGGCGGCGGCCTCGGAGGGGACCAGGTAGCGGTAGCGGCCGCCGAGCGGTCGGTCGTAGTAGAGGTAGCGGGTGCTCTGCTCGAGGTAGGCGGCGATCCGCCCCCACTCGAGCACCTTGGTCAGCAGATTGGACGCCTGCTCGCAGGCCAGGTGGGCGGCGCCGAGTTGCGCCACGGAGTCGTCGCCGTAGTCGGTGAACACCCGGTGGAACAGGTCCTCGGCGCGGGCGCGGCCGACGGTGGGGTCGTCGGGCGACACCTGCTCGGCGACGGCGCGGATGCCCGACTCGGGGGCGTCGTAGAACTCGTCGAGGAAGAGGCGGCGGAGCGACTTGGTGGTGCGGCTGTAGCGGGCGAACAGCGCGCCCTTCACCACCTCGGGCAGCCCGACCAGGGCGAACACCGGCCCCTCGACGTCGGTGAAGTACCGGCTCAGGACCTCCTGCTCCGCCGGGGTGTAGTCCTCGGCCGCGTACGGCGATGCGGGGGGGACGGCTGGCGGAGGGGCGGTCGGCATGGCTGGACGGCAACGTAGCAGTCGCCGGCGGCGCCCGACAACCGCGCGCCGAGGGCGGTGGGGGTCGGTAAGGTGCGGCGCGTGACGGCGATTCGCGTGGTCATCGGCGCCCTGCTCACCCTGATCGTGGCGGTGACGCTCCTGCCGATGCTGGTGCTGCTCGACCTGGTCGGCGGCGGCAACGGCTGGGGGCTCTGCCCCGACGGCATCGCGTCGTGCCACGCGTCGTACTTCGCCGGTCCCGAACTGGCCGTGGCCCTGACGCTGGTGCTCTTCCTGCTGCTGTTCCTGCTGCGCCTGGCGCTGCACGCCCAACGCATCGTGGAGCGGCGCAAGGAACGCGAGTTGTACGACACCGCTCCGCCGCCGCCCCCCGCCTGAACCGCCTCAGACCCTCCTGGTGAACGAGGCCGCGACGCCGGCCGCGGCGAGCAGGGCGCCGCCCGCCAGCACCCACGTCCCGGGCCCGACCGTGCCTCCCGCCTCCGACGCGGCGCGCCACGCATCGACGACCTTGGCGGCGGTCAGTGCGAGGGCCACTGCGGCGGTGGCGGCGCCGGCGGCGGCCACGCCGCGGCGAGGCGGTTCGGCGCGGTCGGGGAGGATCGCCCCGAAGGCCACGACGGCCAGCGCGGCAACCGCCGGCCATGCCTTGGCGTCCACGCCGCCGACGCTGCCGACGCCCGGGAGGTCGACGAAGGCGAGCGGAAGGGAGACGGCCGCCACCAGCGCCCCTGCGAGGGCGAGGCGGCGGGAGCGGTGCACCTACGCCCCGTCCCGATCCGCAGGCGGCTCCTGGGGCCGCACCCGCCGGGGGGGAGGGGCTGCGGCGCCGCCCGACCGGCGGCGTGGGTCGGCGGCACGCCGGGCCCTGGCGTCCCTCCCTGCGGCCTGGGACCCGGCGGGGTCCTGCGTGCGTGCGCGCGCTGCGGGTGCGGCGGGAGCTTGCCCGCCGCGGGGTGCCTGCTGCGGCTCGGCTGTCTGCGCCCGGGGCGCCTGTTGCGCCGAGGGGGCGGTGCGCCGGGCGGCGCCGGGCTGGCGGCGGGCGCGGGGTGCCTGGGGCTGCCGGGCGCGGACGGGACCCGTCCGGGCCTGCCGGGGACGGCCGGGAACCCGCAGCAGCGAGCCCGCCAGGCCGATCCCGATGCCGGCGATGGTGACGAACGTGCCGAACACCAGCAGGCGGGCCCCGAAGCCGACGCTGCCGTCCACGGTGGCGGCCAGGTTGGAGGCGTCCAGGTACTTCACGATCGCGAAGGGGAAGGCGGCGGCACCGAGCCCGAGCGAGATCCACGCCACCACGGCGGGCATGGGCCGGGAGTGATCGGGGATCAGGGTCGCGACGAACACCGGCGCCAGCAGCAGGATCACGGGGAGGGCGTCGGCGCCGACCGAGTTCTTGGTGATCGTGTCGCTGGTGACGAAGGAGAGGTTCATGGCCACCATGGCGAGCAGCACCCCGGCATCGATGACGATGCGGGACACGTGGAAGGCCAGGGTGGACGGCCCTCGTCGCGCGGCTGGGTTCATGAAGCGATCCACTCGATTCCCCGGTGGTGCGGGGCGCGAGCCTAGCGGCCCCGGCTCGGGAGTCCGCGCCGGGGCCCCCGGCACCGCGGCGACGGCTGCAGCCGCCGGTCTCTAGCCTCGGTGCGGGCGTCACCCGCGGGGGAGCCGATGCACGCAGCGAGAGCCGTCGTCGCCGCAGGGGCCGCGGCCGCGGCCGCCACGCTGCTCCTCCCGTCGCTGGCGGGAGACACGGCGGCCATCACCGCCGCAGCGGGCGCAGGCGTGCCCTCGGTGTGGGGGGCGATGGCCACCGGATGGCGCGCCGTCACGGCAGCCTCGGTGCTGGGGGCATCGGTCGCCGCCGTCGCCGGGCGGAGGCCCGGTGCTGCTGCGGCCGGCGTCGCTGCGTTCTCGGGCCTGGCTGTGCTGGTGCTGGCGAGGGACACCGCTGCATCCTCCGCGGCGCTCCTGGACGCCGCCCTCCGCGGGGCCGGGCTCATCGGCACCGCACCCGGCGCCGGGTACCTGCTGGGCGCCGGGGCGTGGGCGGTGGCCCTGGCGGGGGCAGTGTGGTGGTGGTCGCTCCGGGCCGGTGCCGACCCGGCGGCAGGGGCCGGCTCAACCGGCGAGTGAGACCTGCCCGCCTTCGAGGGAGGCGACGGCGACGAGCGACTCGACCCTCCACCCGTGCGCCTCGAGCCGATCGCGCCCGCCGGTGAACTGCTTCTCGATCGCGAACCCGAGGCCCACCACGGTGCAGGCGGCCTCCTCGGCGATCTCACCCAGCGCCTCGGCGGTGCGGCCGCCCGCCAGGAAGTCGTCGACGACGAGCACGCGGTGCCCGGCGCCGAGCACCCGGCGTGAGATCTCCACCCGGTACTCGGCGCCCCGGGTGGGGGAGACCACCTCCCTGGAGAACACGTGGCGGTCGCCCGGGCCGAGGTACTTCTTGGCGTAGATGAGAGGGACGCCGAGGTGGGCCGCGCTGAAGATGGCGGGCGGGATGCCGCTGGCCTCTGCGGTGAGCACCAGGTCGGGCTGTTCGGAGCGGAAGCGATCGGCGAGGTCCTCCCCGACGCCACGGAGCAGCGGAGGGTCGACGCGATGGTTCAGGAAGCCGTCGACCATGAGCAGCGAGCCCTCCACGCGGCCCTCGGAGAGGACGGCGGAACGCAGGAGGTCGGCGCCGGGCGTCACGGTGCGCTCCCCGCACGCCCGGGACGGGTCCCTGCGGCGGGTCCCTGCGGCGCTCCGGGGTCGATGCGGCTGGCCAACGTGGCCGCAGGCTACCGCACCGGAGGGGGCGGTACCATCGCTCCCCATGCCGGGAGAGCCCACCGCCGAGGAGCGCCGCGCGGCGCGGACGATCCTGAACCGCTTGAAGAAGCGGTATCCCGACATCGGGACCGCGCTCGCCTATCGAGATCCATGGCAGCTGCTGGTGGCCACGGTGATGAGCGCCCAGACCACCGACGAGCAGGTGAACAAGGTCACGCCCGGGCTCTTCCGGCGCTGGCCGGGGCCCGCCGACCTGGCCGCAGCCGACCCCGAAGAGGTGGAGCAGGCCATCTTCTCCACCGGGTTCTACCGGCAGAAGACGGCGTCCATCCAGGCGCTCAGCGCCGACCTGATGGAGCGCCACGACGGCGTCGTGCCGGCCGACCTCGACGAGCTCGTGCGCCTGCGCGGCGTCGGCAGGAAGACGGCGAGCGTCGTGCTGGCCGAGGCGTTCGGCATCCCGGCCATCGCCGTCGACACCCACGTCAAGCGGGTCGCCAACCGCCTCGGCCTCGTGGACGAGCAGGACCCCACCAAGATCGAGCACGCCCTGCGCTCCCTCTACCCGGAGCGGGAGTGGACGGGCATCTCCATGCGGTACATCCAGTTCGGCCGTGAGGTGTGCGACGCCAAGGCCCCGCGGTGCTGGGAGTGCCCGCTGCGGGACCGGTGCGCCTACCCCGACAAGGCGGACGGTCCGTGACCCCGCGCGCCTGGTCCCTGCGGACCGGGCACGACCGTGCGATCGCCGCCCTCGCCATCCCGGCTCTGGGCGCGCTGGTGGCCGACCCGGTGCTGAGCCTGGTGGACACCGCCTTCGTGGGCAGGCTGGGGGAGGACGCCCTCGGGGCGCTGGGGGTGTCGGCAGCGGTGTTCGGCTTGGCGTTCTTCGCGTTCAACTTCCTCGAGTACGCCACCACCAGCCTGGTGGCGGCGGCCGTGGGGGCGGGCGACCGGGAGGCCGCAGGGAGGTCGGCGGTGGCGGCGCTGGCCACCGCCGTGGCCGGGGGCGTGCTGGTGACGGCGGTGCTGGTGGCGCTCACCGGGCCGATCCTGTCCGCCATGGGCGCCGGGGGGAACCTGGCGGTCGAGGCGCAGACCTACATCCGCATCCGGGCGCTCGCCGCCCCGGCGGTGCTGGTGGTGCGCAGCGGGCACGGCATCTTCCGGGGCCACCAGGACACCCGCACGCCGCTGGTGGTGACCCTCGGCATCAACGGGGTGAACCTGGTGCTCGACCCGCTGCTCATCTTCGGCCTCGGCTGGGGCGTGGCAGGAGCCGCCTGGGCGACGGTCGCGGCGCAATGGGTGGGGGCGGTGTGGTTCGGGTGGCTGCTGGGAGGCACCCGCCGTGAGGCCATGGGCATCCACCCCGGCCTGCCCCCGGCGGCCACCGTCCGCCCCTTCCTGAGCGCGGGGCGGGACATCCTCATCAGGACGGTCTCCCTGCTCGCCGTGTTCACGGTGGCCACCGCGGTCGCCACCCGCATCGGACGCCCCGCCTCCACCTCGGTGGCGGCCCATCAGATCGCCTTTCAGGTGTGGCTGTTCCTGGCGCTGGCCGTCGACGCCCTGGCCATCGCCGCCCAGGCGCTGATCGGCCGGCACCGCGGCGCCGGCGACCCGGAGGCCACCCGGGAGGTGGCCGACCGCCTGGCGGTGCTGGGCCTGGTGGTGGGACTGGCCCTGGCGGCGCTGGTCGCCGCTGCCGCCCCGTGGCTCCCCGGGTGGTTCACCACCGAACCGGAGGTGGTGGCCGCCGTGCGGGGGATCTACTGGTTCCTGGTCCTGGGGCTGCCGCTGTCGGCCCTGGTGTTCGTGTGGGACGGCGTGTTCCTGGGTGCCGGCGACTTCGGTTTCCTGGCGATGGCGACGCTGGGCGCCTCGGTCGTGTCGATCGCCCTGCTGGCCATGGTGCTTCCGCTGGGGTGGGGCCTGGCGGGGGTGTGGTGGTCGGTGGCGGCGCTGATGGCGGGGCGGGTGGTCACCCTGGCATGGCGCCGGGCCAGCCAGCGGGGTCCGCTTCGTCGTCCAGCGTGAGGTCGGCGCCACGGGTCTCGGGGACCAGCAGCAGCAGCGACGTGGCCGCCAGCAGCAGCCCGCCGAGGGCGGCGATGGTGAGCGAGATCCCCCAGCGGTCGACGACGAAGGCACCTGCGGCGAACCCGGCGAGGGCGCCCAGGATGCTGGCGTTGACCATCCACGCCCCGGCCGTGGCCCGGATCCGGGTGGGGAACAGCTCGGTGCGGTGGGCGCCGAACGCCGGCCCGAAGGCGAACGAGCCCACCATGGACACGAAGATCCCCAGGCTCATCACCCAGGGCACGGTGGTGAAGTAGAAGACGAGGCCGCCACCCACCCCGACGAACGCAGCCACCACCTCGGTGGGGCGCCGGCCGAGGACGTCGGCGAGCCGGCCGCCGAGCAACAGCCCCAGGATCACGCCGGGGGCGCTGGTGAGCGCCAGCATGAGCGAGCCGGCCGCCGCCGACCAGCCCAGCTCGTTCTCCACGCGCACCAGGGCGAGGTTGGCGGCGGGGCCGGTGAAGGCGGAGACGGCCATCGACAGCAGCGCCATCGGCCAGAACCACCGGGCCAGCCCGGCACGGAACACGTCGGCCAGGGGCGGCCGGACGTCTCTGGGCCGGTAGGCCCGCGATTCCTGCAGGCGGCGCAGCACCAGGGGCACCGCGAGCAGCGGCGCCGAGGACAGGCCGAACAGCAGCCGCCAATCGTCGGGCGACCCCTCGACCAGGGTCCGCAGCAGCAGGCCGAACCCGGTGCCGACGGCGACGAACATGGCCGCCAGCGCCAGGCCGTACGAGCGCACCTCCGGGCGGAGCTCCTCGGCCAGCACCACGATCACCAGCGCCCCGAGAGCGGTGCCCCCGATACGGGCGGCGGCCTGGAACCACAGGACGGCGGCGTACGAGGGGGCGAAGGCCGATGCCAGGTTGCCCACCAGCAGCACCACCAGGCCGACCACCAGAGGCACGCGCCGGCCGCGGTGGTCGCCCCACCAGGCGAGCAGCAGGCCCACCAGCGCGACCGCCCGCACCACCGACAGCAGCCCGAAGACCGCGCCGTCGCTGAGGCCGAAGGCGTCCCGCAGGAAGGGGAGGGCGTGGGTGAGGACGGTGCCGCTCCAGCCCTGTGTGAAGGTGATCACCGCGAAGAGCGCCAGGATGCCGAGCTCGCGCCGCTCCATGGGGACGGGCGGGCGGAGGTGGCGCAGCAGGCCGGGCCGGGACGGGGGCATCGGCGGGAGCGTACCGGGAACACGATGCCTCGCGGTACCGTTGTACGCCCCGACCCCGACGAGTGGAGCCCAGACCGTGGAGATCGAGAGCTTCAACCTCGCCAGCCTGCTGATCGCCTTCGTGTTCGGCGCGGCGTCGTTCCTCTCCCCGTGCGTGCTCCCGTTGCTGCCGGGGTACCTCTCGATGATGTCCGGGTACTCGGCGCAGGAGATCGCAGAGGGCGACACGTCGAGCCGCAGGATGCTGCGGGTGTCGCTCCTGTTCGTGATGGGGTTCACCGCCGTGTTCGTGGCCCTGGGGGCGACCGCGACCACGTTCGGGCGCACCCTGCTGCGCAACAGCGAC
Source organism: Actinomycetota bacterium (assembly GCA_020444505.1). Taxonomy (GTDB): domain Bacteria; phylum Actinomycetota; class Acidimicrobiia; order Spongiisociales; family UBA11373; genus JAHJML01. Next base: position 14,158 of record JAHLKU010000004.1, on the reverse strand, counting down.
CTCACCAACACCGTCGGGGGCATCCTGATCATCGTGCTCGGCCTGTTCATCGCCGTCACCGCGCTGTGGAACCCCACCTTCCTCATGCCGTTCATGCGGGAGCGCCGGATGGAGGTGCGCCCCTCCCGCCTCGGCGCGTGGGCCCCGCCGGTGATGGGTGTCGCCTTCGGGTTCGGCTGGACGCCGTGCATCGGGCCGACGCTCGCCTCGATCCTGGCGATCGCCGCCACGCAGCAGACCGTGGCCGAGGGCATGATCCTGCTGGCCTTCTACGGGCTGGGCCTGGGCCTGCCGTTCGTCCTGTTCGCCATCGGCATCGACCGCCTCTACGGGGCGCTGTCGTGGTTCCGGCGCCACCTCAAGCCGATCACGATCGTCTCCGGCGTGCTGCTGGCCTTCTTCGGGGTGCTGATGCTCACCGGGCAGATCACCGAGTTGAACCGGTGGTTCCAGCGGGTGCTGCCGGAGCTCCCGTTCAACTCCTGATCGCCCACCTACCCTGGCCGCCATGCAGGTGATCCCGTCCCGCGAGGAGTTCACCCGCCTGGCCGCCGAGCACACCATGGTGCCGGTGCGGGTGGACGTGCTCGGCGACCGCCACACGCCGGTCGGCGTGTTCGAGCGCCTGGCCGGCGACGGCCCCGCCTTCCTGCTCGAGTCGGTGGAGGGTGGCGAGCGCTGGGCGCGGTGGTCGTTCGCCGGGTGGGACCCGCTGTTCACCGTCTCGTCGCACGCCGGTGAGGTGGCGGTGGAGGGCGACGCCCCCGGGCCGCTCGAGGGGGACCCGCTCGCCGTGCTCGAGCAGGTCCTGGAGGCGTTCTCGACGCCGGACCTGCCGGGCCTGCCGCCGCTGCACAGCGGGCTGGTCGGGTACCTCGGCTACGACGCGGTGCGCTACGTGGAGCGGCTGCCCGGGATGCCCGCCGACGACCGGGGACTGCCCGAGATGGCGTGGCAGGCGGTGGGGACGCTCGCCGCCGTGGACCGCTTCGCGCAGACCATCACGCTGATCCGCAACGTGCCGACCTCCGGCGGCGACGCGTCCGGGTACGACGACGCCGTGGCTCGCCTCGCACGGGCGGTGGACGCACTGTCGTCCCCCGACGCGGGCCCGGTCCGGCAGGTGCCCGGCTTCGATCGGGTGCCGGAGCCGGTGCCGACGCCGTCCCGGGAGGAGTTCCTGGCGGGCGTGGAGCGGGCGCTGGAGCACATCCGCGCCGGCGACGCGTTCCAGGTGGTGCCGTCGGTGCGCTTCGAGGTGCCGTTCGACGGGGACGCCTTCGCCGTGTACCGGGCCCTGCGGCTGGTCAACCCGTCGCCCTACCTGTTCTACGTCCGTCAGGGCGGGGTGGCGATCGCGGGGTCGTCGCCGGAGTTGATGGTCCGTTCCCGGGACGGCCGGGTGCACAGCAGGCCCATCGCCGGCACCAGGCCCCGGGGCGCCGATGCCGCCGCGGACGCCGCCCTCGCCGCCGATCTGCTGGCCGATCCCAAGGAGCGGGCGGAGCACGTCATGCTGGTCGATCTCGCCCGCAACGACCTCGGCAGGGTGAGCGAGTACGGGTCGGTGCGCGTGGACGACCTGATGGTGATCGAGCGCTACAGCCACGTCATGCACATCGTCTCGGGCGTGTCGGCGGCGCTGCGGCCCGGGGTGGGCCCCGTCGACGTGCTGCGGGCCACCTTCCCCCACGGCACCGTCAGCGGGGCACCCAAGGTGCGGGCCATGGAGATCATCGACACGCTGGAGCCGTTCGCCCGCGGCCCCTACGCCGGCGCCGTCGGGTACCTGGACTTCTCGGGCAATCTGGACACCGCCATCGCGTTGCGGACCATGGTGGCCGCCGGAGGCAGAGCGTGGGTGCAGGCCGGGGCCGGGATCGTGGCCGACTCGGTGCCGGAGCAGGAATGGGAGGAGTGCCGGGCCAAGGCCCGGGCGGTGCTGGCGGCGATCGGAGGGGCGGCCGATGTCTGAGGCCACGTTCGGCGACGTGACCGGGGAGTACCTGGCGCTGCGGGACGGCGCCGGCCTGGTGGCGGCGGCCCACGACGTGGTGCGGGTGGCCGGGCCGGATGCGGTGTCCTTCCTGGACGGACTCCTCACCCAGGACGTGGCGGGCCCGGTGGGGAGCGTGGCGCGGGCCATGCTGCTGGAGCCGCGCGGCAAGGTGGCCGAACTGCTGTGGATGCTGCGCGGCGACGGAGAGGTGCTGCTCGCCGCCGACCCCGGCAGGGGGCCGTCGCTCGCCGGCGCCCTGGAGCGGTACCGCTTCCGGGTGGAGGCAGCCATCGAGCACGGCCCGCCCGGGGTGGAGGTCTGGGGGCCGGGCGCCGCAGGCGTCCTGGAGTCCGCCGGGCTTCCGGCGCCGGACGGGTGGGCCGGCGTGGACGGCGCGACCGTGGCGGCGCTGCCGCTGGGGGGCCTGCCCCGGTTCCTGGTCGCCGGGGGCGACGCCGCTGCCCTGGAGTCCGCCGGTGCCAGGCCCGCGGGGACCGTGGCGGCCACCACCGTGCGGATCGAGGCGGGCGAGCCCCACACCGGCGTGGACGTGGACGGCGGGGTGATCCCGCAGGAGACCGGCCTGGTGCCCGACGCCGTGTCGTTCACCAAGGGCTGCTTCCTGGGGCAAGAACTGGTGGCCCGCATCGACACCAGGGGCCGGGTCAACCGCCACCTCCGGGGTGTGACGCTGCACGACGCGGTGATCCCCCCGGAGGGGGCGGAGGTCGCCGCCGGCGGGGTCGAGGTGGGCGTGGTGACCTCGGTGGGGGAGTCGCTGGCGATGCGGGCGCCGGTGGCGCTGGGGCTCCTGCGCCGCGAGGCCGAGCCGGGCATGGCGGCCCACGTGCGCTGGACGGGAGGATCGGCCGCTGCCACCGTGAGGGAGTTGCCGCTGGATGATTTCGCAGGGCGCTAACAGTCTTCGAACACCGTGCGCCGAGCATGGGCGCCGTGGAGGAGGGCAAAGGTGACGCAACGAGGCACCGTGCTGCTGATCGAGGACGAGGAGGCGATCGCCGACCTCGTCAGGATGTACTTCGAGCAGGAGGGGTACCGCCTGGTGCACGCCCCCGACGGCGAGTCGGGCCTCGACGCGCTGAAGGATCGGAACCCGCGGGCGGTGCTGCTGGACCTGGGCCTGCCGGGCATCGACGGCATCGAGGTCTGCCGCCGCATCCGGGCGCAGTCGGACGTGCCGGTGATCATGCTGACGGCGCGCGACGCCGAGGTGGACAAGATCGTCGGCCTCGAGATCGGTGCCGACGACTACGTGACCAAGCCCTTCTCGCCCCGCGAACTGGTGGCCAGGGTGCGGGCCGTGCTGCGCAGGTCGGAGGACGCCCCGCGTGCCCCGGCGGTGATCGAGGCAGACGGCTGGGAGATCGACAGCGGCCGCCGTGAGGCCCGCCCGCCGGAGGGCGACCCGGTGCGGCCCACCGCCCGCGAGTTCGACCTCCTCTGGTACCTGGCCGAGAACCGCGGCCTGGTGCTGTCCAGGTCGCAGATCCTCGAGGCGGTCTGGGGCTACGAGTACTTCGGTGAGACCCGCACGGTCGACGTCCACGTCCGCCAGTTGCGCAAGAAACTGGACGGCATCCCCATCGAGACGGTGTGGGGCGTCGGCTACCGGATGACCGACTGATGCGGCGCAAGGCGTTCTGGGCGATCGTGGGGGTGGTCGTGGTGACCCTCGCCGCCGCCGGCCTGGCCGCCGCCGTGCTCATCAACCGCTCCGTGCAGGAGTCGGTGCGCGAGGAGTTCGAGCGGCAGGCGGTCGCCACCGCCCGGCTGGTCGACGCACGGCTGCGGCTGCCCCGGCCGGGCGCCGCCAACGGGCCGGAGACCGAGTTGCGATCCCTGCTCGGCGTGGCGGCGGCCGTCGGCGGCCACGACTACGTGGAGGCCGCCCAGGTGGACGCCAACGGGGAGGTGACCACGCTCGGGACGGACTCGGTGCTGCTGGACCAGGCCCCCGCCGACCTGGCCAGGGTGTCGCGCCGGCTGCGCTTCGAAGCCGAGGTGGACGGGGAGAGCGTCGCCGCCTACCTGATCCCGCTGCGGGCCGAGGACGGCACGGTCATCATCGCCATCGGGACCGACCTGGAGATCGTCCCCTGGAGCGACGTGCTGCTCCGCTTCGGCTGGGCCATCGGCCTGGGCGCGGTGCTGGCCGCACTGCTGGCGGCGTGGCTCGCCAGGTCGCTGGGGCACCGGCTCGACCCGCTGCACGACGCCGCCGGCCGCATCGCCGCCGGCGACATGACGGCGCGCGTGGAGGTGGGCACCGAGGACGAGGTGGCCGCGGTCGAGCGGGCGTTCAACGAGATGGCCGAGGGCCTGGCCGACGCCCACCGGAGGGAACGGGAGTTCCTGGCCAGCGTGTCGCACGACCTCCGCACCCCGCTCACCGCCATCCGCGGCTACACGGAGGCGCTGGAGGAGGGACGGATCACCGCCGAGGACACCGCCCGGGTGGCGGGGGTGATCCACCGCGAGTCCGGGCGGCTGGGCCGGCTGGTCGAGGACTTCGTGCTCCTGTCCCGCCTGGAGGCCAGGGAGTTCGGGCTGCGTCCGGAGGCGGTGGACCTCGGGGGCCACCTGAAGGGCGTGGCGGAGTCGTTCCGGCGCACGGCGGCGGAGGCGGGCGTGGAGTTGACGGTGGACGCCGACGAGATGCCGGAGGTGGTCGTCGATCCCGACCGGGTGGCACAGGTGGTGGCCAACCTGCTGGAGAACGCCCTGCGGTACACGCCGGAGGCGGGCCGGGTGCGCCTGACGCTGCAGGCCGACGCCGGGGCCGCGGTGGTGTCGGTCACCGACACCGGGCCCGGCATCGCCCCCGAGGACCTGCCCCACATCTTCGAGCGGCTGTACGTGACGCAGCGCTACCGGGCCGTCCGCCCGGAGGGCAGCGGGCTCGGGCTCTCCATCGTCAAGGAGCTCGTCGACGCGATGGGCGGCTCCATCGGCGTCGAGTCCACGCTCGGGGCGGGGACGACGCTGCGGGTGCGGATCCCGCTGTCCCCGCCGCCTCCTCCCCCGGAGGCGTGAGCGGCGCGCCCGGCTCCCTACGATGGCCCGATGCTGGAAGGGATCCTCACCTCGGTCCGCGCCCGCCTCGGCCCGGTGGTGGCCTCCGAGGCGGAATGGCGCGCCGGGGCGCGCCGCGCCGCTCCGGCGCGCGACCTTGCGGCCGCGCTGTCGGGCCCGGGGCTGGCGGTGATCGCCGAGGTGAAGCGCCGCTCCCCGTCGCGCGGGCCCATCGACCCCGATCTCGACCCGGCGGCGTTGGCGGCCGCCTACGAGCGGGGCGGGGCCGCCGCCGTGTCGGTGCTCACCGAGCCCGACCACTTCGGCGGGTCGCTCGCCGACCTCGCAGCGGTGCGGGATGCGGTGGCGGTGCCGGTGCTGCGCAAGGACTTCGTGCTCCACCCGGCCCAGGTGTGGCAGGCGCGTGCGGCGGGCGCCGACGCCGTGCTGCTGATCACGGCGGTGCTCGACGACGCCCTGCTGGCGGTGCTCCTGGAGGCCGCCGGGGAGGCCGGGCTCACCGCGCTGGTCGAGGTGCACACGCCGGACGAGGCACGGCGGGCGGCGGGTGCCGGCGCGGAGGTGATCGGCGTCAACAACCGGGACCTGGGGACCTTCGAGGTGGACCCGGCCACCGCCGAGCGCTTCCGTCCCCTGCTGGGGGATGCGGTGGCGGTGGCCGAGAGCGGCGTGTCCGGCCCCGCGCTGGCCGCCCGCATGGCCGCGGCCGGGTACGACGCGATCCTCGTGGGCGAGGCCGCGGTGCGGGCCCCCGACCCAGCGGCCTTCGTGGCCGGTCTGGCGGGTGCCGGGTGATCTGGGTGAAGATCTGCGGGCTGACCCGGCGGGAGGACGTCGAGGCGGCTGCGGCGGCCGGGGCCGACGCGTTCGGGTTCGTCACCGCCGAGGGCTCGCCCCGCCGGGTGGAGCCGGAGGACGTGCCCGGCCTGGCCGGGGGGACGGCGGCCGCGGGATACCTGGTGACGGTGGACCGGCGTCCGGGGGCGCTGCTCACCGACGCCGCCCGTGCCGGCGTCGGAGGCGTCCAACCCCACGGCCGGTACGCTGCCGAAGCGGCCCTCGCCGCGCTGGACGCCGGCCTGGCGGTGCTGTTCCCCGTCGGGGTGGCCGACGGGCGGCCCGACCTGACGGCCGTGCCGGAGGGGGCGATGCCGCTGCTGGACACTGCGGTGCCGGGCCGGCACGGCGGCACCGGGCGCTCCTTCGACTGGGGCCTGGCCGCAGCGCAGGGCAGGCCGGTCGTCGTGGCCGGGGGGCTGACGCCCGGCAACGTGGCCGGGGCGGTCGCCCGCAGCGGGGCCTGGGGCGTGGACGTGTCGAGCGGGGTCGAATCGGCCCCGGGGGTGAAGGACGCCGCAGCGATGCGGCGGTTCGTGGAGGCGGTGCGATGACACTGGAGCGGCCGGACGAACGGGGCCGGTTCGGCGGCTACGGCGGCCGGTTCGCGCCCGAGACCCTGATGCCGGCGCTCGCCGAGCTGGAGCAGGCGTTCGACGAGGCGAGAGGCGACCCGTCGTTCACCGCAGAGCTGGCGGCGTTGCAGCGCGACTACTGCGGGCGCCCCACGCCGCTGTACGAGGCGGCCCGGCTCTCGGAGGCGCTGGGCATGACGGTGCTGCTGAAGCGGGAGGACCTGTTGCACACCGGGGCCCACAAGATCAACAACACGATCGGCCAGGGCCTGCTGGCCCGCCGCATGGGCAAGCCCAGGCTGATCGCCGAGACCGGCGCAGGCCAGCACGGGGTGGCGACGGCGACCGCCGCCGCCCTGTTCGGGATGGAGTGCGCCGTCTACATGGGGGCGGTGGACATCGAGCGCCAGGCGCTCAACGTGGACCGGATGCGGTTGCTGGGGGCGGAGGTGATCCCGGTGACGACCGGCGCCGGGACCCTGAAGGACGCGGTCAGCGCCGCCATGCGCGACTGGGTGGCGACGGTGGAGCGCACCCACTACATCATCGGCTCGGTGGTGGGGCCTCATCCGTTCCCCTGGATGGTGAGGGAGTTCCAGCGCGTGATCGGCGACGAGACGATCGCCCAGCTCGACGGGCGGCACGTCGACGTGGTGGCCGCATGCGTCGGGGGCGGCTCGAACGCGATGGGGATGTTCACCGCCTTCGCCGGGACCGGCCCCGAACTGGTCGGTGTCGAGGCAGGCGGCCACGGCCTGGAGACCGGCGAGCACGGCGCCTCGCTGGTGGCCGGGTCGCCCGGCGTGTTGCACGGGGCGATGACCTACCTGCTGCAGGACGACGACGGCCAGGTGCGCGAGGCGCACTCGGTGTCGGCGGGGCTGGACTACCCGGGAGTGGGGCCCGAGCACGCCTACTTCCGGGATGCCGGCATCGCCCGGTATGTGGCGGTGAGCGACCGGGAGGCGCTCGACGGCCTCGACCTGCTGGCCCGCACCGAAGGGATCATCCCCGCCCTGGAGCCCGCCCACGTCATCGCGTGGCTGGCGAGGGAGCGGGAGTCGCTCGCCGGCACGACCGTGGTGGTGACGCTGTCGGGCCGGGGCGACAAGGACGTCGAGCAGGTCTCCCGGATGAGGGGGTCGGGGTGAGCTTCGCCGAGAGGTTCGCCGCCGCCGCAGCGGACGACCGCGCCGCGTTCCTGCCGTACCTGATGGCCGGGCTCCCCGATCCCGCCGCCTCGGTGGACCTGTTCGCCGCGCTGGGCGAGGCCGGGGCCGACGGGTTCGAGGTGGGCCTGCCGTACGCCGACCCGCTCATGGACGGCCCGGTGATCCAGGCCGCCGGCGCCGCCGCGCTCGGCGCCGGGACGACGCTGGCCGGCGGTCTCGGCGTGGCCCGGCGGGTGCGCGAGGCCACCGGCAAGCCGTGCGCCGTGATGACCTACGTCAACCCGATCCTGCGGACCGGCCTCGACGCCTTCATGGGGATGGCGGCCGACGCCGGGGTGGACGCCGTCATCGCCGCCGACCTGCCGGTGGACGAGGCGGCCCCGTTCGTGGCCGCCGGAGCCGCCAGAGGGGTCGGGGTGGTGCTGTTCGCTGCGCCGACCACGTCGGAGGAGCGGCTGCGGGCCGTCGTCGACGCGGGCCCGGTGTTCGTGTACGGCGTAGCCGAGATGGGGGTGACGGGGGAGCGGGCCGGGGTGAGCGAGTGGGCGGCGGGCATGTCGGCGCGGGTGCGGGCGCTCACCGACCTGCCGTTGGTGTTCGGGGTGGGCATCGCCACGCCGCGGGCGGCGGCCGCCGCCGCCCGTGTCGCCGACGGGGTCATCGTGGGCACGGCGCTGGTCCGCCGGGTGCTCGAGGCCCCCGACGCAGCCGCTGCCGCCGACGGGTTGCGCGAGGCGGGCGCCGCATTCGCCGCCGCGATGCGCCGGTCCTGAACCGCCCCGGGCGGGTCTACCCTGCCCGGCATGGACTTCATGAGGGTCGCCGGGGCCCAACTCAATCTGACGGTGGGGGACATCGACGGCAACGCGGCGCGCATCGCCGAGGCGATGGCGTGGGCGGAGGAGGCGCAGGCCGACGTGCTGCTGCTGCCGGAGCTGGCCATCACCGGCTACCCGCCCGAGGACCTCATCCTCCGCGACGGGTTCGTGGCCGCCGGCATCGAGGCGCTCCACCGCCTGGCGAAGGAGGCGGGTGAGACCACCACCGTCGTCGGCTTCGTCGATCGGGCGGCCGGCAGGGCACGCGACGACGCCGGGCACACCCGGGTGCACAACTCGGCGGCGCTGCTGCACGGAGGCCGGGTGCGCGGGATCTACCACAAGCACCTGCTGCCCAACTACGGGGTCTTCGACGAGGACCGCTACTTCGTGGCCGGCGAGGACCGGGCGGCGCTGTGGGAGATCAACGGGGTCTACGCAGGCGTGTCGGTGTGCGAGGACATCTGGGTGGAGGACGGGCCTCCCGCCGACCAGGCCGCCGCGGGGGCCGACATCCTGCTGAACATCAACGGCTCGCCGTTCCACGTCGGCCGGGCCGCGGAGCGGGCGGCGATGCTCGCCGAGCGGGCCCGGGCGGCCGGCGTCCCGCTGGTGTACCTGAACCTGGTGGGAGGGCAGGACGAGCTGGTCTTCGACGGCCAGAGCATGGTGTTCGACGCCGGCGGCGAGTTGCGGTACCGGGCGCCCCAGTTCGAGGAGGACCTGTTCTGGGTGGACGTCCCCCTGGCAGAGGAGGGCCGCAGCGGCGTCAAGGCGGTCACGGTGAGCAGGGGCGACCTCCTGGAGGGCGACCCGGAGCCCCCTCCCGAGAGCCACCCGGTGCTCCCCGAGGACGAGGAGGTCTACCGGGCGCTGTGCTTGGGCCTGGGCGACTACGTCCGCAAGAACGGGTTCTCCGACGTGGTGGTCGGCCTGTCGGGCGGCATCGACTCGGCGCTGACCGCCGCCGTCGCCGCGGATGCGCTCGGGCCGGAGCACGTCTGGGGGGTGACCATGCCGGGCCGGTACTCGTCGGAGGGCTCGGTGTCGGACTCCCGGGCACTCGCCGAACACCTCGGCATCCGGTTCGACGAGGTTCCCATCGAGGCGCCGTTCGAGGGGTTCCTCGGGGCGCTGGCGCCTGCCTTCGACGGCGCAGCGCCCGACGTCACCGAGGAGAACCTGCAGGCGCGGGTGCGCGGCACCATCCTGATGGCGCTGTCCAACAAGTTCGGGGGCCTCGTCCTGGCGACCGGCAACAAGTCGGAGTACAGCGTCGGCTACGCGACCCTCTACGGCGACATGGTGGGCGGCTACGCCGTGCTGAAGGACGTCTTCAAACAGGGGGTGTACCGGTTGGCGGAGTGGCGCAACCGGGACGGCGAGGTGATCCCCCGCAGCACCATCGACAAGCCCCCGTCCGCCGAGTTGCGCCCCGATCAGATGGACACCGATTCGCTCCCGCCCTACGCCATCCTCGACCCGATCCTCGAGGCCTACGTGGAAGGGGACCGGACGCCGTCGTCGATCGTCGCCGAGGGGTTCGACCGGGAGACCGTGGAACGGGTGGTGGCCCTGGTGGACCGCAGCGAGTACAAGCGGCGCCAGGCGGCGCCCGGGGTGCGCATCACCTCGAAGGCGCTGGGCCGGGACCGCCGCCTCCCGATCACGAACCGTTTCCGACGGGCATGACCCGCCGACCCGGGGTGGTGGCGGCTGCTACGCTCCGTGGTGGGTTGAGACAAGGGAGCCGTCGTGGAGAGCGCCGCGCTGCGCGCAGGCGTGTTCGTCGTGGTGCTGTGGGCCATCGTCGTCGGGTTCCTCCCCTTCTAGGCACGGACGCCGGGCGGAGGGAGCAGTGATGGCGGACGAACCGCAGTCGGAGGCCGTGGACGTCGTGGTGGAGCACACCCCTGCGCGGGACGACTCGCCGGGTCCCGGCCTGCCGGCCCGCCGGGTCTCCGGGGCCCCCCTCGTGGCGTTCCTCCTGTGGGTGGCAGCCGTGGGGGCCGTCGCCGTCGCCAGGGTGGACCCGTGGGAGCGCGGCGCGTCGTGGAGCAAATGGCTCACCGCCGATCAGCGCGGTTGGGAGCTGGTCGTCCCCGGCTTCCTGGCTGCGGCGGCCACCGCCCTCGTCCTCCGCGCTCAGGTCCGGTGGACCCGGGAGGGATGGTCGCCGATCGCGGTGGCGTTCGTCGCCGCCGCCGCAGCCGCCGGCGCGGGAGCGGCGCTCTGGGGCCTCTACTGCCTCGACCTCGGCCCCTGGGCGCTCTGAGCGCAGCGCGGCGCCGATATGATCCGTCCCGCGCCGGGATGGCGGAATGGAAGACGCGACGGACTCAAAATCCGTTGGGCGCAAGCCCGTGGGGGTTCGAGTCCCCCTCCCGGTACCGCACGAGCCGCGTGGTGCCCGCCGTAGCGGTCGCCGGGTGCTTGAGTGGGGCGACGCCATGACCCGACTCCACGACCGCCTGTTCCGCCTCACCGACGACATCGATCGCCTGCGCGAGGAGGAGCGGCGCACCGCCGCCGAACTCGACGTCCTGCTGCACCTCGACGACGACGCCCGGCGTGACGCCGCCGTGGGCGGCCCGATCGAACGGGAGGACGCCAGGATGACCGCCGCCGACGTGGCCAGGTTCCGGCGGGCGCTGCGGTTGCTGGCGGCGAAGCGGGAGCGGCTGGAGTGGAAGCGCGAGCGCCTGCTGCAGCGGCTGGGCCCGCCCGATCCCTAAGATCGCCCGGATGCCCACGCTCGCCCTGCTCGACGGCCACAGCCTCGCCTACCGCGCCTTCTACGCCCTCCCCACGGATCTCGCCACCCCCGCCGGCCAGGTGACCAACGCCGTGTTCGGCTTCACCTCGATGGCCATCAAACTGCTCGGCGACGAGCACCCCGACGCCCTGGCGGTGGCGTGGGACACGCCGGCGGCCACGTTCCGCAGTGAGGCGTACGAGGACTACAAGGCAAACCGCCGCGCTGCCCCCGACCTGTTCCGGAGCCAGGTCCCGCTGATCCATGAGGTGGCCGACGCGCTGCGGTTCGCCCAGTTGCAGGCGCCCGGGTTCGAGGCCGACGACATCATCTGCACCCTCGCCCGGCGCGCCGCCGAGGCGGGGTGGGACGTGCTGGTGGTGACCGGCGATCGCGACGCCTTCCAGTTGATCGACGACCGGATCAAGGTGGTCTACACCCGCCGCGGGATCAGCGACACGATCGTGGCCGACGCCGCCTACATCGAGGGCAAGTACGGCATCCGGCCCGACCAGTACCCCGATTACGCCGCGCTGCGCGGCGACAGCAGCGACAACCTGCCGGGCGTGCCCGGGGTGGGGGAGAAGACCGCCACCAAGCTGATCGCCGAGTACGGAGACCTGGACGGGGTGTACGAGCACCTCGAGGATCAGACCCCGCGGCTGCGAGAGAACCTGGAGGCGGCGCGGGAGCAGGTGTTCCTGAACCGGCGCCTCACCTGGCTGGTCGACTCGGTGCCGGTGGAGGAATCACCGGAGGAGTTGCGGCTCGAGCCGTGGGACCCCGCAGAGGTGCGGGAGGTGTTCAACGCCCTCGCGTTCCGGTCGCTGTGGTCCCGGCTCCAGGATCTCGGTGGCGCCGCCGCCCCCGAGGCCGACGAGGCGCTGGACGTGGAGGTGTCGGTGGTGTCGGACCCCGAGCGCCTCGTGGGGGTCGCCGGCGGCCCGCTGGCGGTGGAGCCGGTGTGGGACGACGGCGCGCTCGCCGGGCTCGCCGTGGCCGCCGGCGCGCACGAGGCCTGGTACGTGGGGGCCGAGCACCTGGGACCGCTGGAGGCGGCCCTGGCCGACCCGGCGGTGCCCAAGCACGCCCACGACGCCAAGCCGCTGGTGCGCGCGTTGCTGGAGATGGGCCTCGACCTGCAGGGACTGGCGTTCGACACGTCGCTGGCGGGCTACGTGATCAACCCCGCGGAGCGGGCGCCCGACCTGGCCGACCTCGCAGGCAGCGTCCTCGGCCTCGAGATCGGGCCCCCCGAGGAGCGCGCGGAGGACGGCGCCCAGGGGACGCTGGCGTTCGACGACACCGGCCCCGATCTGGAGGGGGCGGGGCGCCGGGCCCTGGCCGTGGCCGCGCTGGTGGAGCCGCTCACGGAGCAGCTGGAGGCGAGGGGCGGCGCCGGGGTGCTGCGCGACCTGGAGCTCCCGCTCGTCCGGGTGCTGGCGCGCATGGAGGAGGCCGGCATCGGGGCCGACCGCGGCTACCTCGAGGAGCTGGGGCAGAGCCTGCGGGACCGGCTCGCCACGCTGGAGCAGCAGATCCACGAGGCGGCGGGCGAGCCGTTCAACGTCAACTCGACCCTGCAGCTGCGCGAGGTGCTGTTCGACCGGCTCGGCCTGCCGGTGTTGAAGAAGACGCCCAAGGGCGCACCGTCCACCGATGCCTCGGTGCTGCAGAAGCTGGCCGAGGAGCACCCGGTCGTGGAGCGGCTGCTGGAGTTCCGGGCGCTCGAGAAGCTCCGTTCGACCTACGTGGACGGGCTGCTGCCGCTGATCGGGCCGGACGGCCGCATCCACTGCGTGTTCAACCAGACGGGGGCGGCCACGGGACGGCTGTCGAGCGAGCGCCCCAACATGCAGAACATCCCCATCCGGACCGAAGAGGGCCGCACCATCCGCCGTGCCTTCGTCGCCGCAGGGGGCCATGTGTTCGTGGTGGCCGACTACAGCCAGATCGAACTGCGGATCCTGGCGCATCTCAGCGAGGACCCGGGGCTGCTGGAGGCGTTCGGCAGCGGGCAGGACATCCACACCGCGACCGCCGCCAGGGTGTTCGGGGCCGACCCCCACGACGTGGACCCCGATCTGCGGCGGCGGGCGAAGACCATCAACTTCGGGCTGCTGTACGGCATGGAGGCCTACGGCCTGGCGCAGCGCCTGGAGATCTCCACCGACGACGCCCAGGAGCACATGGACGCCTACTTCGCCCAGTTCCCCCGGGTGCGGGAGTTCATGGACGGCATCGTGGAGCGCGCCCGGAACGACGGGTACACCACCACCATCATGGGCCGCCGCCGGTACCTGCCGGAGCTGTCGTCCGGCAACTTCCGCATCCGCCAGGCGGGGGAGCGGATGGCGCTCAACGCCCCGATCCAGGGCGCGGCCGCCGACATCATCAAGCAGGCGATGATCGAACTCGACGCCCGCCTGGACGCCGGAGGGTTCGAGACGGCCATGCTGCTCCAGGTGCACGACGAACTGGTCTTCGAGGTCCCCGACGCCGAGGTGGACGCGGTGTCGGCGCTGATTCGGGAGGTCATGGAGGGCGTGTCCTCCCTGAAGGTGCCGCTGCTGGTGGACATGGCGACGGGGCGGACGCTGGGCGACGCCAAGGGCTGAACGGCGGCTGTGCCCGACCCCTGTGGTATCGTTCCACCCGCCTTCGGCCCCGCGCCGAGGAGCTTCCATTCAGGAGTGAACCCAACCACATGACCGAAGAGACGACGCACGCGCCCGCTGACGACGACGGCATCACGGCCGACGCCGACGGCGAGACGACGCCCGAGACCGCCGATGCCGCGGCGCCCGAGAGCGCCCCGGAGGCGGTGAAGACCGAGGAGCCGGCCCCGGAGGCCGTGGCCGGCGAGGCCGCGCCTGCCGAGGAGGCCGCCCCCGCCGAGGAGGCCGCCCCCGCCGAGGAAGCCGCCGCAGAGCCCGCTCCCGCCGCGG
>JAHLKU010000077.1 GCA_020444505.1 Actinomycetota bacterium | reverse complement strand
GGTCACCTAGGACGGGCTGACCGGTGGCGTTGCGTTCAGCTCGGAGAGCTTGGCCCGCACCCGGTGGATGCGGTCGACGGAGGCGGTGTCGGGTTGCACCGCCGGGAGGAGCTTCCCTTCCTTCGTCCCCCACCGTCTGGCGACGTCCTCGGGGGCTTCGCCGGCGAGGACGGCGGCCGCCTGGGCGGCACCTCCGAGGGCGACGAGCTCCGTCGCCGCCGGGATCCGGATGGGCCGCCCCGACAGCTCGCGGATCACACGGCGCCACGTGGCACCCCGCGCACCGCCCCCGATGAGGGTGATCGGAACGCCTTCCTCGATCCCGGAGCTGTGGGCATCGATCACCTCGAGCGCCTCGAGGAGGGAGAGGGCGGCGCCACGGTAGGCGGCGAGGAGGATCTCGGCCGGCTCGGTGGCGTGGTGCAGGCCGGTGATCGAGCCGGCGGCGTTCGGCAGATTGGGGGTGCGCTCCCCGTCGAGGTACGGCAGCACGACGACATCGGTGCGCTCGGCGGCTTCGTCGCGGTCGAGCCCGAGCCAGCCGGCGATGCGGTCGACGGCGAGCGTGCAGTTGAGGGTCGCCGCGAGGGGGAGGAAGCGACCGGTGGCGTCTGCGAAACCCGCCACCGTGCCCGTAGGGTCGGCCGTCCTCGTCGCCGAGCTCAGGTAGGCGGTGCCCGACGTCCCCAGGCTGATCACCGGCTCTCCGGCGGCGAGGCCCAGGCCGACCGCAGCACCGGCGTTGTCGCCGGTCCCGGGGCCGACGAGGATCCCCGGGCGGAGGCCCAGGAAGGCTGCGGCTTCCGGCGTCACCTCGCCCGCAGGCTGCTGCGGTCCGAGGACGATGGGGAGCAGCGCGGGATCGACCTGCTGGCTCGGATGGTCGAGCACCTCGGGGGCGTAGTCCTCGGTGGCCGTCGACCACCACGCCGTGCCGGAGGCATCGCCCCTGTCGGTCACGCCGGCGCCCGTGAGGCGTTCGGTGAGGAAGTCGTGGGGGAGCCTGATCGCCCGGGTCGCCGCCGCGGTGTCGGGCTCGACTCGCCGCAGCCAGGCCCATTTCGTCGCCGTGAAGGACGCCACGGGCACCAGTCCGATGTGCTCGGCCCACCACGACGGGCCACCGAGTTCGGCCGCCATGCGGCGTGCGTCGTCGGCAGAGTCCGTGTCGTTCCAGAGCTTGGCCGGACGCAGCGGCCGCCCTGCCTCGTCCAGGACGACCAGCCCGTGCTGCTGGCCCGCCACGGAGACCGCCTGGATCTCGCCCGCGCGGCCCGTTTGGGCGATGGCGTCGCGCAGCGCCTTCCACCAGACCTCCGGGTCGGTCTCTCGAGTGCCGCCCGTGCCCGCGACGGTGTGGGCGCTGCGGCCCGAGGCCACCACCTCGCCCGACGCCGGGTCGACGATCAGCACCTTCGTGGATTGCGTCGACGTGTCGACGCCGGCGACGAGCGCCATCGGCTGCCTCCAATCCTCTCGCCGAGCGTATCCGATCGTATCGGCCCGGCCTCTCCCGGCGATAGACCGCGCCTTCGTGAGGCTCCGACCTCGCTACGACGGGGCAGGTCTTCGACCTGTGCCACCCCGGGCGGCGGCACGCCGGGAGCCTCCGGCAAACGGGCCGGTGGCACATGCGCCGACTCCGGCACTCTCCCGGCACGGGATCGACCGGTAGGGTCAGAAGGGGGCTGTGCCGGGGCATGATGGGAGGGCGAGTCCTCGGCAGGCGTCGAGCCCGGGCGGGGCCCAGACGATTGCGCTCCTGGAAGGGAGGGTCCTATGCGGGGTCGTTGGGTGGTTGTCGCGGTTGCTCTCGTGGCCTGGTCGATGGTGGGTTGTGGAGACGACGCGTCGGGGTCGGCGCCGGATCCCGCTGATGCGACCAGTTGCGCCGACCTTGCCGACAAGTTCACCGAGATCACCGGCGAAGTCCTTGATGTGATCGGCGATAGGACCGACGCGGACATGGAGTCGGCCTCCGCGGAGGACGACGCTGCCGGCAATGAGTGGATGGAGACCGCCTTCGCCTTGGTTGCGCGGATCGACGATCTGTGCGACGAAGGCGAGTTCGATCGATTGCTCTGTGAGCGCGAGGCGGATCTCACACCGGGAGGAGAGGCGGCCGAGCGGTTCCTCAGGGACAACTTCGACCCGGTGTGCTCCGGCTAGGAACCGCTCCTCGATCAGGGGCGTGGATCCCTTCGGAGACCGGCCTCCTCCCAGGCCCCTTGTCGCCGCCTTGCGAGGCCGATACGTTCACGGTGCTTCCCCTCGTCGTCGCGAGAGGAGTCGTCCGTGGACGACCAGCACGAAGAGGTCGAGCACATCCCCTGGGGCGAGTTGCTGGCCCCGCCCGACGACGGGCGCCGGCGATTCCTGTACCTGGTGGCGGGGGCGCTGGCGGCGCTGGTGCTGGGCGTGATCGTGGCCAGGATGTTCGCCTCGCCCTCCACGGCGCCCGCCGATACGGGCGCGGCCGCAGCGCCGGTGACCGCCGCGTCGGCCGCCGGCGCGCCGCCGTCCACCCTGCCGGCGGGCACGGTGGCACCCGCGGCCCCCACCACGACGACCACCACCGTGGCGCCGCCGGTCCTGTACTCGGAGGCCGACCTGATGGCGTTCCCACCCGACCTGGCCCGGCGCGCCGCCATCGCGCGCGCCGAGTGGTTCGTGACGGACTACTTCACGGCCGATCTGGAGCCGAACGGGACGGCGGACATCCGGGGGGCGTTGCCGGCGGGGGTGGTGTTGCCGGTGATGCCGCAGGATTCGGGGGCGGGCCTGTCGTACGTGGAGTGGGCGCGGGCGTTCCGGGTGGAGGAGCGGGCGGACGGGACGTTCGTGGTGGGGGTGGCGTACCGGTTGCTGGGGGCGCCGCCGGAGCAGGGGTTCCAGCGGCTGGCGGTGCGGGCGGTGGAGGTGCGGGTGGCGGTGTCGGAGGCGGGGGGGTCGGTGGTGCTGGACCTGCCGGCACCGGTGGTGGTGCCGGCGGGCCCGACGGCGGAGGGGTGGCCGTCGGAGTCGGAGGAGCCGCCGCAGGTGGTGGTGGACGGTGCGCTGGGGGCGGCGGCGGGGTGGGGGAGCGAGCAGCGGCTGGTGGGTGCGGCGCGGGTGCCGGGCGGGTGGCGGGTGCTGCTGACCGCCGCCGACGAGGCGGGCAACCGCTGGCCGCTGGTGGTCATGGTGGGTGACGACGGGGACGCGGGGCAGGGGTAGCCGCCTCCGATCACCGTCGTGCCGATCCGGCGGGGGGAGCACTCGCTACGGGATGCTCATCCACTGCCGGATGGCCTGCCGGACGCGCCCGTCGTCGAAGTACCCGAAGTGATGCACAGGGCTTGGCGAGAGGTCCAGTCGACGGCCGGCCGGTACATCCACGTCGTCGATGGAGATCATCGACGCAGTATCGACGATGAGGTCGTTCCCTCCGCCGAAGAACCGGTCCACTGCCTCATCGAGCACCCGGAAGACCTGGTTGGCCGGCTCGAAGTTGGAGTCGATCGCGAAGTAGGGGCCGGGCGGTTTGGGGGTGTGACGGTTCAGCCCCCTCAGGAAGGGAGACCCGGGCCCGAGCGCATGGATGCCGGGAGCGACGGCCGGGTTCGCCGTGGCCGACCTGGTGAGGGCATGGACGAGGACGAGCAGGCTCTCCAGGAACTTGGATGCCCACCCCGGGATGCGGTTGAGGATGTTGAAGCAGACGTCGAACAGGGTCTTCCAGTTGTCGTAGGCGGCCAGGGTGGTGCCGGCCTGCGGCCCTGCCACGAGCACTGCCGGTCCGATCCGCATGCTCGGCGGGATCTGCGATTGCATCGTCTCGACCAGGGATCGATAGACGAGGCCGCCGCGGCTGTGCGTGATGACATCGAACCGGTGCTGTGAGGCGGGGAGCCGGTGGAGCAGACGCAGGAGCTCCGACGCGTTCGCCCCGGGGTCGACGCTGAGCGTGGGGTGATCGAAGCCGAGCACCACGTCGTACTTCGTCGTTGCGTCGCTGATGATGGAACTCCCTGCGAGCCCATCGAACGCCTTCTCGGTGTTCGACAGGAATCCGTGGATGAGCAGCAGCGCGGATGATGAATCGGGAAGGTCCAGGGATTCCGGCGCGACGTGGCGCCATGTCGAGGGGTCCTCCTCGGCGCACCGCACCAGGCCGGGTTCGATCCGCCGATCGAGGAGTTCCACGATCTTCTTGGTCGCCCACTCCGCCGGCTTCCGGAACAGGAACAGCAGGGCCTTGCGGCCGATGCTCCACATCTCGGAGACGGTGGCGAGGGTGTGGAGATCCGCGCCGCCACCCACTCCTTCCGACGAGGGCCCGGAGTACGAGAACACCTCGCGCGAGGACGGCCCGTCGGGGGTGTCGCCGGAGTCGTCGGATGGGTACACCCATCGGTACACCCCCTGGTCGAACGCAAGCAGGAGGTGCTCCTGCTCCCGGGGAGACTCGACGGTGACGATGATGTCGGCGCCGCGCGGGTGCCATCCGACGCGTGGAGCGGCTTCGAACGGGATCGCGGCCTCGATCGGGGCGATGTCGTTGATGGACGCGATCGTCGCCGCGAGGTCCTCGGCTCCATCGGCGTCGGATTCCCATCCGAGCGGTTCCTGCTGGTGGATCAGGCTCAGTGCGGCGTCGAGGGCATCTTCCTGTGCGTCGAGCAGTGCCTCGCGCGGTCTGTGAACCGTCACGTCCTCTGCATGGTCGAGTGTGATCCCGTTGCCCCACTGCACGTGTCCGGCCACTCCGACTCCTCTCCTGCCGCGCTCACCACGTGGCGACGGTGAACTCGACCACCTCGGGTTCCTCCGGGCTCGGCCCGGTGAAGGTGATGCCGACGGCGATCAGCACGGCGCAGACGTAGGGGTACCAACCCGACCAGGACGCCCACTCGTTGGCGAGACCGACCACGAGGAGCCCGGCCGCCGCCCCGACCATCAGCAGACCTGCGACCACCGCGAGCCAGCGCGGCCACTCGTACTTCGCCTTCATCAGGGGGTAGGTCACCCGGTCGAGCAGCCATCCGGCGACGTTCAACACCAGCCAGAAACCCAGGATCAACAGCCCGATCGGTCCGGCCACGGCACTCGCGAGCACCGAGAGCGCGAGGGCGCCCAGCATCTGCCACGGCCCTGCGGTCCGCACGCTCCTGAACAGGTCGAACCGGCGCCAACGGACGAGCGCCCACATGATCCAACGGAGCGCAAACGGGGTCTGCTCCTCTCTCATGGCGATCCGGAAGACGCGATCCGCCTCGTACTGGGGCACCGGCGGGGCTTCCTTGGGGCGAGACAGCCGATCGTGGAGGACCGCCGGCCGGACGTAGATCCGCTTCCACGGGGCGAGGATCCACCAGAAGATCCTCGGGATCGACGCGAAGTCGGTCGTCGATCCGGGCGCGACGGAGTAGATGAGCCTCCTGCGTTCCGTGGGATAGGGATCGCCCGGTGACTCCCGGAGAGGCAGGGCGACTCCCTCCCACGTCAACTCCTGCCGCACCTCCCACTGGGCGCTCTTGGGCGCCAGAGGTGGCGCCTCCACCACCAGGTCCCGCTTCACGAACGGCATGCGCCTCCCCCTTGTCGTCGCCGGGAGGGAGTCACCGATCGCACGGTGATCTCGCATGCCACAGCGACTTCGATGTGCCGTGGTGCGATCGAGTCCGGCACCCATCCCCCCGAATCGGTTCGCGATCGAATCCCAGAGGAGCGCGCACCCGGTGCGTGCCAGACGATCAGGCCCAACCCTACGCGTTGCCGTTCGACGGCGCAGCACCCCGGTAGCCCCCCCGGGCAGAGGTGGGCGCCCGCCGGTATGGTTGCCCCCTGCCAGGGAGGGGTGATCCATGACGGCACGACGCCTGCTGTCCGCGTTGCTGGCCTTCGGACTCGTCACCGCCGCGTGCGGAGGCGACGGCGGGGACGCCGCCTCCACCACCGCCGCCGGCGCGGCCTCCACCACCGGCGCCACCGCCGGGCCGCAGACCGTCGTCAGCCCCGACGGCCGCCTCGGGCTCAAGGTGCCTGCCGGCGCACCGCAGGTGACGGTGGCCGAGATCACCGCCGCCGAGGCCGGGGTGGACGACGTCGCCCTCGTCCTCGGCACCTACGACCTCGGCCCGGACGGCGCCACCTTCGAGACCCCGGTGGTGGCGACGTTCGACACCGGGATGACGGTGGACCCGGCCGAGCCGCTGCCGCTGCTGGTGGTCGCCGTCGAGAACGACGACGGCGAGTACGAGGCCCTGTCCACCCGGGTCGATGTGACCGCCGGCACCATGACACTGACGGCGCAGGTGCCGCACTTCTCCCGGCTCGTGATCGTGGGCAGCCCCGACGGGCTCTCCATCTGGCCGGACGAGATCGTCGCCCCGGTCGGAGCCGTCTGGTGGGGCAGCTGGGGCATCTACGACCGCCGCACCCGGCCGCTCATGAACGCCGCCGCCCGCATCCAGTGGCGCGACGGCTACTGGGACGAGGACACCGGGTTGGTGAAGGTGCAGCCGCTCATCGACGGCATCGACATCGACCCGTACGCGACCGCCTCCGGTGTGGTGGACATCCTCGAGGACTCCTCGGTCGGTTCCTACGTGCACTACCCGGACGAGGCGGTGGGCCGCGACGACACCGGGCTGTTCCCCGAGTTCGTGGAGATCTTCTGGGGCGAGGCGCTGTTCACCTGCGACGCCGCGGGGCTCGGCACCTACGGGTTCGACGTCGAGGTGTACCTGCCGGCCGGCAGCGTCGCCTTCTCGACCAGGCTCGCCGACGGGCGCCGGGTCGTGGTGGTGCCGGCCGGCGGCGCCACGATCACCTACGTGAACGAGGCCGACGCTCTCTGCATCGACACCCGCTACGGCAGCACCGTGAACCTCCTGTCCCGCTACCTGGGCGTGCCGCAGGGCGTGGTCGGGGCGTTCCTCGACTCGGTGCTCGAAGACGGCATGCACGACGGCATCTGGTCGATCCCCGGCGTGCTGCCCGGGCTGTACCAGCCCAACGTGGACCTGTGGGATTCGGTGATGGCGCGGGTCCGCATCACCCAGCCGAGGCTGGACGTGAACCTCAACTACTCGGTGTTCGAGTGCGGAGCGACGGTGTCGCTCCCCGACCTCGACGCGCTCCCCGTGACCACCGTCTGCGCCGACGAGGTGCAGCCGATCCCCGGGGGCGACGTGGTCGTGGTGATGGAGACCCTCTCCGGTCCGCTGGCGGTGGACGGCGACGGCGCCGAGTACGTGTACGCAGCCGTGTTCGAGTCGAACGGCGACCCTTCGGACGATTGGCAGTACCAGGGCGACTACGAGTGGGACTTCTTCCGGGACACCGACCGCTGGTACCAGGTGCTCATCCACGCCGACGGGACCAGAGAACTGCTGGTCACCGAGCCGCTGGGCCCGCCGCTCCCCTCCGGGGCGCGGGCGCTGCTGTTCGAGGACACCGTGCTCTGGCTGATCCCGGCCGGTGAGTTCGACGGCGACACGTTGTCCGGCAGGGTGTCGGCCTTCGTGCACGACGGCACGTACGACCCGGCGACCGGCCAGGGCGACGTCAGCGGCGCCGATCCGACCGAGCCGCTCGTCGAGGTGGTCTCCCTCGACGGGTAGCCGCCGCGTAGCCTCGGCGGCGAACGACACCGACGGGAGCCGACATGGACGACACCGAGCGCCGCGAGGCCGCCATCAAGCGGCTGCGGGACAAGCGCGACTTCTGGACCCACGTGGTGGTGTACCTGCTGGTCAACGGGCTGCTGATCGTGGTCTGGTACGTCAGCAACCCCGACGCCCACTTCTGGCCGGTCTGGGTGCTGGCCGGGTGGGGGATCGGCCTGGTGATGCACGCCTGGGAGACCTTCAAGCCCGCCATCACCGAGG
>JAHLKU010000076.1 GCA_020444505.1 Actinomycetota bacterium | reverse complement strand
GCTCGCTTGGGAGCGCCGCTACCAGGCCCGGATGCGGTTGGGTGTGAGCACGATCTGCTGGCGGAACTGGTCTGCGGTGTCGTCCAGGTCCATGTGCCACACCAGCGAGAACACCTCGGCGTACTTCTCTGTCACCGCGGGCACCTCGTTCCAGCGCGGCCCGTCGGGCGGCAGGTGCACGGTGCCCTCGATCGACACCACCCCCAACCCGTGCTCGTCGCTGTTCAGGTGGAACGAGCAGCGGTGGTTCTCCACCAGGTTGGCCACCTTGGGGGCCTCGGGCTCCGACCACATCAGCACGTGCTCGCCGTCCCACAGGAAGGCGACCGGCGACGACTGCGGGGTGCCGTCCCGGGCCACCGTCGTCAGCCATCCCACCAGGTCGGTCTCGAGGCGTTCACGCGCCGCCTCGTCGATGTGTGCCATGCCGCCGAGCGTACGCGCAGGACGGCAGCGGAGCGAGGTGCCCGCTGCGGTGAGCGGTCAGCCCGCCCCGAATCGGAACTCGGTGACGCACGGTGCGGTGTCGCTGCCGCGGCACTTCCCGGTGGGCGGGTCGGTCTCGAAGTGGATGCCGAGCAGGTGCAGCCACCGCTCCAACCGGTAGACGACGCCGCAGTCGTACGACCCGGCCATGCCGATGCGCTGCATGCCCCGGTAGGCGAAGCACTCGCCGGGGGGCCAGGTGAGGCGGATCGTGGCGGCGTCGGGGGCGGCCACCTCGATGGGCCCGGTCACCGAGGCGGGCAGCAGCGTCTGCAGGCCCCGGACCAGGAAGTCCCTCACGTCACCGGCGTCGGCGCCGGGGCCGGGGCGCCCCCCGAGGGCGTCGGCGAGGCGGTCCACCTCGAAGGGGGTCATCGCCTCGATGGCAGCGAAGTTCAGGCGATTGGCCTCCTCCGGCCCGAGCATCGCCGCCGCGGCGGCGAACCACATGCCGTCGTGGGTGAGCCATCCCTTGCCGACCAGGTCGCGGATCTCCGCCTTGCCGAGGCGTGCCAACGGGTCGGCGTCGCCCGTGAGCGGGTCCATGGGTCAGTCGGCCTCCCGCGCCGCCCGGGCCCCCTTGACCGTGGCGACGATCAGCAGGACCGTCATCAGCGCGGCGCCGATCAGGATCAGGCCCACGACGACGCCCTCACCGAAGCCGAGGAAGGCGGCGATGATGCCGGTGATGCCGCCTGCGGCGCCCAGGGTGCCTGCGGCGCTCATCGCCGGGGCCCCCGCCTCGTGGGCCACCCTCCACGCCTCGTCGCTCTTCATGGTGGAGGGGGTGCGGATGCCGGCCCACTTGTTGCGGCGGAAGCGGCCGTCGGCCATGCGGGCGGCCAGCCACATGATGAGCAGGCCGGCGAAGAACATCGATCCGCCGCCGACCAGGCCGCCGATGAGGGTCTCGTCCATGCCCCGACGCTAGCGGCGTAGCATCGTGCGGCGGACCCCTCGCAAACGGATCTCCCATGGCCATCACCGTCGCCGGCATCTCCTTCGGGCACCCCGGGGGGGAGACCCTGTTCTTCGACGTGTCGTTCCGCGTCGACACCGGCGCCCACGTCGGGTTGATCGGCGACAACGCCACCGGCAAGTCCACGCTGCTGAAGATCGTCGCCGGCGTCTACGAACCGGAGGAGGGGGTGGTGGCGGTGGACGGCTCGGTGCGGTACATGCCGCAGTCGATCGGCCAGGCCGACGACCCGGTGACGGTGCGGGAGTTCCTCGCCTCGCTGGCGGGGCCCAGGGT
This sequence comes from Actinomycetota bacterium, assembly GCA_020444505.1. Classification (GTDB taxonomy): domain Bacteria; phylum Actinomycetota; class Acidimicrobiia; order Spongiisociales; family UBA11373; genus JAHJML01. The sequence goes on along the minus strand of JAHLKU010000076.1, from coordinate 6,287 downwards.
GGAGGAGGCGGCCCTGCGGCTGCACGAGGCCGAGCAGGCCAATGCGGCGGCGCCCACCGAGCAGACCGGCCTCGCCCTCGCCGGGGCCCTGGGTGAGTGGGCCGAGGTCCACGGCTTCGAGGTGGAGGCGCAGTGGGACGCCGCCTGCACCGACGTGCTGCGGCAGCCGTTCGCCGCGGCGGCCGACCGGCTCATCACCACGCTGTCGGGGGGCGAGCGCAAGCGGATGGCGCTGGGGGCGCTGCTGGCGTCCGACGCCGAGGCCCTGCTGTTGGACGAGCCGGACAACTTCCTGGACGTGCCGGCGAAGCGCTGGCTCGAGCAGCAGATCCGGGCGTCGCACAAGACGATCCTGGTGGTGAGCCACGACCGGGAGCTGCTGTCGGACGCGGTGGACCGGCTGGTGACCATCGAGGCGTCCGGCGCCTGGGTGCACGGGGGGTCGTTCCGCACCTACGAGGAGGCCCGGCAGGCCCGCAACGAGCAGCTCGGCTCGGCGCTCGACCGGTGGAAGGACGAGGAGCGCCGCCTGTACCGCCACTTCCGCAAGATCAAGGAGCGGGCGGCGAGCAGCGACGCCCTCGCCTCACGGGCGGCGGCCGCCGAGAACCGATGGAAGCGCTTCGTGGACGCAGGGCCGCCGCCGGCCCCGCCGTCGGAGCAGCGGGTGACGATGCACCTGCGCGGCGCCGACTCGGGCCGCCGGGTGGTGCGCTGCGAGGGCCTGTCGCTGACCGGGCTCACCGGAGCGTTCGACGCCGGCATCTACTTCGGCGACCGGGTGGCGGTGATCGGCCCCAATGGGTCGGGGAAGAGCCACTTCGTCCGCCTGCTCGGAGGCGAGCCGGTGGCGCATACCGGCGAGTGGGCGCTCGGCGCCAGGGTGCAGGAGGGCCTGTTCGTGCAGACCAACGACCGGCCCGACCTGTCCGGCCGCACCGCCCTCGAAGCGGTGGCGCAGATGGGCGGGTCGCCCAACGAGCAGATGAACGTGCTGGGCCGCTACGGCCTGGCAGGCGCCGCCGAGCAGCGCTACGAGTCGCTGTCGGGCGGCCAGCAGGCGCGGCTCCAGGTGCTGATGCTGGAGCGGAGCGGCGCCAACCTCCTGCTGCTCGACGAGCCCACCGACAACCTCGACCTGGTGTCGGCGGAGGCGCTGCAGCGGGCCCTCATCGACTTCGAGGGGACGGTGGTGGCCGTCACCCACGACCGCTGGTTCCTGCGGGGCCTGGACCGGTTCCTGCTGTTCGCCCTCGACGGCACCGTCGGCGAGGCGTTCGACGCCGAGACCGCCATCGCCATGCTGGAGGATCCCGCCTTCGAGCCGGGGCCCGGCTCGTTCAAGACGCTCCTCGCCGGCTGAGCGGTAGCCGCCTGCGCCGGCTACCTCGGGGAATCGGCTGCGCGAACCGCAGCGGGAGCATGGGTCCGGGGCGGGGCGCCGCCGCGCACCCACCCGCAGGAGTACCTTCACCCCAGGACTCCCGGGAGGCAGCGATGGCCGATGCGTTCACCCTCCGCCCGATCGGCAAGGTGGTCCGCAACGACCACGCCGTGCTGCAGATCGACGTGCCGTACCGGCCGGCGCTGGCGCACCTCGCCGACTTCTCCCACGTCGTGGTGCTGTGGTGGGTGAGCGGCCACGACGACCCGCAGAGCCGCGAGATCATGCAGTGCGAACTGCCGTACGCCCCCGGGTTCGAGGCCGGGGTGTTCGCCTGCCGCTCCGAGTACCGGCCCAACCCGATCGGGGTGACGGTGTGCCCCATCCTGGACGTGGACGAGGCGGAGGGCCGGGTGACCGTCGCCGACATCGACGCCTTCGACGGCACGCCGCTGCTCGACCTGAAGCCGTACATCGGGGTCACCGACCGGGTGCGGGAGATCATCCAGCCGCCGTGGTTCGACGACTGGCCGCAGTGGCTCCCCGACGAGGGGTTGGGCCTCTAGGCCCGTCCCGTCCGCTCGTTCAGGCGCCGCAACCGGGCGGCGAGACGCGGGGTGAGCGCCCCTTCGGCGCAGCGCCACCGCCAGTTGCCCGACGCCGTGGCCGGGGTGTTCATCCGGGCGGCGGTCCCCAGGCCGAGGACGTCCTGCAGCGGGGCGATCGCCAGGCCGGCCCGTGACCGCCAGGCCGCCCCGATCATCTCCCACGGGATCGACGCGGCCTGCCCCCACGCCCCGACGGCCTTGCGGGCCCGGATGCGCTCGGGCAGCGCCACCGTCCGGTACCACCCGAGGGTGGTGTCGTTGTCGTGGGTGCCGGTGTAGACGATGCAGTTCTCGGGGTAGTGCTCGGGGAGGAAGGGGTTGTCGGGGTCCCCGTCGAAGGCGAACTGGAGGATCTTCATGCCGGGGAGGCCCAGCTCGTCGCGCAGCGCGGGCACCCCGGGATGCAGTTCTCCCAGGTCCTCGGCGATGATGGGCAGGGCGCCGAGCGCCTCCTCGATGGCGTCGAACACGGCCCGGCCCGGGCCCTCCACCCAGCGGCCCTCCACGGCGGTGGGCGCCCCGGAGGGGATCTCCCAGTAGTCCACGAAGCCCCGGAAGTGGTCGATGCGCACCACGTCCACCATGCCGATGGTGTGGCGGATCCGCTCCACCCACCAGGCGTACCCCTCGGCGGCGTGCGCCTCCCAGTCGTACAGCGGGTTGCCCCACAACTGGCCGGTGTCGGAGAAGTAGTCGGGCGGCACCCCGGCCACCACCGTCATGCGCCGGTCGTCGTCCAGGTGGAACAGGTCGGGGCGGGACCACACGTCCACGCTGTCGGGTGCCACGAAGATGGGGATGTCGCCGATGATGGAGATGCCGCGCGCCGCCGCCGCCTCCCGGATGCCCGCCCATTGCCGGAAGAACAGGAACTGGCGGAACATCTGGCGCTCCACCTCGATGCCGAGGCGGGCGGCCTCCCCGGCGAGGGCGTCGGGGCGGGCGGTGCGCAGCGGGTCGGGCCAGTCCCACCACGGGCCGCCGCCCTGGTCGGCCTTGATCGCCATGAACAGGGCGTAGTCCTCCAGCCAGCCGCGGTGTCGCTCCCGGAAGGCAGCGTGCTCCTCGGACAGTCCCGCGGGCGCCCCGGTGCGGAACCGCTCGAACGCCTCGTCGAGGAGCGCCAGCTTCCACGGGATCACCGCGCCGTAGTCCACCCGGTCGTCGGGGAGGCTCGGCGGCGGTGGAGCATCGACGAGGCCGTCGGCGGCCAGCAGGTCGGGGGAGATCAGGTACGGGTTGCCGGCGAACGCCGAGAAGCACGCATAGGGCGAGTCGCCGTAGCCGGTGGGCCCCAGCGGCAGCGTCTGCCACGAGCGGCAGCCGGACGCCGCCAGCCAGTCGAGCCACGCCACGGCGGCGGGCCCGAGATCGCCGATGCCGTAGGGGCCGGGGAGCGAGGTGGGGTGGAGGAGGATGCCGGAAGAGCGTTGATGGGTCACACCGACATCGTACGGGACGGGGCGGGCCGTAGAATCGCCCCGGGAGGCCATGTGCCCGGATTCCGCCATGCCGTCCGCCCGTACCGGGCGATCCGCTTCGACGAGGGATGGCGCCTCGAGATCGACGGGGTGCCGGCGTCCACCCACCGCACGTTCTCCGATGCCGCCGCCGCAGCAGGCATGGACGACCGGCGCCGCCGCCGCGTCCGCACCGTGGCCCGTCACCTGCTGCTGATCGCAGTGGCGTCGGCCCTGCTGGTGCCGGTCACCCTGGGCCGCGAGGTCGACAACCCCGACTACCCGCCGGCACGTGCGTTCGCCGACGAGATGGAGGCCGCCTACCGGGCGGTCGATGCCGGCGCCGACATCGCCTCCGTCGACGGGGACGTCGCCGGCGGCACGTTCACGGTGGACCGGGGCGGCGTGGTCGCCGACTACCACGTGCTCACCGGCAGCCACGATGGCGACTGCTACGTGCTCCGGTGGGTGCGCTTCGAGGTGCCGTTCGTGGCCCGGCTGCTGCCGCGCTACGAGTGCGTGCCCGGCCAGCCGGCCCTGTCGTTCTCTCCATCGGGGTTCGAGGCGATCGCCGTCAACCTGCAGTCGTCGGGGCCCCTCAACTGGGAGGGCGTGCTCCCGCCCACGGTGGCGCTGGCGCCGTGGTTCTTCCCGGCGATGCTGGTGCTGCTGGTGCTGATCCTGCAGCAACTGGTGGCGATCTCGATGCGCTTCCTGAAGCCGGAGCCGGTGGTCAAGGTGCCGGTGGAGCGGGTGGAGGCCGGGTAGGGGGCCCGGCTACAGGCAGAGCTCCACGAGCATCGGGTAGGCGTCGGTGAGCAGGTCGAGGTCCACCGCACCGGCTTCCGGCATCCATCCCAGGTGCAGATGCGGCACATCCGAGTTGCCGGTGTCGCCCACGTAGCCGACCACCTGGCCGGCCTCGACGGGAGAGCCCACCTCGATGCCGTCGGCGTAGGCGGACAGGTGGGCGTAGTAGTACACGTCGCCGGTGACGTCGCCGAGCACGTAGATGCCGTTGCCGCCCAGGTAGTGCCACCCCATCTGGATGACGGTGCCCCGCTCCATGGCGACCAGGCGGGTGCCCTCGGCGGCGTTCATGTCGTTGCCGCGGTGGGTCCGCCACCACTGGCGGGCGTCGCCCCAGTCGCTGCGGAACGGCTCGGGGTGCTCCAGGGGGCACACCCGGAGCCCGGCGACGCTCGGCAGGCCGAGGCGGTCCCGCAGCACGTCGCGCACGGCGAGCGCCCGGTCGGTGGCGTCCCGGAACCGTTGCCAGGCGGCGAGCGTGTCGCGGTGGTTGCGGCGCTCGACCCAGTTCATGTCCTCGTCCCACAGCGCGGCGGTGATGGCGGCGGGGACGGCGCCGGTGGACTGGCGGCCGACCAGTGGGTCGAGGACCGCCACCGCCTCGACCCGCGCCTCTGCGATGGCCGCTTCGAGGCGGTTCAGGCTGGCCAGGTCCACGGCCCTGGCGACGGCGGTGTCCCACCCGGCGTGCATGCGGGTGTCGGCGCTGGCCACCCCGGCGTCCACCCGTGCCGTGAGGGCGTCCAGGCCCTCGATCACCGCCTCTGCGGTGGCGGCCAGTTCGGGTGAGTACTCGCCTGCCTCGGCCGGCGCGGCGAAGACGGCCACGACGAGGGCGGCCAGGGCCATGGCGATGGGACGGTTGCTGCTCCGCTGCACGAACGCCCCGATGCTAGGGGAGGCGGGGGTGGAGCATCCCATCGAGGGCGCCCGGCAGCACGCCGGCGGCGACGGGGCGCACCGGGGTGACGGCCACGACGCCGTCGGCGGCGGCTGCGACGTCGGTGCCGTCCATCGGCGACAGGTGGTGGAGGCCGCCCCGGAAGTCGTGGACGTAGGTGCCGGGGGCGTCTTCGCGGAACATCCGGTCGTAGCCGGTGTCGGCCACCCGGGTGAGGCGGCGCTCGGTGTGGAGGTCGGCGTCGTCGGGCATGTTCACGCTCACCGTCGCCCCCTGCGGCCCCGCCTCGAGCATCGTGGCCGCCAGGTCGGCGCCCACGGCGGCGAGGCGCTCCCACATCGGCAGCGACTCGGCGCTGAGCGCGCGGGTGCGCCAGGCGAAGAAGTCCCGGCCGGTGCCGGTGGAGAGGGCGAGGCCGTCCACTCCTGCGAGGCCGGCCTCGAGGACGGCGCCCACGGTGCCGCTCGACTGGGCGTAGGCGGTGCCGTGGTTGTAGCCCAGGTTGATGCCGGACACCACCAGGGCCGGGGGCGTGTCGAACAGCGTGTTGACGCCCAGTTGCACGCAGTCGGCGGGGTAGCCGCTGCACACGTGGATCTCGATGCCGCCGTGGTCGGCCACCTCCACCCGGACCGGGTCGTAGCGGGTGATGGCCTTGCCGATCCACGACCGCTCGGTGTGCGGCGCCACCACCCTCACCGGCGCCAGGGCCTGCAGCGCCCTGGCGAGGGGGACGAGGGCGGGACTGTCGATGCCGTCGTCGTTGGTGACGAGGATCCAGGTCATCGGAGGGCCTCCAGGAAGCGATTGCGGTCCACCACCGCCCGGTGCACGACGGCCAGGGCGACGGTCCGGTGCTCGTCGTCCACCCGCACCTCGAACCGCAGGCGGCTGCCGTCCACGGCGGCCAGCACCGCGGTGGCGGCCACCCGGGCACCGGGCGGCGAGGGGGCGAGGTGGTCGATCTCGACCCGGGTCCCCACGGTGGTCTGCCCCTCGTCGAGGAGCCCGGCCAGGGCGGCGACGGATGCCTCCTCGGCCAGAGCGGCGAGGCGGGGCGTGGCGGCCACCGGCACGTCGCCGGAGCCGAGCGCCACCGCCGTGTCGGAGGTGGTCACCGTGAG
>JAHLKU010000075.1 GCA_020444505.1 Actinomycetota bacterium | reverse complement strand
AGTGGTCTCGCTACGCCTCCTGCGAGGTGTACAACGTGATCGCCGGGACGGACGTCACCTGCACCCGCACCGGTGACCCGAGGGCGGTCGTCCAGCACACCGCCCCGCCGGAGGGGAAGCTGCTCAAGGCCGTGTCCAGGCGGGGGCGCCTCCGGGTGAAGGGCTGGGCGCTCGACCCCGACGCCGGCGCCGACCCGGTCGAGGTGGTCATCACGGCCGACGGCGCGGTGGTGGGGACGACCGTCGCCGACCGGCAGCGGACCGCGCTCCAGCGGACCTACGGCCTCGGCAACTTCCACGGGTTCGTGGACTCGTTCGTCGCCGGCCTCTCCCCCGGCGGCCACACGGTGTGCGCCACCGCCCTCAACGACTCCGGCAAGGGACCCGACACGCCGCTCGGGTGCGTGGACGTGGTGGTCGACGACCCCGACGGGTACCCGCCGCAGGGCGCCCTCACCTACGCCGCCGCCGACGGCGACGTGGTCGTGGCGCGCGGCAGAGCGCGCGACCGGGACACGGTCGCCCCGATCGAGGTGCGGCTGCTCGTGGACGGCGAGGACCTGGCCACCGTCCTCGCCGACCGGGGCGCCAAGCACCACAAGTTCAAGGTACGGGCCCGGCTCGCACTGGATCCGGGCGACCACGAGGTCTGCGCCGTCGCCCTCAACTACGGCGACGTGCAGCCGGACACGCCCATCGGCTGCCTGACGGTCACCGTCCCCTAGCGGCCGCTCAGTCGTCGTCCTCGACGGAGGCCTCCACCACGAGGTGGCCGTCGGACACCTCTGCGTGGTAGGTGGACTTGACTCCCTGGCCCTCGAATTCGACGACGACCTCGTCCGGGCCGCGATCCTCCACCTCGAGCTTGTAGCCGTCGTCGGGGGTCGCCGAGACCAGGTCCACGGACGACGACGTCCAACGCACCACGACGGTGCCGCCGGTGACGTGGCGGGAATCCACCTGCGCGCCAGAGGTCGTGGTGGTCGCCGCCTCCGTCGTGGTGGGGGCCATCGTCGTGGTGCCGTCGTCGGGGACGGTGGTGGCCGTGGTCGAGGTGGAGACGGGCGGGGCGGTCGTGACCGTGGTGCCGGGCGCTGCCGTCGTGGTGGTTGCCGGCTGCGTGGCGGCGGTGGCGGCGACGCCGAGGGCGTCGACCTGCTCGGCGGTGAGCGGCCGGACCGCCTCGTCTGAAACCTGTTCGCCTGCCAGGCCGACCACCGCCAGGGCCACGCCGGCGGTGGCCGCGGTGGCGGCGAGCCACGCGCCGACCATCCACACGATGCGCTTGGACACCTTCATGCGGGCAGTGTCCCACGCCGGGCGGCAAGGAGCGCCCAAGGAGGGGTCAAGAAGGCGTCAAGACCGGAGTGCCTGCAGCCGGCACCGCCTATCGTGCCCCCATGGCATCGATCCTGGTCATCGAGGACGACCAGCACATCCGGGCGTCGGTGGCGCGCCTCCTGGCATCGGAGGGCCACGACGTGGAGACCTCCGGCACGGCGATGGCGGGCCTCGAGAAGGCGGTCCACGGAGGGCCCGACCTGGTCCTCCTCGACCTGGGCCTCCCCGACGTGGACGGCACCGAATTGCTCAAGATGATCCGGGCCGTCAGCGCGGTGCCGGTGATCGTCATCACCGCCAGGGGCGACGACCAGGTGGTGGTGGCGACGCTCGACGGCGGCGCCGACGACTACCTGGTGAAGCCGTTCACCACCTCCCAGCTCGCCGCCAGGGTGCGGGCGATGCTCCGCCGCACCGGTTCGGCCGGCGCCGGGGAGCAGATCGACGTGGGCGGGCTCCGCATCGACGTGCCGGCCCGCACCGCCGAACTGGAGGGCGCCGCCCTCGACCTGAGCCCCAAGGAGTTCGACCTGCTGGTGGCCCTCGCCCGCCGCCGCGGCGAGGTGATGTCGAAGCGCGACCTGCTCGCCGAGGTGTGGCGGGAGCCGTACGGCGGCAGCGAGCGGACCGTGGACGTGCACCTGTCGTGGCTCCGCAAGAAGCTCGGCGAGTCGGCCGCCGAGCCGCGGTACCTCCACACCGTCTTCGGCGTGGGGGTCAAGCTGGTCGATCCCTCGTCGTGAGAGGGCGCCTCTCGCTGCTGGCGCTGGCGGTCACCTCGATGGTGGTGATCGCCTTCCTCGTCCCCCTGGGCCTGCTGGTGCGCAACCAGGCCGCCGCCCGGGCCCTGGACGACGGGCAGCAGACCGCCCGCTCGGTGGCCTCGGGCCTCGCCGTGGCGGCATCCCTGTCGGGGGGCGTCGACGGCGCGGTCGCCGACCTGGTGGTCGCGGTGGCCGGCAACGACGCCACCACCGTGTTCCTCCCCGACGGCGCCGTCACCGGAGCACCGGCCGGCCGGTCGGCTGCCGTGGACCTGGCCGCCACCGGCCGGGCGCTCACCGCCGACGTCGAGGGCGGCGTCGAGGTGCTGGTGCCGGTGGTCGGGGTGGGGGAAGCCGTGGTGGTGAGGGTGTTCGTGAGCGGCCGCGAGATGAGCGAGGGCGTGCTGGGCGCCACCCTGGCCCTGGCCGCGCTCGGCCTGCTGCTGATCGCCGCGGCGGTGCTGCTCGCCGACCGCCTCGGCAGGACCATGGTCCGCCCCATCGCCGACCTCGCCGATGCCGCCCACCGGATGGCGGGCGGCGACCTGACCGCCCGGGTGGAGCCGGCGGGGCCGCCCGAGACCGCCGAGGTCGGGGCCGCCTTCAACCACCTGGCCGACCGGGTGGACGAGTTGATCGTCGAGGAGCGGGAGTCCCTGGCGGACCTGTCGCACGGGCTCCGCACCCCGCTCACCTCGTTGCGGCTGCAGGCGGAGATGCTGGCCGACCAGGACGAGGCCGCGCCGATGCTGGAGGACCTGGACCGCATCTCGGCCCAGGTGGACGGCCTGATCGCCGAGGCGCGGCGCCGCAGCCCCGCCGCCGGCGCCAGGGACGCCGACCTCGCCGCCGTCGTGCGGGACCGGTTCCGCTTCTGGAGCGTGCTGGCCGAGGAGCAGCAGCGCCCCCACGCCCTCACCGCCCCGGACGGGCCGCTGCCCGTCGCGGCCACCGAGGCCGAGCTGGCCGCGGCGGTGGACACGGCGCTGGAGAACGTGTTCGCCCACACCCCGCCGGGGACCGCATACCGGGTCACCGTGACGCCGGGCACGGGCGAGGGGACCCTCGTGGTGGAGGACGACGGGCCCGGGTTCCCCGGCCACGGCGTCCTGGCCCGGGGCGCCAGCGGCGCCGGGTCCACCGGCCTGGGCCTCGACATCATCCGGCGGGCGGCCGAGCGGTCGGGCGGGCGCCTCACCCTGGGGACGGGTCCGGGCGGCGGCGCCCGGGTCGAGGCGGCTTTCGGCCGGGCGCGCCCCTAGGGACGGGCCGACTCCCGGGCGGCGGATGCCGGGGCGGCCGCCCGCACCGGGCGCCGGGTCTCCCCCGCCAGCAGGATCCTGCCGACGATCAGCACGGCGATCAGGCCGCCGGTGGAGCCGTAGAGCACGAGGGCGACCGGGTTGCCGGTGTCGGTGCCGGCCATGATCCCGTGGGCGAAGGCGGCCACGAACGCTCCGAACGAGGCGTAGTGGAGCGTCCGCCAGGCCTTCTGGCCGATCCGGGACCGGACGTAGAACGACACCGTCACGATCAGCATCGTCCACATGGCCACCACCCCGAGCGACACCGCCTGGGTGCCCCACTCGGACGCCCCCGGCAGCAGCAGCGCGGCGAGGTCGAACTCCACGTAGGTGTCCACCGCCAGAGCCACCAGGTGCACCGCCACGGCCAGCAGGGAGGAGACGGCGAGGCCCTCGTGCAGGTAGGTGAGCGCCTTGGGCGGCACCGCCCTGCCGAACAGCTTGGACGACACCAGCAGCCCCGCCACCACCGAGGCGGCCAGCAGGCCGTAGGCCACGAAGCCCGAGGCGCGGGCGATCTCCCAGGTCATGCCGCCACCTCCGTCGCGAACGCGGTCCCGTCGTGCCACTCCACCAGCGCCATCCGCAGCCACGGCTGCCGGGCGGCCCAGGCGAGGCCGCCGGCGCCGAGCAGGAGGACGCTCTTGGCGCCGGCTTCCGCCTCGAGGGCGGTGGCCGCCGCCACGGTCGCCCCCACCACCGGCGAGTCCACCGGGTCGCCGGTCCGGGGGTCGATGAGGTGCGATGCCTCGCCGCCGCCGACCCGCCAGCGCCGACGGCGGGTGGTGCTGGTGGCCACGGCCCCCTCGCCCACCTCCACCTCGGCGAGCACGTCGCCGCCGGTGCCCTTCACGTCCACCACCATGCCCGGGTCGGACGACCGCAGGTCGCCGCCGGCCGACACCATCGACGCCAGGCCCATCTCCACGGCCCGGTCGCACGCCCACCCCTTGGCGATGCCGCCCAGGTCGAGCGCGGTGCCGGGGGCCGCCAGCAGCACGCCGTCGGCGAATCTCCAGGACCCCACCTCGCCGGGCGGCGGCGCCTGGTCGAGGCCGCCCACCTCGGCGAAGGTGCGGTCGTAGCCCCAGTCGGCGACACGGCGGCCGACGGCCGGGTCGACCAGGCCGCCGGTGAGGTCGCGGATCACGGCGGCGGCGGCCAGGACCTCGACCAGCACCGGGCCCGGCTCCACCGGCCGCCCCGCGGCGGCGTTCACCCGGCTCAGGTCGCTGTCGGGCAGGAACCGGGAGCAGCACGCCTCCACGGTGGCGAACCAGGCCTGCACCTCGTCGAGGGCGTCGGCGTCGGTGCCGTGCGCCTCCACCTGGGTGCCCATCGCCCCGAAGCGGTCGACGATCATGATCCCTGCGAGGCGGGACGCGGCGCCGCCTGGGTCACCACCCGCTGCTGGACGACTCTGGTGACCACGGTCGGCTCTTGCGGGGCCGATGGCGTGTAGCGGAGCACCACCAGGCCGGTGCCGGGGAGGTCGGGCACGGCGACGGTGGTGCCGGTCGAGGCGACCATCGACACCGGCGCCGGGTCGGGGACGGCCGGGGCCGCCGGCGCAGCGGCCGGGGCCCCGGCGGCCCTGGCGATGCCGAACGTCGCCCAGGTGACGGCCAGGCCGGTCCAGCCGACGATGCCGGCGAGCCTGCTGAGGGGGAATCGCTTCACGAAGCTCACGGTGTGCCCCCTTCCGGCACGAGCAGCACCACCCCGGCCCGCTCCAGCGTCCTGGCGACGGCGTCCGGCAGGGCCGCTGCATCGGCGGTGGCGCTGCCCGCGTAGCCGTTGGCCGCCAGCACCCTGGCCGCCTCTTCGGAGAGCCCGGGGATGCGGATCTCGGGGACGGGGACGGTCTCCACCACGGTGACCGTCTCCGCCGCCGGGGCGACGGCTTCGGTGGCGGGCGGCGCCACCGTGGTGGCCCCGGTGGCGGACTCGCCGCCACCGGAGGCCACCCAGGCGCCCAGGCCGAAGGCGCCGAGCACGAGGCCGGCGGTCACGCCCGCCCAGTCCTTGGCGGCCATCAGTCGTCCTCGCCCTCGTGCTCGTGGCCGTCGTCCTCGTGGTCGTCGTCCTCGTGCTCGTACTCCTCGTGCTCGTACTCGTCGTCGTCCTCGTGCTCGTACTCCTCGTACTCCCCGTACCCGGTGGAGGCGGAGGCCGAGGCGGTCACGGGCACCACCTGGACGACCTCGACGATCTCGGGGTCGGAGGCCGGCGGGTCGGCCAGCGGCATCCCGGCGGCGCCGCACAGGTCGCGCAGGGCGTCGAGGGCCGCCGCCTCCACGTCGGTGATGGTGCCGTCGGCCTCGGCGCCCGCCAGGGCGGGTCCGTCCACGGTGCAGGCCGTCACCAGGTCGGCCCTGGCGTCGAGCGCCGCCGTGGCGGGCAGGTCGGCCGCAGGGTCGGCGGTCGTCTGGGTGGTGGCCGCCTCGGTGGTCGAGGTGGCGACCGCAGCCGGCACCGGTGCCGCCGCGGCTTCGTCGGCGCCGCCGAACGCCCCGGCGGCGGCGAGGGCCACCGCCGGCCCGGACAGCAGGCCGAGCAGCAGGGCGCCGATCAGGCTCTTGCGCTTCGCATCCATGTCGCAACTCCTTGGTTGTCCTGGCGACATCGTGGGCGAAGGCGCCTCAAGAGGGCCTCATGGCGGCCGCAAGCAGGTGTTGCCGCCCCGGACGCGCCCGGGCCCGCCCCGGAGGGCGGGCCCGGCGGTCGCTGCTCGGGGCTACTTGCTCAGGGCGTCGCGGATCTCGCGCAGCAGGACGACGCTCTCGTCGTCCTCCGGCGGCGGGGGCGGCGCCTCGTCGCCCTCGTCGAAGCGGGCCCTGATCGCGTTGTAGGGCTTCACGATGAAGAAGAACACCGAGGCGGCGATGCCGGCGAAGGTGATCACTTCCATGAGGAAGGCCCCGTAGTACAGGACGGCGTTGGACCACAGGTCGATGGTCAGGCTGCTGAACGACGGCTGCCCGAAGATGGCGCCGACGATCGGGTTGACGATGGTGTCCACGAACGAGTTCACCAGCGCCGAGAACGCCGCCGCCATGACGAAGGCGATGGCCAGTTCGACGAGGTTGCCCCGCATCAGGAAGTCCTTGAACTCCCCAAGGATCTTCTTCACCGGTTCCTCCTCTGCGGTGGGGTGCGTGCACCCATTCTGACAGCGCCGCACGCCGCTGATCCCTAAGCCCGGGCGCCCGGGGCGCCGAAGACACCCCCGTGGACACTTCCGCAGACCTGCGCGTGCTGCTGGCCTCGCAGTACCCGCTGCTCCTGGTGGCGACCCGCGAGGAGCAGCGGTTCCTGGGGCTGCTCCGCCGCGCCGCGAGCGGCCTCGGCCTGCCGGTGTGGGTGTGGTCGGCGGCCTCCGGCCTGGCCCGCGACGGCGGCGACCCCATGTACGGCACCACCGACGCCCGCAGGGCCCTGCAGTTCGTGGCCGACCTGCGGGACCCGGGCGTGTTCGTGTTCACCGATGCCCACCATCCCCTGCGGGACCCGGTGACGCTGCGCGCCGTCAAGGACGCCGCCCAGCGCGCCGAGCGGGGCCAGACCCTGCTGCTGACCTCTCCTGCCGCCACGGTGCCGCCCGAACTGGAGAGCCTGGCCGTGCCGTGGACCCTGCGGCCGCCGGAGCGGTCCGAACTGGCGGCCATGGTGCGCCGGGCCGTGGAGGACCTGGCCGCCACCCGCACTCCGGTCCGCCTCTCCGCCTCAGACGAGGCCGCGATCACCGGCGCCCTCGCCGGGCTGACGATGGCCGACGCCGAGCGCCTGCTGCAGCGGGCCGTGGTGCGCGACGGGGGCCTGGGGCCCGACGACGTCGCCTACCTGCGGGCCGAGAAGGCCGAGATGCTCAACACCGACGGCGTGCTGGAGATCGTGGAGCGCCACCCGGGCGGCCTCGACGGCGTCGGCGGCCTCGACGGGTTGAAGGCCTGGCTGCGCACCCGGGGCGAGGCGCTGCGATCGGGGCGGGCGGAGGCCATGGGCCTGGACGCCCCCCGGGGCGTCCTGCTCACCGGGGTGCCGGGGTGCGGCAAGTCGCTCGCCGCCAAGGCGCTGGCCGCCGACTGGCACCGGCCCCTGGTGCTGCTCGACCCGGGCCGCTTGTACGGGCGGTACGTGGGCGAGTCGGAGGACCGCCTCGGCGCCGCCCTCGGGGCGGTGGAGGCGATGCGGCCGGCGGTGCTGTGGATCGACGAGATCGAGAAGGGCTTCGCCGCCGGCGGCGACGGCGACGGCGGGGTGAGCCGCCGCCTGCTGGGCACGTTCCTGCGCTGGCTGCAGGAGCGCCCCGACGGCGTGTTCGTGGTCGCCACCGCCAACGACGTGGCGTCGCTGCCTCCCGAGTTCCTCCGCAAGGGCCGCTTCGACGAGGTGTTCTTCGTCGATCTGCCGGACGAGGCCGCCCGCCGCAGCATCTTCGGCGCCCACCTCTCCGGCCGGGGCCACGACCCCGGAGGGTTCGACCTCGACAAGCTGGCGGCGATCAGCGACGGCTTCTCCGGCGCCGAGATCGAGGCGGCCGTGGTCGGCGCCCTCTACCGGGCCTTCGGCGCCGGGCGCGACCTCACCACCGAAGAACTGGCCGCCGAGACCGAGGCCACCGTCCCCCTCTCGGTGTCCCGCGCCGAGGACGTCGCCCGCCTGCGGACCTGGGCCGCCACGAGGGCCGTGCGGGCGTAGCCG
>JAHLKU010000074.1 GCA_020444505.1 Actinomycetota bacterium | reverse complement strand
GGTGGGAAGCGCCACGGCTCCGGCGGGGTCCCGGGCGGGTACTCCGTGAGCACGGCCCCCCGCTCCAGCAGGCGGTCGTGGAGTCCGCGGTGCTCCGGCGGGTAGATGCGGTTCGACCCGGACCCCAGCACCGCCACCCCGGCGCCGCCGGCGTCGAGCGCCCCGAGATGGGCCTCGGCGTCGATGCCCCGGGCCAGGCCGCTGACGGTCACCCACCCCGCCGCCGCGATCGCCGACCCGTACGCCCGCGCCAGCGAGCGGCCGTAGCCGGTGCAGCGCCGGGTCCCCACCACCGCGACCGCGGGCGCATCCGGCACCTCCCCCCTCGCGAACAGCACGTCGGGAGGGTCGCCGAGATCGCCCAGCGCCGCCGGGTAGCCGGCGCCGCCCAGGAACAGCACCCGGACGCCGAGGCCGCGCAGCATCCTCCGCACCTCACCGATCGGCAGCCGCAGCGCCGCCCCTGCCCTGGGGCTCACGGCCACCTCACCGCGCCGGACCGCCCGCAGCACCGCCTCCGCCGACCCGTGCTCCCCCATCAGGGCCCGGGCGCGGTCGGGGTGGAGCCCGGCCGTCGCCAGCCGCAGCCGGGCCTCCTCGCTCACCCGTCGCCCCGGAACGTCAGGGCCCTGCCCAGGTGGCGCTCCTCCACGCGGTCGGCGTCCTCCAGGTCGGCGATGGTCCTGGCCACCCGGCGCACCCGGTCCCATCCACGAGCCGTGACTGCCATCCGCCGCGCCGACGCCTCCAGCAGCCGCTGCGCCCGCCCCGACCACGGGAGCGCGTCGAGGGCCGCTCTCCCCAGGTCGCGGTTCAGCGCCCCCCGCTGCGTCTGGCGCCGCCGGGCCGCCTCCACCCGGGGGCGGACCGCCCCGCTCGCCTCCCCTCCCGGCCCCGCCAGGTCCTCCGGGTCGAGCCGGGGGACGTCCACCCGCAGGTCGAAACGGTCCAGCAGCGGCCCCGACAGCCGCCGCCGGTACCTGGCCCTGGCCCCGGGCGTGCAGGTGCACGACACCAGCCGGTCGCCCTCGTAGCCGCACGGGCACGGGTTGGTGGCGGCCACCAGTTGCACGCTGCAGGGGAACGCCACCGACACCCCCTTGCGCGCCACGTGCACCCTGCCCTCCTCCAGCGGCTGGCGGAGGGCGTCGAGCAGGTGGGGTGGGAACTCGCCGAGCTCGTCGAGGAACAGGACGCCGCGGTGGGCGAGCGTCAGTTCGCCCGGCACCGGCACCCCGCTGCCGCCCCCGAGCACCGCCGCCGGGGTGGCACTGTGGTGCGGGCTGCGGAACGGGGGCAGCCGGTGCGGCGGGCGGGGACGCCCGGCCGCCGCCCATGCCTGGGCGACCTCGAGAGCTGCGGCCCCCGACAGCGGGGGCAGGATGCCGGGGAGGCACCTCGCCAGCAGGGTCTTGCCTGCCCCCGGCGGCCCGGTGAGCAGCAGGTGATGGCCGCCCGCCGCCGCCACCTCCAGCGCCACCCGTGCCGCCGCCTGGCCGCGCACCACCCCCAGGTCGGCCCCCTCGGGTGCAGGGTCGGCAGCCGCGGGAGCGGGCGGCACGACCACCTCGCCGAGGGCGGCCGACACCGCACCGGCCAGCGACCCGGCCACCCGGATCTCGGCGCCGGCGACCATGGCGGCCTCGCCCGCCGGGCCTTCCGGCAGCACGCAGGGCACGCCGGCGCCGGCGGCGATCATCCCCGCCGCCAGGCCACCCCGCGCCGCGCGAAGCCCGCCGTCGAGCGCCAGTTCTCCCAGCGCCACGACGGCCGCCGCCTGTGGCGGGACCGCTCCGGAGGCGGCCAGCACGCCGAGGGCGATCGGCAGGTCGTACGCCGACCCCGCTTTCGGAACGTCGGCCGGGGCCAGGTTCACGGTCAGCCGGCGGTTGGGGAACCGGTAGCCGGAGGACGCCACCGCCGCCCGGACCCGCTCCTTCGCCTCCCGGATGGCGGTGTCGGGGAGCCCGACCAGGTTGAACACCGGCGTGGTCCCCGACACGTGCACCTCCACCCGCACCGGGCGCGGCTCCACGCCGACCAGCGCGACGGAGGTGACCGCGGCGAACACGCCGGCACCGTATGGCACCGCTGCGCCGCCGGGAAGGGGGTCGTGTGACCTTCGCCTCTGCTCGCCGCCGCCTCCGGTGCGCTAGTAGTGGGGAGGACACGAGGAGACGACGGTGAAGTACGAGTACCGATTCGTGACCCTGGAAGGGGCCATGGGCCACCATCTGACCGACCGGCCCCATCGCAAGGTGATCGCCGAGCACGCCGCCGACGGGTGGCGGCTGGTGCAGGTGCTGCGGGCGGCGACGGCGCTGCGCCACGCCAACGACATGGAGCTGATCTTCGAGCGGGCGCTGCCCGAGGACGACTAGCGGCTCACCGGCCGCCGAACTCGGGGGGACGCTTCTCGAGGAACGCGGTCACGCCCTCGACGAAGTCCTCGGTGCCCAGGCACACGCTCTGTGCCTGGGATTCGTACTCGATGGCCTCGGCGAGCGACATCCCCAGCGACCGGTTGAAGCCCATCTTGATGAACCGCTGGGCGATCGGCGCCCCCGACGCCAGCTCCGCCGCCAGCCCGGCCGCCGCTGCGGCCAGGTCGGCGGACGGCACCACCCTCGCCACCAGCCCGTAGGCGAGGGCCTCCTCGGCGCCGATGATCCTCCCGGTCAGCGCCAGTTCCTTGGCCCTGGCCATGCCGATGAGGCGGGGCAGCAGCCAGGTGCCCCCGAAGTCCAGGGTCAGGCCCCGCTGCACGAAGATCTCCGAGAAGCGGGCGGTCTCACCGGCCAGCACGACGTCGCAGGCGAGTGCCAGGTTCATCCCGGCGCCGACCGCCACCCCGTCCACTGCGGCCACCGTGGGCTTGTCCAGTTCGATCAGCGCCATCGTGGCCTCGGCCAGCGGTTGCATCCATCGGTAGCGGGTGGCCGCGGAGGCGAGGCCGCCGATGTCGCCTGCGAGGTCGGCGCCCGAGCAGAAGTCGCCGCCGGCACCGGTGATCACCAGCACGCGCGCCTCCGAGGCGGCGAAATCGGCGAGATGCCCGGCCAGGGTCGTCCATCCCTCCCGGGGGACCGCGTTGCGCCGCCCCGGGTTGTCGATGGTCAGCGTGCGGACCGGCCCGTCGTCGGTGATGGTGAACATGCCGGGGACACTACTTGGCGGCGCCCGCCCCCTACGATGCCCCGCCATGGGCTTCAACCCGTTCCGCGCACAGCGGACGACCGCGTTCGACGTGGCCATGGTCGTCGGGACCATCCTGATCGCCGTGGCGCTGGTGCTGTGGGCGATCCTTTCGGCGTAGAGGTCGCCACCCCGGTGCAGCCGTACGCGGCCAGGAAGCGCTACCTGTGCCCCGGCTGCGACGGCTGGATCGGCGTCGGCGAGGGCCACCTGGTGGTCGTCCCCGAACTCGCCCCCGACCTCCGCCGCCACTGGCACCACGCCTGCTGGCACCGCGAGCTGCGCCGCCGGCACGGGCGGTCCCGCCCCGCCGGTTGACGAATCCTTCGTTATTTCGCTATATTGCGAAATATGAAGACGATACCGCTCGCCGCCGCCGGCACCCTGGAGGCCGGCGACCGCCACGCCGAAGCGTTCAAGGCCCTCTCCCACCTCACCCGGCTCAGGGTGTTCTTCCTGCTGGCCGGGGCAGGCCGGGAGGTCCCGGCCGGGGAGATCGCCGAGGCGCTCGACGTCCCCGGCCCCACCCTGTCCCGCCACCTCGACCTGTTGCGACGCGCCGGCCTGATCACCAGCCGCCGCGAGGAGCGGTTCGTCTACTACACCGTCACCCCCGAGATGGCGTCCGAACTGGTCCGCCTGCTCGTGGCCTGCTGCTAGGAGGACCCATGCCGACCGACGACACCATCCGCACCGCGGTGCGCACCCGATACGCCGGCCTCGCCCTGTCCGGGCAGTCCTGCTGCGGCCCCGGCTCCGCCGGCGGCGCCGGCTACGCCCCCGAGGACCTGGCCGGCCTCCCGGAAGAGGCGGTGATGGGCCTCGGGTGCGGGACGCCCGTCGCCCTCGCCGGCATCACCGAGGGCGAGACCGTGCTCGACCTGGGCTCCGGCGGCGGCATCGACGTGCTCCTCGCCGCCCGCCGCACCGGCCCCTCCGGGCGGGTGATCGGCGTGGACATGACGGCCGAGATGCTGCAGCGCGCCGAGGCCAATGCGGTGCGGGCCGGCATCGACCACGCCGAGTTCCGCCTCGGCCTCATCGAGGACCTGCCGGTGGAGTCGGCCACCGTGGACGTCGTGATCTCGAACTGCGTCGTCAACCTCTCCCCCGACAAGCCGGCGGTGTTCGCCGAGGTCGCCCGCGTGCTCCGGCCCGGCGGCCGACTGGTGGTGTCCGACATCGTGCGCACGGTGCCCGGGACGGGCTCGACCGACCCCGACGGATGGGCGTCGTGCGTGGACGGGGCGCTCCACGCCGACGACTACCTGGCGGCGATCGCCGCGGCCGGGCTGGGCGGCGTCGAGGTCCTCCGGCGCGACGGCGAGGGCAGCCACGTCAGCATCACCGTGCGGGCCGTCAAGCCGTAGCGGTCAGAGCGCGCCCGGCAGCCACCGGACCTCGGCGCCGCCGGGCCCGAGGCGCACCGCCACCAGGTCGTAGCGGTCGGGGCGTCGCGGGAGGCGGGCCCCCGAGCGCCGCACGGCGCCGGCCTTCACACCGGTGAGGCTCTCGACCGGGTCGCCCGCGATGCGGGTCTTCACCTCCACCGCCACCAGGCCGCCGTCGTGCAGGGCCAGGAGGTCGATCTCTCCCGGCCACAGCCGCAGGTTGCGGGCGATGATCCGGGCGCCCCTGCGGGCGAGGAAGCGCTCGGCGACGGCCTCGCCGAGGGCGCCGACGTCGCCGCGGGTCAGAGGTCCTCGGGCTTGGGCAGGTCGAGGTGCTCGACCTCCTCGACGTTGACGTCGCGGAAGGTCATCACCTTCACCTGCTTGAGGAAGCGGGCCGGCCGGTACATGTCCCATACCCAGGCGTCCTTCAGCTCGATCTGGAAGTAGACGGAGCCGGCCGAGTCCCGGGTGTGGATCTCGACCTCGTTGGCGAGGTAGAAGCGGCGCTCGGTCTCGACGACGTAGCGGAACATCGGGAGCACATCGCGGTACTCCCGGTAGATCTGCAACTCGACGTCGGTCTCGTAGCGCTCGAGGTCTTCTTCGCTCATCTCGCCACCTGGGGGTCGGACGGCAGATGATACCGCCCACGGGGCCGTCGGCTCACGCCACAGACGTACCGCGAGGGTGTGACGCGGGTCACAGGCCGCCCCAGCGGCCGGGCGGCCACACCTTGACGAAGGCGCGGCCGATCACGCCGTCCTCCGGCACGGTGCCGAGGCGGTGCCTGCTGTCGCTGCTGCCGTTGCGGCTGCGGTTGTCGCCCATCACGAACAGCTCGCCGTCGGGCACCGTGACCGGGCCGAAGTCCGGCATGTCCACGTTGTCGCCGAGATAGGGCTCGTCGATGGCCTCGCCGTTCACGAGCACCCGGTTGTTGCGGATCTCGACGGTGTCGCCGCCCACGCCGATGACGCGCTTGATGAGCGCCGAGTCGGGCGACGAGATGCCGAGCGATTCCCCGACGTGGCGGGTGATGGCCCCCAGCAGGGACTCGCTGCCGTTGGTGTGCTCCGGGTTGTCGAACACGATCACGTCGCCGCGCTGCGGGCTGCCGAACACGTACGAGAGCTTGTTCACCATCACCCGGTCGCCCACCATCAGCGTCTCCTCCATCGACCCCGACGGGATGTAGAAGGCCTGCACCAGGAAGGTCTTGATGAGCACGGCCACCACCAGGGCGACCAGCACCAGGATCGGCAGCTCCCGCCAGAACGACCGGGTCGCGTCCTGCTTCTCGCCGCGGTCGGTGGCGTCGGCGCGCAGGCGGCCGAGCGCCGCGTTGGTCTCGTCGGGGTCGGTGGTCAACTCGAACGGGTCGGCGGGGTCGGCGCCATCCCCTGGATCGAGCGACGCCAGGTCGTCGATCACCTCGTCCGCCAGGTCGTCGGCTGCGTCCTCCGGCGGGCGCGGCTCATCACCGGGGCGTGGGGAACCCTCGAGACGGTCGTCGTGGGGGTCGACGGTCACAGCGCGACGTTACCGCGTGGCGGACGATGCGCCGACGCTCAGTCCCGCTTCTCCTTGATGCGGGTGGCCTTGCCCACCCGGTCGCGGAGGTAGTAGAGCTTCGCCCGGCGGACCTTGCCCCGCCGGGTGATCTCGATCGACTGGATGATCGGGGCATGGAGGGGGAAGATCCGCTCCACCCCGACACCGAAGCTCACCTTGCGGACGGTGAAGGTCTCACGGAGACCGCCGCCGTCGCGGGAGATCACGACGCCTTCGAAGGTCTGGATGCGCTCCCTGCCGCCCTCGACCACGCGCACGTTCACCTTCACGTTGTCGCCCGGCCGGAAATCCGGCAGGTCGTCGCGCAGGTACGCAGCCTCGATCTGGTCAAGCGTGTTCATCGGGGTTCCTCCAGACGATGCCGGGCGCGGCAGCACCCGGCGGCGACGGATTCTAACCGCCGTCGGCGCCTTGGGCGAACCCGTCGTCGGCCAGATCGGGACGGCGCTCCCGGGTGCGCTCGATCCTCATCTCCCGGCGCCACTCCTCCACCCTGCCGTGGTCGCCCGACAGCAGGATCTCTGGCACCCCCCAGCCCCGGAACTCGGCGGGGCGGGTGTAGTGCGGTTCCTCGAGGAGGCCGCCACGGAAGCTCTCCGACTCGATCGACTGCGGGTTGCCGACCACGCCGGGGACGAGGCGAACGACCCCCTCGACGATGGCGAGCGCAGCGGCCTCTCCCCCGGCGAGCACGAAGTCGCCGAGGCTGGCCTCCTCCTCCACCAGATGGTCTGCCACCCGCTGGTCCACCCCCTCGAACCGCCCGCACACCAGGGTGAGCGCGTCGAGCGCGGCCCAGCGATCGAGGGTGGCCTGGGTGACGGGGGCGCCCGCAGGGCCGAGGAGCACCCGGTGGGTGCCCTGCAGCGGGTCGAGCGCCGCGGCCAGCGGCTCCACCATCATCACCATCCCGGGGCCGCCGCCGAACGGGGCGTCGTCGAGTTGCCGGTGCCTGCCCAGCCCGTGGGCGCGCAGGTCCAGGACGTCGATGTCCACCAGGCCGGCGTCCATCGCTCTCCCCACGATGCTCACGCCGAGCGGCGACGCGAAGAACTCGGGGAACATGGTGACGATCGTGATGCGCATGCCGCCCTCCTCCCGTCCGATTCAAGCGCCTCGCGGTGCACCCGGCATCCCGGGCCCCTCGGTAACGTGGTGCCCATGCCCCGCCGCCCCGCCCGCCTCGTCATCGTGCGCCTGCTGCTCGCAGCGGGGGTGGTCGCGCTGCTGGCGGCCGGACCGGCCGCCGGCGCCGAGGTCGAAGGGCCGTGCACCGCCTCGTTCAACGGCGTCGACGCGTCGCGCATCGACAGCCTCGACTCCCCGCTCGAACTGACCGCCACCGACGTGCTGACGTTCCACGGCACCGACCCCGACGGAACCCAGAGCGCCCGGGTGGAGATGATCATCGGCATGGTCACGGTCCGGGACGGCTCGGCCACCTACGGCCCGCTGCAGACCGACTTCACCGCCTCCCTCGACCTCGACGACGTGTCCCCCTACGGCGTCGGCCTGTTCAGGGTGCGGGGCCACACCGACCACTGTGTGGTCGAGGCGTGGGTTCGGGTGTCGGGAAGGTTCCCCTTCGCCACCCTGACCGGCCTCACCGCGGGCGGCCTGGCCCTGGGCGGTTTCGCCGCCCAGGTGACCGCCATCGCCAACCGCCGCCGCCGCTCGGCGCTCGCCGCCGCCCTCGGCGGGGTGGTGACCGGGGCGGGAGCCGCGGGGATCGCCCAGCAGTACGGCCGCCTGCAGTTGTCCATCCCCAGCGTCGCCATCGTCGCCGGGGCCGCCGCGGTGCTCGGGGCCGTGCTCGCCTGGCTGGCCTCCCCGCGCACCGGGCCCGGGTGGATCGCCCGGAGGAGACAGACGGCCGCCGACCGCCGTGCCATCCGCTACCAGGCGCGTCTGGAGGCCGCCCGCCTCGACGCCGAGCGGCGCGAGACCGAGGCGGCAGCGGCCCGGACGTCGGAGCCCCTGCCCGAACCCGAACCCCTCGCCGAACCCGAACCGCTGCCCGAACCCGAACCCGAACCGCTGCCCGAGCCCGAACCCGAACCCGAGCCCGA
>JAHLKU010000003.1 GCA_020444505.1 Actinomycetota bacterium | reverse complement strand
TCCCGGATCGGGGCCCGGGCCGCCCCGGTAGCATATGGGGTCATGCGCGAGATCCTCGCCGACCTGGTGGCCGAGCAGCAAGGCCTCGATCAGTTGCTGCAGCGCGCCCCCGAACGTGATTGGAAGAAGCCCACGCGTGCCAAGGGATGGACGGTCCAGGACACCATCAGCCATCTCGCCTGGTCCGAGGACCACGCCCTCTACGCCCTCCAGGGCGACCGCAAGCAGCTCAAGCAACTGACCACGCCGGACCGCCTGGACGGCTTCAACGAGGAGGGCGTGGCGGCGGGGCGGGGCAAGCGCCCTCAGGAGGTCATCGAGTGGTGGCGCTTCAGCCGCGCCGCCGTCGTCGACTCCCTGTCGCGATGCATGGCATCCGACCGCATCCCGTGGATGGTCGGCGACATGTCGGCCCGCACCTTCGCCACCTTCCGCCTCATGGAGACCTGGGCACACGGCCTCGACATCCGCGCCGCCCTGGACCGTGAGGACGAGGACACGCCCCGCCTCCGCCACATCGCCTGGCTGGGGTGGGCCACGCTCCCCCACGCCTTCGCCCAGGCCGGGGAGGACTACGACGCGCCGATCCGCGTGGAGGTGACCGGGCCGGCCTACTCCCGCTGGGTGTTCGGGCCCGCCGACTCCGACCAGGTGGTCAAGGGACCGGCCGGCGAATGGTGCCGGCTGGTGGTCAAGCGCCTCGACGCCGGGGACGCCGAGGGCATGAGCGCCACGGGCGAGGTAGCCGAGACCGCCCTCCGGGTGGCGCGCACGTTCCCATGATCGGCCGCCTCATCGGCATGATCCACCTGGGGCCCCTCCCCGGTTCCCCCGGCTACGAGGGCTCGATGGAGACGATCGTCGGACGGGCCGTCGCCGACGCCACCGTCCTCCACGAGGCCGGGTTCGACACCCTGCTGGTCGAGAACTTCGGGGACGCCCCCTTCTTCGCCGACGACGTGCCCGACGTGACGGTGGCCGCCATGGCGAGGGCGGCGGCCGCGCTGGTGGAGGCCGTGCCCTTGCCGCTGGGTGTGAACGTGCTGCGCAACGACGCGCTCGCCGCCGTGTCGATCGCCGCCGCCGTCGGCGCCTCGTTCGTGCGGGTGAACGTGCTCACCGGGTCGATGACCACCGACCAGGGGCCGGTGGTCGGCAAGGCAGCCGAGGTGGCGCGCCTCCGCGCCGCCCTCGGCGCCCCCGTGGCGGTGGCCGCCGACGTCATGGTGAAGCACGCCGTTCCCCCGCCCGGCCTCACCCTGGAGGCGGCGGCCCGTGACACGTGGGAGCGGGGCGGGGCCGACGCCCTCGTCGTGTCCGGGGGGTCCACCGGCGATCCGGTGGCTCCGGGCGACCTCGCCGCCGTCCGCGCCGCGGTGCCGGGAGCGCAGATCCTGGTGGGCAGCGGCGCCGCGCCCGGCACGATCGCCGCCCTGCTGGAGGTGGCCGACGGCGCCATCGTCGGCACGGCGGTGAAACGGGACGGGGTGACGACCGCGCCGGTGGATCCGGCGCGGGCCGCGGCGCTGGTGCGGGCGGCCGGTTAGCCGTCCTTCTTCACCTCGAAGCCGGTCTTCAGCAGCAGCGAGAGCATCGCCGGAGCGGGATCGCGGAACTGCACCGGCTTGAACGCGTCGCCGGTGCCCTCGAAGAACCTCAACAGCGTCTGCACGATGTGGGTGTGGGAGATCGTGTGGAGGTCGCAGCGCGGCGCACGGCCGAAGGCGACCAGGCGGGTGCGGATCGACCCTCCGCCCCGGGCGGGGCTGATCCGGATGGCGTCGTCCTGCAGCGAGCGCACCACGTCGGCGATCGGCTCGTCGTAGAGCCAGCCGACCCGGCGCAGCATGGAGTGCAGCACCACGTGGCGGCGGATGCCGGGGTTGAACTCGGCGGCCCCCTGCTTCACCTCGCCGATGATGACGTCGGCCATGCCCGGCTCCAGGTCGAGCACCGGGTCCTCCAGCAGCAGCAGCCTGCACTCCTCCTCACCGTGCGGGTCGCCTGCGTACACGTCGCCCGGGAGCCGGAGGGCCATGATGTCCACGTCGGTGACCGTCTCGTAGCCGGTCTCGGACCGCCGCTGCACCTCGAACTCGCTGAGCGTGAGGTAGCCGCTGAGCCGCAGGTAGCTCTCGACCAGATTCACCGCGATGTCCATGGGACCAGGCTAGGCCGGTGGGATAGGCTGGCCGGGTGACGGCGCGCAACGAGTACTACTCCTTCGCCACGGCGGCCACCTTCTGCGGCGTGCCTGCGGCCGCCGTCGAGGACGTGGCCGGAGCCGCCGCCGCCATCGTCGGCGCTCCGTTCGACTGGGGCACCACCGGCCGCCCCGGGGCGCGATTCGGCCCCAAGGCCATCCGGGAGGGCGATGCCATCAGCGCCACCGGCAGCCGCCCTCACCTGGACTCCGGCATCGACGCCCTGGCGGAACTGGGAGTCGTGGACGTCGGCGACGTCAAGATGCCCCCCGGCTACGTGGAGGAGAGCCTGGACCGCATCATCGCGGTCGTGGAGGCGATCGCCTCGGCCGGCACGGTGCCGATCGTGCTGGGCGGCGACCACACCGTCACCTTCGCCAACGCCACGGCGGTCGCCAGGGTGCGCGGCGCCGACACGTTCGGCCTGGTGCACTTCGACGCGCACGCCGACACCGCGGAGAGCCACCACGGCATGGCGCACGGGCACGGCACCCCGATGCGCAGGCTCATCGAGTCCGGCGCCGTGCCGGGCCACCGCTTCGTCCAGATCGGCCTACGCGGCTACTGGCCGCCGCCCGAGACCCTCGCATGGATGGCCGGCCAGGGCATGCGGGCCTTCCCGATGCGCGACATCGTCGACCGGGGCCTCGACGCGGTGGTCGACGAGGCCGTGGCCCTCGCCTCCGCGGGGACCGGGGCGGTGTTCGTGTCGGTGGACATCGACGTGGTGGACCCCTCCGCTGCGCCGGGCACCGGCACCCCCGAGCCCGGCGGCCTGTCGGCCCGCCAACTGCTCGACGCCGTCAACCGCATCGGCCGCGGCCTCGACGTGGTGGGCGCCGACATCGTGGAGGTGTCGCCGCCGTTCGACGGGCCGGGGGCGATCACCGGCCTGCTCGCCAACCGGGTGGTGCTGGAACTGCTCGACGGCATGGCGCGCAGACGGGCCGCCGCCGGGGGACGGTGAGTCTCCCCCTCCGGGCTCCCGACCTGGTGGCCGAGTGGCGCAACGAGGCGCTCGAGGCCGCCCGGTTCTCGGTCCGGCCGATGCCGCTCTCCCGCTCGGAGGCGTGGTCCTTCACCGACGGCGCGCTCCGCCACCGGAGCGGGCGCTTCTTCGCCATCGTCGGGGCGCGTGAGCGGTCGGGTGCTGCCTACCCGCTCATCGATCAGCAGGAGATCGGCACACTCGGCTTCGTGGTCACCGGCCCGCCGGACGACGTCCGGTGGCTCACGCGTATGAACGTCGAGCCCGGCAACGTCGGAGGTGCCCAAGTGGGGCCGACGATGCAGGCCACCCGGTCGAACCTGGACCGGGTCCACGACGGCCCGCCACCCCCGCTCGCCGATCTGCTCACGGCCGCCCGGATGCCGACCGTCGCCGACGGCCTCTGGTCGGAGCAGGGGTCGCGCTTCTTCGGCAAGCGCAATCGCAACCTCACCTTCGTGGCTCCCGAGGCGATGCCGGTGGACGGACTGGCTCACCGGTGGCTGGCCGCCGCCGATCTCCGC
Source organism: Actinomycetota bacterium (assembly GCA_020444505.1). Classification (GTDB taxonomy): domain Bacteria; phylum Actinomycetota; class Acidimicrobiia; order Spongiisociales; family UBA11373; genus JAHJML01. The sequence goes on along the minus strand of JAHLKU010000003.1, from coordinate 86,676 downwards.
CGAGCACTCGGGGAGGACTTCGCGGTCAACACCGATGCCCGATCGGTGGTGGCGACGGCACCGTGGCGACTCATCGCCAGCGGGACCCCGTTCTCCGGTGAACTCCGCACGTCGTACGAGGCACGCGACCGCGATGTGCTCGCCCGGGTCCGCCGTGCACTCGATGCATCGCCGCCCCGGCTGCAGCGGGTGCCGCTCGATCTGGTGGACGGCATCGCACTCGGTACCGGCCGGGTCCCGGTCCGGCACGACCGCTTCGACGTCGTCCACGTCGACGTCGTCGCGGTGACGCGGGAGGTCCCTCGGTGGGACCAGCCGATGGTGTCGGCTCATGGCATCGGGACGATCGAACTCCGGCTCCGGCGCGGACCCGACGGCATCCTCCGCGCGATGCTGGGGATCGACCGCGACGCCGGCCTCGTCCGCGGCCCCGAGGCGACCGCCACGGTCGTGGTCGCGCCGGGCGGACGGGCGGGCGGCGCCACGCCCGACCAGGTGATCGCCGCCGCCAGGGTGTCGGACGAGGGTGGCCGGTTCTTCCGCGCCGTCTCGGACGTCATGATCACGATCACCGGCGACGCAGCGCCTCCCGCCGCCCTCGCCGAGGTGACCCTCGGCGACCTCGAGGCCCTGGTCCGGGCCCCGATGGCCACGACCAACGAGTTGCGCACCGCCGTCGCGCTGCTGCTCTCCCTGGCCTAGACGCCGGATCGGACAGCGAACCGGATCACCTCATCCAGATCCACCTCCCCGAGCGCCGACTCTCCGGTGCGCCGCTGCAGCATCCTCCCCAACAGCGCACCGCGCCGCACTCCCGACAGGCGGCACAGCACGGCCAGGGCGTCGATCCCGGTGCGCCGGTACAGCCCGGCTGCGCGCCGCCCGATCAACCGTTCGGCCACCGGGCGCATCCATCGCGGCGGCCCGCCCGGGTCGGCAGCGACATGCGAGCCCCGATCGAGGCGGGCGCCGTCGAGGGGTGGGAACGCAGCGCGGAGCGATCCGGACCGCATCGCAGCGGCGATGTCGGCATGCCACGCCGAGGGCTGGCGATACGAGGGGATCGCCCCACCACTGCCCTTCGCCGGGCGCGTGCCTCCCCCCGCCGCCTTCAACACGGTCGGCCGGTCGGAGAGCGAGGGCGCACCCGCCGATCGCCACAGCCGGAGTGCCAGGTCCTGCGTGGGCGTCCGGTACAACCGGCGAGCGGGGCGCCACCACCCGACGCCGGCGAGCGCCGCCCTGCTCACCAGCCAGGTGCTGACCGGCTCCAGATAGCGGTGGGTGCGGTGGAAGGCCTCGCCGATCGACCGGCCTTCCGGCGTGCGATCGGTGAATCGGGGCACCGCCGATCCCTCCTTGCGCAACGCGAACAGCGCCGCGCCGAGATGCCAGGCCGCTCCCGAGCCGTGCATGGCGGCGAGCGAGTGCTCGAGGTGATCGGGGAGCCACACGTCGTCGTGATTCAGGTAGGCGATGACCTCCCCCCGTGCGATGGCCGACCCCGCCGCGTTGGGGATGGCCTGCTCACCGCAGCGGAACGGGAGGTCGAGGTAGCGAACCGGCCCACCCGTCCCGGCCACGACCTCGGCGGTCCGGTCGTCGCACCCGTCCCCGACTACCACCACCTCCCGCGGCCCGGCCGTCTGGCGGAGCACCGAGTCGAGGGCGACGGCCAGGGTGTCGGGACGGTCGTAGGTGGCGATCACCACCGACACGTCCGTGCCGCCGGCAGTGCGCCCGCTCACCTGGTCCAGAGCGGCGTCCACAACGGCACGGCCGCCCGGTAGTCCTCCCACTGCTCGCCGAACGCCTCGTGCAGATAGGAGTGCTCCAGCGGGCCGCGGCCCATGGCGTAGTAGACGAAGGCGGCGAACGGCACGATCCACACCACCGAGAGGTCGACGGCCACGGCCGGCGCCAGCGCCGTCAGGGTGGTGCCCAGGTCCATGGGGTTCCGGACCCGGGCGTACAGGCCGTCGGTGAGCAGGACCGGCCCGGGGTGCGCCGCGAACGGCGAGATCCCTGCGTCCTGCAACTGCACGGCCGCCCGCCAGATCAGCCAGCACCCCACCGCGAGCGTCGCCGCGCCCAGCACCACCAGGAACCACGGCCGCCAGGGCGGCGTCCACGATCCGGTGCGGTTGTTCACCAGCATGCCGGGCAGGAACACCACCCAGATCACGACCGCCATCCCGACGGCGAGCAACGGCTTCCTCACTCCCTCATGATGGCATCCGGCGGGCGCCGTCGCTGCCGACGCCGTGTCGGCGGTCCCCGGTACGCTGCCGCCATGGCCGGCTCCCTCGACCTGTTCGCCGCCCCCACGCGGGCGTGGTTCGCCTCGGCGTTCGCCGCCCCGACGCCGGCGCAGGAACAGGGGTGGGCGGCCATCGGCGCCGGCGGCCACACACTCATCCACGCCCCCACCGGCTCCGGCAAGACCCTCGCCGCCTTCCTGTGGGGCCTCGACCGCCTGTTCTCCGAGCCGGCCCCACCAGAACGGCAGCGGCTGCGATTGCTGTACGTCTCTCCGCTGAAGGCGCTGGCCTACGACATCGAGCGCAACCTGCGGGCGCCGCTCACCGGCATCGCCAACGCCGCGGCGGCGGCCGGCGTCGAGGTGGCCGCGCCTGCGACCGCGATGCGGACCGGCGACACCCCCGCCGCCGACCGCAGGCGCATGCAGCGCCATCCACCGGACGTGCTCATCACCACCCCCGAGAGCCTCTACCTGATCCTCACCAGCGCCGCCCGGGAGATCCTCGCCCCGGTCCGGTGGGTGGTGGTGGACGAGATCCACTCGGTGGCGGGGACCAAGCGGGGCGCCCACCTGGCGCTCAGCCTGGAGCGTCTCGAGGAGGTCGCCGCCGCCCCGCCGCAGCGGATCGGCCTGTCGGCCACCCAGCGGCCGCTGGACGAGATCGCCCGGTTCCTCGGCGGCGCCGAGGTGGCCGGCGGCACCCGGAGCCCGCGGCCGGTGACGGTGGTGGACGCCCCGCGCGACAAGGCCCTCGATGTCGAGGTGGTGGTGCCGGTGGAGGACCTCACCCGCCCCGACGTCGGCGCTCCCGCCGACGGCGACGAACCACCGAGGCGGTCGATCTGGCCGGCGATGTACCCCGAACTGCTGGAGCAGGTGATGGCGCACCGCTCCACGATCGTCTTCTCCAACAGCAGGAGCCTGGTGGAGCGCATCGCCGCCGAGCTGAACGCCCTCGCCGGCGAGGAGGTCGCCAAGGCACACCACGGCTCGGTGAGCCGGGAGCAGCGGGTGGCCATCGAGGACGATCTCAAGCGCGGCGACCTCCGCTGCGTGGTCGCCACCTCGTCGCTGGAGCTCGGGGTGGACATGGAGGCCGTCGACCTGGTGGTGCTGGTGGAGTCGCCCACCTCGGTTGCCCGCGGGCTGCAGCGGGTGGGCAGGGCGGGGCACCAGGTGGGCGCCCCCAGCAAGGCGAAGGTGTTCCCCAAGCACCGCGGCGACCTGCTGGAGGCCGCGCTGGTGGTGGACCGGATGCAGGACGGGTTGGTCGAGGCCACCCGCATCCCGGCCAACCCGCTCGACGTGCTCGCCCAGCAGGTGGTCGCCGCCGTCAGCCAGGACGACTGGGAGGTGGATGCCCTCTACGACATGGTGCGGCGGGCCGCCAACTACGCCGACCTGGGCCGCGGCCCCTTCGAGGCGGTGCTCGACATGCTCTCCGGGCGCTACCCGTCCGACGAGTTCGCCGAGTTGCGCCCCCGCCTGGTGTGGGACCGGGTGGCGGGCACCCTGTCGGCCCGGCCCAACGCCCGGCTGCTCGCCGTCACCAACCCGGGCACCATCCCCGACCGCGGCCTGTTCACCGTCACCCTCCCCGAGGGTGGCCGCGTGGGCGAACTCGACGAGGAGATGGTGTACGAGAGCCGGGTCGGCGACGTGTTCGTGCTCGGGTCCACCACCTGGCGCATCGACGAGATCGGCCACGACCGGGTCATCGTCACGCCGGCGCCGGGCCGGCCCGCCGCCCGCATGCCCTTCTGGCACGGCGACCGGCTGGGGCGCCCGCTGGAGACCGGCCGCGCCCTGGGGGCGTTCATCCGGGAGATCGGGGCGCTCCCCCCCGCCGACGCCCGGGAGCGCCTCGAGACGGTGTACCGCCTCGAGCGGCGGGCCGCCGCCAACCTGGTCCAGTACCTGGAGGACGAGCGGCAGGCCACCGGGGCGCTGCCCACCGACCGCACCGTCGTCGTCGAGCGGTTCCGCGACGAGATCGGCGACTGGCGAATGGTGCTGCTCTCGCCGTTCGGCGCCAGGGTCCACGCCCCGTGGGCGATGGCGGCGGCCCGCCGCATCCGCGACGAGCACGGCATGGAGGCCGATGCGGTCTGGTCGGACGACGGCATCATCCTCCGCTTCCCCGACGCCGACGAGACCCCGCCGCCGCAGGTGCTCGCCCTCGAGCCCGACGAGGTGGAGCCCCTCGTGGTCGATGAAGTGGGCGCCACCGCCCTGTTCGCCTCGCGCTTCCGGGAGGCGGCCGGCCGCTCCCTGCTGCTGCCCCGCCGGCGCCCGGGGCGGCGCACCCCGCTGTGGCTGCAGCGCCGCAAGGCGGCCGGGCTGCTGGAAGTGGCCCGCCGCCATCCCGGCTTCCCCATCGTGCTGGAGGCCTACCGGGAGGTGCTCCAGGAGCACTTCGACCTGCCCGCGCTGCGGGAGGTGCTGGGCGACATCTCCGCCCGCCGCATCCGGCTCACCACCGTCGACCTGCCGGCCTCCAGCCCGTTCGCGTCGTCGCTCACCTTCGACTTCATCGCCTCGTTCATGTACGAGTACGACGCCCCTCCGGCCGAGCGGAGGGCCATGGCGCTCACCATCGACCGCGATCTGCTGCGGGACCTGCTGGGCGAGCCCGAGCTGCGCGAGCTGCTGTCGCCCGACGTCATCGCCGAGGTAGAGCTCGAACTGCAACACCTGGCACCGGAGCGAGCCGCGCGCGGCGTAGACGGCCTCCACGACCTGCTCCGCGACCTGGGCCCCCTCGACCGCCCCGGCCTCGCCGCCCGCACCGACGACCCGAGCGCGCTCGACGAAGCACTGGAGGCCCTGGAGCAGGGCCACCGCGTGATGCGGATCGGGGCCGGTGACGGACTCCGCTGGGCCGCCGTCGAGGACGCCGGGCGGCTGCGCGACGCCCTGGGCATCCCGCCTCCCCGGGGCGTCCCCGATGCGTTCCTGGACTCCCCCGCCGACCCGCTCGGCGACGTGGTGGGACGCTTCGCCCGTACCCACACTCCGTTCACCGCCGGGGAGGCGGCCGCGTCCCTCGGCCTCCCGCCCGCCGTCGTGGACGGCGCCCTGAGCTCGCTGGAGCGCGCCGGGCGGGTCTCCCGGGGCGCCTTCCGCCCGGGAGGGGCGGGCCGGGAGTGGGTGGACGCCGGGGTGTTGCGGCGGCTGCGGCGCCGTTCGCTGGCCCGGCTGCGGAGCGAGGTGGAGCCGGCCGACCCGGCGGCGTTCGCCCGCTTCGGCGTCTCCTGGCACGGCATCGGCGACGGCGGAGGCTCCACCGACGACCTGCTGCGGGCCGTCCGCCGCCTGCAGGGGGCGGCGCTGCCCGCTTCGACGCTGGAGTCGTCGGCCCTGGCGGCCCGCCTCGACTACGCCCCGGCGATGCTCGACGCCCTCGCCGCAGCAGGCGAGGTGGTGTGGGTGGGCAGGGGCCCGCTGGGCGCCGGGGACGGGCGGGTGGCCCTGTACCTGCGTGACCATGCCGCCACCCTGGCGTGGCCGCTCGACGTGGACCGGCCGGACGGGCCGCTCCACGACGCCCTCCGCACCCACCTCGAGCGGCGGGGCGCATCGTTCTTCGGCGACCTGTACGAGGCGGCCGGCGGCGGCGACCCCGACGCCGTCGTCGATGCCCTGTGGGACCTGGTGTGGGCGGGCGAGGTCACCAACGACACCCTCGCTCCGCTGCGCGCCCGCCTGACGGGCCGCAACCGCCGCACGGCGGGGCGGCCGGCGCTGCCCTCCTCGTCGGCGCCTCCCGCCGCCAGCGGCCGCTGGGGGCTCGTAGAGGGCCTGCCGGGCCGCGCCGACCCCACCGCCGCCGCCGCAGCCCGTGCCGAGCAGTTGCTGGAGCGCCACGGCATCGTGGTCCGCGATGCGGTGCTCTCCGAGGCGATCCCCGGCGGGTTCGCCGGCCTCTACCCGGTGTTCGGCGCCATGGAGGAGGCGGGGCGGGTCCGCCGCGGCTACTTCGTCGAGGGCCTCGGCGGCTCGCAGTTCGCCCTCGCCGGGGCGGTAGAGCGGCTGCGGGCTCCCGCCGACCCGGGCCCCGCCGTGGTGCTCGGCGCCACCGACCCCGCAAACCCGTACGGCGCGGCGCTGCCGTGGCCCGAGCGCGACCGGGCGCGTCCGTCGCGCACCGCCGGGGCGCTGGTGGTGCTCGACGGCGGGCGCCTCGCCGCGTTCGTGGAGCGGGGAGGGCGGCGCGTGGCCACGTTCGACGGCGCCTCGCCGGAACCGGTGGCCGCCGCGCTGGCGGCGGCCCTGCAACGCGGCGGGGCGAGGGGCCGGCGGCACACCATCGCCGCCATCGACGGGGCGCCCGCCCGCGAGACCCCGCTGGGCAGGGCCTTGCTCGACGCCGGGTTCGTCGAGTCCTACAAGGGGCTCACCACCCGCTGAGGGTCACCCCCGCAACGACGCTGCCGCCACCCTCGCCAGGGTCAGCGGCCCGGGCGCCGTCTCGAACCGGGCGAAGTGCCGCATCGCCCGGTTGCCGTTGCGATGCGTGAGGAACCACGGCGGCTTGGGCCGGATGCGGAAAGGCGCCCACAGCACCGACTTCTGCGGCCGGTCGATGAGGCGGCCGTTGTGCACGAACCCGACGCCGCTCGGGGTGGGCTCACCGTCGGCGGCGGGGAAGCCGCCCCAGACGGTCGCGCCGAGCGCGTAGGTGGCCCCGCCCCACATGTTCACGCCCACGGAGCCGTACCGCAGCCCCGCCACCGCGGCGTCCAGCCCGCCGCCGAGGGCGGCAACGGCACCGGGGTCGGCGAGGATCGTCGCGTTGAGCGTCCCGGTGAGCTCGTCGTTGGCAAAGGCGACGGCCCGTTCCAGGAACCGCTGCGGGCCGTCGGCATCCAGTTCCACCACGGCGGTGACGGCGCAGAACGCCTCGTCGGTGAACGCCTTGTGCCCGGACCCTGCCGGGACGCCCAGCAGCAGGGTGGCCGGGACCCTTCCCGGCGCGACCGGCCCCAGCAGCTCTACGTCGGGATGCGATGCCGTGAAGGCCTCCCATCGTTCGATCGCCCCCGGGTAGTAGGCGGGGCGGGGCGGCAGGAAGCCGAGCACCCGGCGCAGCTCCCCCAGGAACGCCTCCTTCTGCGCCCACCCCGCAGCCAGGACCAGCACCTTGGCGGCATTGCAGTTGAAGCCGTCGTTGTGCTTCATCTGCGTGGCGATGTGCTCGGCCTGGAACCGCAGGTCGCCGGCAGACCACTCCCCCGGCACCACGATCACCGGGCTCACGTTGCCCAGCTCCGCCGTGATCGACTTGTCGAGGAGCCGCTCGCCGCGCTCCTTGCGCGCCGCCCCCTCGGGGCCGGTGCCGTAGACGATGGCGTCGTAGGTGGCGGCCGACCCGGTCAGGTGGACGTCGGTGACCAGGGGGTGGTGCACCAGGTGCTCGCCGACGCCGGCGCCCCCGTAGGCCACCCCGACGCAGCCGGCGTCGATGAGGTCGGCGAACACCCGCTCCAGGAACGGGCCGATGTAGTCGTTGACCGGGTTCAGCTTCACGACGGCGGCCTTGCCCTCCACGAACAGCTTGTGGACGGCGTCGGTGGGGGCGATGCAGGCCACGTTGCCGGCACCCATCACCGCAGAGACCCCCGGCTCGGCCGCGCCGCCCTTGGTGTAGAAGCCTCCGAGCGCGGCGTCCAGGCCGTCGAGGGTCACCTCCGGCTCCAGCCACACCTCCCCTCTCCACCCGGTGAACAGCGCCCGGTCGTAGACGTCGAAGGGGGTCACCCGCACCACGACCTGCCCGTCGGGCCGGGTGGACACCGCCGACGCCGGGATCGGCACCCGCCCGTGTCGCTCGATCCCCTCCAGCGTGTCGATGAGCACCCGCAGCACCCGGGCCTGGATCGCCACGGCGCCGACCCACTCCTCGCCTGCGAACCGGCCGTCCACGCCCTTGGCCGCCAGCGCCGCATCCACCAGCGCCGGCCCCACCTCGGCGGTGCGGCGCAGCAGCGTGCGGAGGTGGGCGATCCGCTCGCCGATGGGCGCCCCGGCCCACGCCGGTGCGGCGGCGCGCAGGGTCTCGACGGTGCGGTCGAGCTGCGAGGTCGGGGTGGGCGCCTGTGGCGTGGGGCCGGTCATCGCTGCCTCCTCGGGACCCCGTCATCCTACGGGTGCAGGCCACGGCGGCGGCGAGCGACCACAATGGCCGCATGCCGACGCCCCATCTGACCGTCCGCAGCGGCCATCCCGACTTCCTCGACCTCCCCTGGGACCGGCCGATGACGGGGTGGGAGCACCGCAGGCGCATCGATCTCCCCAAGGGCATCAGCCGCCACGAGGTGCAGTTCTACGGCTACGCGCAGGGCATCTACGCCATCAAGGAGTTGCCGCTGGCCGCCGCCCGGCAGGAGTACACGGTGCTCCGGGCACTGGAGGATCTCGAGGCTCCGTCCGTGGTCCCGGTGGGCCTGGTGGAGCGCCCCTGGGTGGATGCGTCGGAGGAGTGGTCGGCGGCGGTCATCACCGTCTACCTCAATCACGCCTTCTCCTACCGGGAACTGCTGTCCGGGGCCGGGTTCGGCGCCCGCCGCAACCAGATGCTCGACGCCTTCGCCGGGCTGCTGGTCGAACTGCACCTGCTGGGGTGCTACTGGGGGGACTGCTCGCTCTCCAACGTGCTGTACCGCTACGACGCCGAGGCGATCCAGGTGACGATGGTGGACGGCGAGACGGCCGAGGTCCGCCCGGCCCTCTCCGACGGCCAGCGCCGCGACGACATCGAGATCATGATCGTGAACGTGGCGGGCGGCATGGCCGACATCGCCGCCGCCTCCGGCCGCGACATCGACGAGGCCGACCTGGCGCTCGGCGAGGCCATCGCCGAGCGCTACCACGCCCTGTGGGCCGAGGTGACCCGCCTCGAGGTATTGCACCCGTCGGAGCGCTACCGCATCCAGGGACGGATCGCCGCCATCAACCAGCTCGGTTTCGAGGTGGGCGACCTGGACCTGGTCCCGGAGGAGGGCGGCAGTCGGCTCCGCCTCCACCTGGCCGTCACCGGCCGCACCTACCACCGCCACCGGCTCCGCGAACTGACCGGCGTGGACGCCTCCGAGCACCAGGCCCGCCAGATCCTCGCCGACCTGCACTACTACGAGGCCGGGCTGCGGGAGCGCGGCCCGGTGGACAAGACCCTCGCCGCCATCCGGTGGCGGGTCGAGGTGTTCGAGCCGCTGCTGCGCCGGCTCCAGGAGCTCCCGCACCGGCGGACCGAGGACCCGGTGCAGGCCTACACCGACTTCCTCCACTACCGCTTCGTCGCCGCCGTCGAGGCAGGGCGGGACATCGGCAACGACGCCGCCTTCGACGCATGGGTGGCGGCGGGCCAGCCCGGCTACCCGCTCGCCTGACTCAAGGCCGCCGCGGGACCCGCCGATCACACCGGCATGTCCGTGGTGCCCCTGCCGCACACCGTCGACGCCCCGGCCGCGCCCACGCTGGCCCGGGTGGTGCCGATCGCGCCGCACCTGCCCCCCGGCCCCGCCGCTGCGCCGCCTCCGACGGCGGTGGAGGCGCTCGGCGCACTCCCCGGCGACTGGGTCGTGCTCGACGGCGTCGCCGCCGGACCCGAGACCGCCGATCTGGCGGCCGTCGGGCCCAACGGCGTGTTCGCGGTGTGCCGCGACCCCGATCCCCGCCCCGGGGCCGTCAGGGAGCGGCTCGGGCTGGTACGCGCCGGCGCACGCGACCCGGAACCGGTCAAGCGTGCCCTGCGCACCGCGACCGCCCTCCGCGCCCGGCTCTCCCACCTGCCGGGCGACGTGTTCCCCTACCCGGTGCTGGTGAGCCCGGTCCCCGGCGAAGCCGGCCACCGGCTGGGCCGCCTGCTCGTCGTGCGGCCGGGCCGGTTCGCCGAGGCGGTGTGGCGGCACCCGAGCCGTCCGCTCCGCCGCTCCGAGCGGGCGGCGATCGTCGCCTGTCTGCGGGACGGATCCACAGGCGTCTGAGCTCAGTGGCCCCCGCGGGCCACGCCCCCGTACTTCATGCGCGTGTCCTCCATCCGGGCCACGGGTGCCTCCGGGTCTCCGTGGAACCCGCAGTCCACCACCTCGCCGAGCACGAGCGCGTGGCTGCCCGCGTCGACGGTCTTCCACACCCGACAGTCGAGGTAGGCGGCCGCCTCCTCGAACACCGGCGCACCGGTGACGCCCTCGCGGATCGGCCGGCCGTTGAGGGTCATGCCGTCCTTGTCGGCGGGCTTGGAGAACTTCACGAACGTGCGGGTGTCGTCGCGCGGCCACAGGTTCACGGTGAACGAACCGCCCTCGGCGATCAGTTCGCGGGTGAGGGACGCGGCGTCGATCCCGACCGCGACGAGCACCGGGTCCATCGCCACCTGGGTCACCCACGAGGCGGTCATCCCGTTCCATCGGTCCCCGGCCCGGCTCCCGACCAGGCAGAGGACGTTGGGGATCTTCCACAGGACCCGGTTGACGGTCTCGGCTGCGACGTCGCGTTCCACGGCACCTCCCGACGGGCAGCGGAGCGTACCCCGGGCCGGGTCGATAACCTGGGCTGGTGCGCATGCTGATCGCCACCGCCGGCGTCCTGAACCCCGAGCCCGTGGCCGAGTTCGCCTCGCGTCTGGTGGGCGAGGGAGGCGGGGTCGCCGTCATCACCGTGATCGAAGTGCCCCGCTCGTTCCTGGACACGATCCGCTCCGAACAGTGGCACCCGCTCACCGGCAGTTCCCCGGACTGGACCGAGGAGGAGGACGCCGTCATCGAGCGGTACGTGGCCGAGCGGGGCCAGAGGATCACCGAGCCGGTGCTGGCCGCGCTGCGGGGCAGGGGCCTCGAGGCCTCGGTCCGCTACGTCGAGGGCGAGGACCCGGCGGCGACCATCATCGCCCAGGCCGACGACATGGACGCCGACGTGGTGGTGGTGGGCGCGACCAGGCAGTTGTTCGACGACTGGGAGAGCGTGTCGGCGCGGGTGATGCGCGACCTGCAGCGGCCGGTGCTGGTGGTGCCGGCAGCGCGCCCGTCGGAGGCGGAGGACGCCGGGGCGTGAGCGTCGAAGCGCTGCGCACCCCCGACGTCCGGTTCGACGGCCTGCTGCCCTGGGAGCCCCGGTACCTCGACTGGGATGGGCTGCGGCTCCACTACGTGGACGAGGGCGATGGCCCGCCGGTGATGCTGTTCCACGGCGAGCCCACCTGGTCCTACCTCTACCGCAAGGTGATCGACGCCCTCCTCGCCGCCGGCTACCGGGCGATCGCCCCCGACCTGCCCGGCTTCGGCCGCAGCGACAAGCCCGCCGATCGCTCCTGGTACACCTACGACCGCCACGTGGCGGCGATGGCGGCCGCCGCCGAGCACCTCGGCCTCGAAGGGGCGGCCGCGGTGGTCCAGGACTGGGGCGGCCCCATCGGGCTGCGCCTCGCCGTCGAGCACCCCGAGCGGTTCTCGCGCCTCTCGATCCTCAACACCGCCCTGTTCACCGGGAGCGGCCGGATGTCGGAGGGGTTCCTGGCGTGGCGGGCGTTCGTCGAGCAGGTCGAGGTGCTGCCGGTCGGCACCATCATGCGCCGGTCGATGGCCCGCCCCTGGCCCGACGACGTCCTCGCCGCCTACGAGGCGCCCTTCCCCGGCCCCGAGTACCTCGCCGGGGCCCACCGGTTCCCGCTGATCGTCCCGACGTCGCCGGACGACGCGGGGGCGGCGGCGATGGCCGCGACCCTGGAGGCCCTGGGGCGCTGGGACCGCCCCGCCCAGGTGCTGTTCTCCACCGGCGACCCGATCTTCCCCACCCGGGTGGGCGAGCGCCTCGCCGCGCACATCCCGGGCGCCGGGCTGCTGCAGACCATCGAGGGGGCCGGCCACTTCCTGCAGGAGGACGCCGGCGAGGAGGTGGGCGCCGCCCTCGTGGCCTTCCTCGACGCCACCTCGTAGCGGGCGGTCAGCGGCGCGCCAGCCAGGTCCGCAGGATCGCCAGCGCCGGGCCGGTGAACTCCTCCGGCGAGGAGAGCAACCCTGCGAGGCGGGCGACCGGCACCCACTCCGGGTCGGCCGTCTCTCCCTCCAGTGCCCGGGGCTCCCCCTCGGCGATGCAGGCGAAGCACAGGTGGAGGGCCGGGTAGGCGCCGGCGACGCCCACGGTGACGGTGAGCGGCTCCAGGGCCAGGAACGGCCTGCCGGGCGCCGCCTCGTGGCGCACGGCGGGCGCCTCGACGGCCACCACCCGCAGGCCGGTCTCCTCCTCCACCTCGCGGGTGAGCGCCTCCTCCGGCGTCTCCCCCGCCCGCCACCGCCCCATCGGGATCTCCCGTCTGCCCCGGACCGCATCCCGCTTGTCCCTGCGCTGCAGCAGGATCCGGTCGCGCCGGTCGTCGGGGAACACCAGCGCGGCCACCACCGGCACGACCAGCGACTCGCCGCCCATGGACGCCACCGGCACCTCTGCCCATCTCCCGTCCACCCACGTCCGGTGGCGTCCGGCGGTCATCCGCCCGGCTCCGGGTCCGCCGCGGCGGTGATGCGGGCGCCGGCGTCGGGGAGGGCGGGCGGCAGGGCGGTCTCGGTCCATCGCACGGACGCCACGCTACTCGTCGCCGTCCTGGCGTAGCATCGGAGCATGACCGAGTTCACGGTGCACCTCGCCAACCAGCCCGGGATGCTGGCCTGCCTCACTGAGAAGCTGGCCGAGGCCGGCGTCAACATCGAGGCGCTGGCCGCGTTCGGGGTCAACGAGATCGGGGTGGTGCGCCTGATGGTGGACGACGCCCCCACCGCACGGACGGTGCTGCGCGACGCCGCCATCTCCTTCGAAGAGCGGCCCGTGCAGGTGACCCACCTCCCCCATGAGCCCGGTGCGGTCGCCGCCATGACCCGGCGCCTCGCCGACGCCGGGGTCAACATCGACGCCGTCTACCTGCTGCGTTCGTCGGCGGAGGGCCTGGAGTTCGCCATCGGCATCGACGACACCGGGCACGGGCCCTCCTCCCTGGCGGTCTGATCGTCAGGGCCGGGTGGCCGCCGCGTCGGCTGCCGCCCGCTCCACCCCGTCGTCCAGCGGCCCCAGCACGGCATCGTCCCCGTGGCGCTGCACCAGCGCCCGCCGCAGCAGTTCGTCGGCGAACGCCGGGTTCTTGGGCAGCAGCGCCCCGTGCAGGTACGAACCGAAGGCGTTGGCGGCGACCGCTCCCTCGTCGAAGTCGCGCTCGTTGTTCCCGTACCCCTTGCGCACCATCCCCAGCGGTTGCTGTCCCTCACCCAGGAAGGTCCTGCCGCTGTGGTTCTCGAACCCCACCAGGGGGCCCCACTCGGTGTCGAGCACGATGTTGCCGATCATCCGCTCGTCCCCACCGTGGGTCTCCAGGTCGAACACCCCGATGCCCGGCATCTCGTCGCCGTCGTGGGTGACGAAGCGGTGCCCGAACAACTGGTAGGTGCCGCAGATGGTGAGGAACACCGTCCCCGCCGCCACCGCCTCGCGGATGTCACCGGCGCGCCGCTGCAGGTCGGCGGCCACCGCCAGCTGGGCGCGATCCTCACCGCCGCCGGCCACCACCACGTCGGCCGCCGTGAAGTCGTACGGGTCGCCCACGGCGATGCGCTCGACCACGGCGTCGATGCCCCTCCACTCCAGGCGCCGGGAGAGGGCGATGACGTTGCCGGTGTCGCCGTAGATGTTCATCTCGGCGGGGTACAGATGGGCGATCACCAGCCTCACGTCCACGCCTCCCGCCGGTGGGTGTCGGGCTGCAGCAGGTGCAGCAGGTCGAGCATCGCGGTGTAGGTGGGCACCAGGGTGGCCGTGCCGCCTGCGGCGACGCCGTCGACGAACCGGTCGAGGGCGGTGCGCGGGTCGGGCTCCGCCCACTCGGCGGCGGCGCCGGCGTACTTGAGGCGCACCGCCATGTCGAGCGCCCTCGTGCCCGACGTCACGAAGCGGTGGCCGGTGCCGGCCAGGTCCTCCACCCGGGCGTCCCACAGCCACGACACATCGCGCCCGTCGGCGGTGTGGTCGTTGATCGAGATCATCACCTGCGCACCCGGCTCCTCTCCGGCCAGCAGGCGGATCGCCTGGTTGAAGCCCGCCGGGTTCTTCACCAGCAGCAGCCGGACCCTGCGGCCCCGGTACTCGACGGTCTGTCCACGGCCCCACGCCGGCACCACGCCCGCCGCCGCCCCGGCGGCGACGGCCGCCTCCACACCCAGGGCGGTGGCGGCGGCGACGGCGGCGGCGGCGTTGTAGGCGTTGTACACGCCGGGCAGGAGCAGCCGCACCTCGAGGTCCTCTCCGTCCACGGTGAGGGCGGCCCGCTGCCCTTCCCCCGCCGGCTCGGCAGCGCGCACCAGCACCGACGGCTCCGGCCCGGGGCGGGGCCCGCCGGCGTCGCCGTAGAGCGTGCGGTCGTCGGGCATCTGGGCCCGTACCGGGTCGGACCCCCCGAAGAACCGGTCGGCCCCGGCGGTGCCGGCCAGCCCGGCGACCATCGGGTCGTCGGCGTTGAGCACGGCGATCGCGGCGTGCTCGAGCGCCGAGCGGACGTGGGCGGCGGTGGTGTCCAGTTCGCCGTAGCGGTCCAACTGGTCGCGGGCCAGGTTGGTGACCACGGTCACCGCGGGGCGCAACCGGGGCCCGAGGGCGCGCACCGCGGCCTCGTCGACCTCGAAGACGGCGATGTCGGTGTCCACCCGGCCGCGCCGTGCCACCTCGATGAGCCGCGTGGCGACGCCGCGCGCCAGGTTGGAGCCGGTGGGGTTGGTGACCACCCGCCGTCCGGCCGACTCCAGCATCCCCACCAGCAGCTTGGTGGTGGTCGTCTTGCCGTTGGTGCCGGTGACCACCACCACCCGGGGGATGGAGGCCACCAGCCGGTCGATGAGGCGGGGGTCGATCCGCTCGGCGACGAGGCCGGGGACCGCCGAGCCGCCCCTCCCGAGCAGCTGGCTGGCCCGGCCGGCGAGGCGCCCTGCGGCGATGGCGATCTGCAGGCGGAGCACCCCGGGACTCTACCGCCGGCGGGCCGGAAGGCCGCCCCGCTAGCCCCCGGCCGGGGCGGGGGCGTCCAGCATGGTGAGCAGGGTCAGCGGCTGGAACGAGTCCGCCACCGCCAGGCACGCCTCCTCGATGACGCCGGTGCGGCAGAACAACTGGTAGACGTAGCCGCCGTTCACCCAGGCGAGCTCCCGCCCGCCCTCCACGTTGAAGACGGAGATGTCGGAGAACTGCGCCGCCTCCTCGCTGGTCGCCAGGCCCACCCGGAGCACCATCAGCTGCCCCTCCGAGCGCGGCTTCACGTACGGCTCGCCCGACCAGTAGCCGAACGCCGCCGAGGTGGAGGCCTCCAGCAGCGCGGTCTGGGGGTCGAACACCAGTTGGCTGCTGATGTGGGTCACCGACGACGGCATCAGCGTCGGGACCTCCACCCCCGGCAGGGCCATGGCGATCTCCGCCCGCCCCGACTGGATGTACGACGACTGGCCGTCGCTGCGGGCCCAGATGTCGCGCAGCAACACGTCGCGGTTCCCGGAGGCCGTCAGGTCGAGCCCGTCGTTCACCCACACGGCCCCGGTGATGCCGGTGATCTGCAGCACCGGGCCGGTGTCGGCGACCGTCACGCTGGTGGAGGTGCGGTCCCCGTGGACGAAGTCGCTCGAGAAGTCCCCGACCCCCGAGAGCGCGTCGCCGCACCCCGCGGCGGCGAGGGCGACGGCGACGGCGATGGCGGCGGCGATGCGGCGCACGGGGCCTCCTCGGCCCGGCATCCGGCCGGGCTCCCCCGGATTATGGTCGGCACCCCGGCGTGCGTGGTCCACCCGCACCGGTACGCTCCCGTGTCGTGCCCTCCGAGCTCACCGTCGTCACCGACCGCCACCCCGGCAGGCCCCGCTTCGACACCGCGGTGTCGCGCGCCCTGCTGCAGCGGGTCGCGGCCGGGGAGCTGCCCGAGACGCTGCGGCTCCACGTCCCCGACCGGGTGGTGGCCTTCGGGAGCCGCGACGCCGTGCACCCCGCCTATGCCGAGGCGAAACGGGCGGCCGCCGCCGCCGGGTTCGGCAGCTACCTGCGGCTCGCGGGGGGACGCGCCGCCGTGTTCCACGAGGAGACCGTCGCCTTCGGGTGGGCGATCCCCGACCCCGAGCCGCGAGCCGCCATCCGGGCCCGGTTCGACGCCGTCGCCGCCATCCTGAGGGCCGCACTCCGCTCGCTGGGCGTCGATGCCAGGGTCGGCGAGGTCCCGGGCGAGTACTGCCCCGGGTCGCACTCCATCAACGCGGGCGGCGCCGCGAAGCTGGCCGGTGTCGGCCAGCGCCTGGTGGACGGCGCCACGTTCGTGGGGGGCGTGGTGGTGGCCGGCAGAGCCGATCTGGTCAACCGGGCCCTCACCCCGGTGTACGGCGTGCTCGGCGTGGCGTGGGACCCGGCCGCCACCGGCGCCGTCGCCGACCACGCCCCCGTCACCACCGCCAGCGTCCTCGAAGCCGTCCGGGAGGCGTTCGCCGAGGGCCGCACGATCGGCGACGGCGCGTTCGACCCCGAGACCCTGGCACTGGCCGAGCGCATCGCCGCGGCCCCGCTCCGATAGCCTGGCGCCATGCGAGTGCTGCTGCTCCACGGCCCCAACCTGAACCTGCTGGGCACCCGCCAGCCCGAGGTGTACGGCGCCGCCACCCTCCCGGAGCTGGAGGACCGGTGCCGGGCGTGGGCGGCCGGCCTCGGCATGGAGATCGAGACGTTCCAGTCGAACCACGAGGGGGCGCTCATCGACCGGCTCCACGGGGCCATCGGGACCGCCGACGCGGTGGTGATGAACCCCGGGGCCCTCGCCCACACCTCCTACGCCCTCCACGACGCGGTGCTGGCCACCGGGCTGCGGGTGATCGAAGTGCACCTGTCCGACATCGGGGCACGGGAACCGTGGCGGGCGACCTCGGTGACCGCCCCGGCGTGCGCGGCGATGATCTCCGGGCACGGCGCCGAGGGCTACCGGCAGGCGCTCGAGATCCTGGCCGGGCCCGGCTGAGCGGTCAGCCCGCCGCCAGGCGTTGCAGACGCCCGAGGCCCTCCACGATGTCGTCGTCGCCCATGGCGAACGAGAAGCGGAGGTAGCCGGGCGCCCCGAACGCCTCGCCGGGGACCACCGCGATCTTCTCCTGCTCCAGCAGCAGCCCGGCGAGCTCCATCGAGGTCGCGGCGGCCGACCCGCCCAGGTCGCGTCCCAGCAGGCCCCCCACCGAGGGGAAGGCGTAGAACGCCCCCTCCGGCTCGATCACCTCCACACCGGGCGTCTCCGACAACATGCGATGCATCACCTTGCGGCGCCGGTCAAAGGCCAGCCGCATCTCCTCCACCGGCTCCAGCCCGCCGCGGAGGGCGGCGAGGGCGGCGTGCTGGGCGATGTTGTCGACGTTGGAGGTGGCGTGCGACTGGAAGCGCGTCACCGCCGTGGCGATGTCCTGCGGGGCGATCAGCCACCCCACCCGCCAGCCGGTCATCGCATACGTCTTCGAGACGCCGTTGACCACCAGGCAGTGGCTCGCCACCTCGGGGGCCACCACCGGCATCGAGGCGAACGGCGTGTCGCCGTACACGAGGTACTGGTAGATCTCGTCGGTGATCACCCAGATGCCGTGCTCCGCGGCCCACCGCCCGATCGCAGCGATCCGCTCCGGCGGGTAGACCGCCCCGGTGGGATTGGACGGCGAGACGAAGATGAGCGCCTTGGTCCTGGGGGTCCTGGCCGCCTCCAGTTGGTCCACCGTGACCCGGAACCCCGACGCCACGTCGGTCGCCACCGGCACCATGGTCCCGCCCGACAGCGCGATCGCCTCCGGGTACGTCACCCAGTAGGGCGCCGGCATGAGCACCTCGTCACCCGGGTCGAGGACCGCGGCCAGGGCGGAGAAGATGGCGAACTTGGCGCCGTTGGTCACCACCACCTGGGACGCTTCGGCCTCGTAGCCGGCATCGCGGGCGGTGACCTCGGCGATCGCCTCCCGCAGGTCCCCCAGGCCGGCGGCGGGGCTGTACTTGTGCGCCGACGGCATCCGGCAGGCGGCGACCGCCGCCTCCACCACGTGCGGCGGCGTCGGGAAGTCGGGCTCCCCGGCGCCGAACCCGATCACCGGCTCCCCGGCGGCCCGCAGCGCCTTCGCCTTGGCCGTGATGGCCAGGGTCGCCGACTCCTCGATCGCCGCCAGCCGCAGCGAGATCTTCCTCATGCCAGCCCCCAAAGGTGCGCGAGACGGTAGGTTATCGGCAATCGTGAGCCCCGCAGCCATCACCCTCCCGCCCGGCCTCACGCCCCGCGACGGGCGCTTCGGGTCCGGCCCGTCGCTGGTCCGCACCGAGGCCCTCTCCGCCCTCGCCGCCACCGGCGCCACCTACCTGGGCACCAGCCACCGCCGCCCCGGCGTGCGCGACGTGGTCGCCCGCATCCGCGCCGGCCTGGCCGCCCTCTACGGCCTGCCCGACGGCTACGAGGTGGCCCTCGGCAACGGGGGCGCCACGCTGTTCTGGGACGCCGCCGTCGCCACCCTGATCGAGCGGCGCAGCCTGCACTACACATTCGGGGCGTTCTCCGACCGCTTCGCCGCCGCGGTGACCGCCGCCCCCCATCTGGACCCTCCCGACACGGCCGCCGCCCCGCCGGGCTCGCGCCCCGACCCGGTGGGCGCCACCGGGGCCGACGCCGTGGCCGAGACCCACAACGAGACGTCCACCGGCGTGTGGATGCCGGTCCACCGCCCCCGGGGAGACGCCCTGGTGCTGGTGGACGCCACCTCGGCGGCGGGGGCCATGGAGGTGGATCCCGCGCACTTCGACGCGTACTACTTCTCGCCCCAGAAGGCCTTCGGCGCCGAGGGCGGACTGTGGCTCGCACTGCTGTCCCCCGCCGCCGTCGAGCGCGTCGAGCGCCTCGCCGCCGGGCGGGCGGTGCCGGCGATGCTGGACCTGGCCGCCGCGCTGGCGGCCTCGCGACGAGACCAGACCGTCAACACCCCGGCACTGGCCACCCTGTTCCTGCTGGCCGACCAGATCGAGTGGATGGCCGCCCGGGGCGGCCTGGCCGCCGCCGCCGAGCACTGCCGCCGGGCATCGAGCGTGCTGTACGAGTGGGCGGAGCGATCGGAGCGGGCCCGCCCCTTCGTGACCGACCCCGCCCATCGCAGCCCCACCGTGGTGAGCCTGGAGATCGAGGGTCCCGACGCCGCCGAGGTGTCCGACGTCCTGGAGGCGAACGGCTACCTCGACACCCGCGGCTACCGGAAGATGGGCGGCAACACCGTGCGATTCGGCATGTTCCCCAACGTCGCCCTCGACGACGTGGAGCGCCTCGCCGCCGCCCTCGACCACGTGCTGGAGCGCCTCTGAGCGCACCCGCCTCGCAGGGGTAGGCTCGGCGCCATGGAAGTCGCCCTGGTCGCGGCCGTCGCCGTCTCGCTGGCCGTCACCCTCGTCGGAGAGCGGACCAGGGAGGGTTGGCGGGTGTGGCCCAAGGCGGCGGCCTCAGCCGGCTACCTGGCGCTGGCCCTCGCCTCCGGCGCGTCCGACACCACCTACGGACGCTGGGTGCTCGCGGCCCTCGCCCTGGCCTGGGTGGGCGACGTGGCGCTGTCCATCGATCTCCGCCCGATGTTCGCCGCCGGCCTCGGCGCCTTCCTGGCGGCCCACGTCGCCTTCCTCGGCGCCTTCGGGGACCTCGGCATCCGGGCCATCGCCGCCGTCGTGGCCGCCGGGATCCTCGCCGCCGTGGCGGCGGCCGTCGGCCGATGGCTGCTCCCCCACGTCCCCCGGGGGCTGCGGCCGCCGGTGATCGCCTACCTGGTGGTGATCACGGCCATGGTCGCCGCCGCCGTCGGGGCGTCGTCGGGCGGCGCGCCGTGGCCGGTGCTGACCGGTGCCTCCCTGTTCTACGTCTCCGACCTCTTCGTGGCCCGGGACCAGTTCGTCGCCCGGGGGTTCGACAACCGCATCGTGGGGCTGCCCCTGTACTACGCGGCCCAGGTGCTCTTCGCCCTCTCGGTGGGGATGGTGTGATGGCCGAGTTGATCCTGATGCGGCACGCCAAGTCCGACTGGGAGGCGTCGTTCGAGCTCGACGCCCGCCGGCCGTTATCGGCCCGGGGCAGGGCCGCCGCCGACACCATGGGCCGGGTGCTCACCGCCGCCGGCCGGGTGCCGGACTTCATCCTCACCTCGCCGGCGGTGCGGGCGTTCACCACCGCCGAGATGGCCGCCGCAGCCGGCGGGTGGAGCGCCGAGGTGATGGTGGTCGACGACCTCTACGGCGGCGGGCCCGCCGACGTGCTCGCCGCCGTCAAGGCGGTGCCGGGGCCGTCGATCCGGGTGCTGGTGGTCGGTCACGAGCCCACCTGGTCCGAGACCGTGTCGGTGCTGGCGGGCGGCGGCAGGGTACGGATGCCCACCGCGGCCGCAGCGGGGCTGGAGACCCTGGTGTCGTCCTGGGAGGCGATCGGTCCCGGCACCTGCAGGCTGCGGTGGCTGCTCCCGCCCCGGCTGTTCACCGACGGCACGTTGCGGGCACCCTGACGGCCCGGTTCACAGCCTGCCGAGACGCTCGATCAGCAGATCGAAGAACCCTTCGGCGTCCACGTCGCGCACCACGTGGCAGTTGGCGGGGTCCCCGGTGACGCCCCACCAGTCCACCACCGTCATCCCCACGGTCAGCGGCGACTCGACCTCGATCTGGACGTTGCAGTCCTTTCCGCCGAACAGCCCGGGGGCGAGCAGGTAGGCGATCACGCAGGGGTCGTGCAGCGGCCCGCCCTCGAAGCCGTACTTGGCCACGTCCCACCGTTCGTAGAACTCCAGCCACCCGGCGACGGCCCGGCCGACCCGCCCCAGCGCCCGCAGCCTGCGCAGGTGGTCGTCGAGGATCAGCACCTGGTGGGTGGCGTCGAGCGGGAACAACGTCAGCGGCAGCCCCGACCGGAACACGATGTCGGCGGCCTCGGGGTCCACGTAGATGTTGAACTCCGCTGCCGGCGTGGTGTTGCCTCCCTCGAAGAACCCCCCGCCCATCGCGACGATGCCGGCGAGGCCGCGGCCGGCGCCGGGATGGTCGCGGAGCAGCGTCGCCACGTTGGTGAGCGGCCCCAGGGTGCAGAGGGTCACCGACGCCGGCTCGGCCGCGGTCAACAGACGGGCCAGGGCGTCCACCGCATGGCCGTCGGCGAGCGGCATGACCGGTTCGGGCAGGTCGGCCCCGTCCAGCCCCGTCGGGCCGTGGACGTACTCGGCGGTGTACGGCTCGCGTCGCAGGGGCCGGTCGCACCCGGCATACACCGGCACGTCCGGCCGCCCCGCCAGCTCGCACACCACCCGGGCGTTGACCGAGGTGCGCGACAGCGGCACATTGCCGGCGACGGCGGTGACGGCGGCCACCTCCAGCTCGGGGGATGCGAGGGCGAGCAGCAGGGCGACGGCGTCGTCCTGGCCGGGGTCGGTGTCGATCACGATCCGCCGGGTCACGGCGCCAGCGCCTCCACGTCGGCGCGCCGCGGCAGCGCCGCCTGGGCGCCCCAGCGCGTGGTGGCGGCGGCTCCGCACCGCACCGCCCACCGCACGGCCTCGTCGATGGCGGCGCCCCGCACCAGTGCGTCGGCCATGCCGGCGCAGAACGCGTCGCCGGCACCCGTCGGGTCCACCGGCGCCACCGGCACCGCGGGCACGTGCAGCGACCTGCCGCCCTCCACCAGCAGCGCCCCCTCGGCACCGAGGGTCACCACCACGGCGCCGGGCCCCCGGATCGCCGCCGCCAGGGCGGCCGCCTCCTCGATGGTGCCGGGCTCGGGGGCGCCGGCAAGGGCGGCCAGTTCGGTGCGATTCGGGATCAGGACGTCCACCTCGGCGAGGAGCGCGGCGTCCAGGTGGCGGGCGGGAGCCGGGTTCAGGATCACCGTGCCCCGGCTCCTGACGGCGGCCTCCTGCACCGTGTCGGCGCGGATCTCCAGTTGCAGCAGCGTGATGCCGGCCTCCTCGACCAGGCCGGCGGCGGCCACGTCGGCGGGGCGGAGGACGGCGTTGGCCCCGGGGCTGACCACGATCATGTTCTCGCCGTGCTCGTCGACGGTGATCAGCGCCAGGCCGGTCGCGGCTTCGGGCGACTTGCCGACCGCCGCCGTGTCCACCCCGGCGGCGCGGAGCCCCGCCAGCAGCCGGGCGCCCTGGGCGTCGGCGCCCACCATCCCGATCATGGCCACGGCGGCGCCCAGCCGGGCGGCGGCGACCGCCTGGTTGGCACCCTTGCCACCGGCATCGGAGAAATGCCCCTGGCCGAGCACGGTCTCGCCGGGGTGCGGGAGATGGGCGACACGGACCGTGGTGTCCTCGTTCAGGCTCCCCACCACCACGATGTCGGCCATGCCCGTCTCCTCCTCACTCCCTACCCGGGCAGCCTAGGAGTGCCGGACGGCGCGAAAACCGGGAATCTCCGGCCCCACCCGGTCGTTCTAGCCAGTGATGACCACGATGACCGCACGACCGCGCACGGAGCCGCTTCCCGACGGCCTCACCCTCTACATGGAGGAGATGGGGCGCTACGACCTGCTCACGGCAGACGAGGAGGTCGAACTGGCGCAGGCCATCGAGGCCGGCCGCGAGGCCGCCGAGCGGCTCGAGAGCGGCGACTACGACGGCAAGGTCGACCAGACCCGGCTCCGCCGCGAGGCCCGGCTCGGGCGCCAGGCCAAGGACCGCTTCGTCGCCTCCAACCTGCGCCTGGTGGTCGCCAACGCCCGCCGCTTCGCCAACGCCAACGGGCTCGAGATGGGCGATCTGGTCCAGGAAGGCAACCTGGGCCTCATCCGGGCCGTCGAGAAGTTCGACTGGCGCAAGGGCTTCAAGTTCTCCACCTACGCCACCTGGTGGATCCGCCAGGCGCTGCAGCGCGCCGTCGCCGAGAAGTCCCGGGTGGTCCGGATCCCGGTGCACCTGCACGAGACCCTCGGCACGATCCGCTCCGCCTCCTCCACGCTCCGCGGCATCCTGGGCCGGGAGCCCCGCCCCGAGGAGATCGCCGAGGAGACCGGCATCGACCTGGCGCAGGTCGAGCGGGCCCTCGCCGTCTCCAGCGAGGTGTCCATCGAGCAGCCGGTCGGCGAGGACGGCGCCGAACTCGCCGACTTCATCGCCGACGCCGACGCCGACGACATCGGCCTGGCCGCCGAGCGCGCCGACGTGGCCCGCGAGCTGCGCAGCGCGGTGTCCCGCCTCGACGAGCGGGAGCGCTACATCCTCACCGCCCGCTTCGGGTTCGGCGAGGACGGCATCCCGCGCACGCTGGAGGAGATCGGCGGGTCGCTGAAGCTGACCCCCGAGCGCATCCGCCAGCTGGAGAAGCGGGCCCTGGCCAAGCTTCGCCACCCCGCCTTCGGCCTCCGCGAGGAAGACCTGGTCTGATCCGGGAGCCGGGGCCGGTACGATCCCGGTCGTGACACCCGACGCCCGCGCCACCCGCATGACCGACCTGTTCGGCCGCGCCCCGCTGGCCGCACACCTCGGGATGACCCTGCGGTTCGATGCCGACCTCCGCGCCGTGGTCGGCATCGCCCACGCCCCGTTCCTGGACCACGGCCTCGGGCAGGTCCACGGCGGCGTCTTCGCCACCCTCATCGACACGGCCGCCTGGTTCACCGCCGCGGTGCACTACGACACGTGGATCTCCACGGTGGACTTCAGCGTCCGGCTGCTCGAGCCTGCGGAGGGCGAGGACCTGGTGGCCACCGGCGAGATCGTGCGGCTGGGCAGGCGCCTCGCCGCCGCCGACGCCGAGGTGCGCACGGCCGCCGGGCGCCTGACCGCGGTGGGCGGCGGCACGTTCGCCGTCACCGGGGTCGAGTACGGGTGACGCCCCGGCTGCCCCCGGGCGTGGAGGTGCTCCCCGGCACCGACGTGACCGGCTCGTGGGAGCGGTTCGAGGTGTTCGAGGCGCTCCACCATCGCATGCGGATCTGCAACCCCATGCTCCCCGCCGACCTCGAGCGGTTGCTCGACGCGCTGGCGCCCGCCCCGGGCGCCGGCATGCTCGACCTCGCCTGCGGCCACGGCGAACTGCTGATCCGTGCCGCCGAACGCGGCCCGGTGGCCGGCACCGGGGTGGACCTGTCGCCGTGGGCCGTCTCCCGGGCGGCCCGGGAGGCCCGCCGGCGGGTGCCCGACGCCGACCTGCGGTGGGTGCTGGGCGATGCGAGGGCGTACCCCGCCGGGCACTGGGATGCCGTCACCTGCCTGGGGGCGTCCTGGGTCTGGCACGGGTTCACCGGCACGGCGCGCGCCGTGGCAGGGCGCTGCCGCCCCGGCGGCACGATGGCCATCGGCGACCTCGTGCTGAAGCCCGGCGCCGACTCCGCCGCGGTGGCCGCCGAGCACGGGCGGATGCCGTCGCTCGACGAGCAGGCGGCCGCACTGGCTGGATTGGGCCTCACCGATGCCGTGCCCACCGTCGTGCCCGACGACTCCTTCGAGGCATACGACGCCCGCATCGCCGGGTCGGCGGCCGCCTGGGAGGGCCCGCGGGCGGACGAGCACCGCGAAGAGCAGCGCCGCTGGGCCGAAGACCACCGTCGCGACCGGCAGGTGCTGTCGTGGGTGGTGTGGGTGGCGCGGCGCCCCGAGGGGGTCTAGCCGGGGCCCCCATCGGCCCCGGCGCCCACCAGCGCGTTCACCACCGCCGCCCCGCGCTCGGCGTCGTCCACCGTCACGATCAGGTCGGGCTTGCGAGCGCGCCGGAGGCGAACCCCGTCCCCGCCCCGGATCACCACGGCGCGCACGCCGGGACGGCCCCGGTAGCCCCACCCGCCGTAGGCCATCGGGGACACGTGCTCGGCGTCGGCACCGGTGACGTCCGCCAGCGGGATCTTCCAGAACGGCACGCCCAGCGGCCCGAGTCCGACGACGGCGCCGTCGGCCCCGACCGTGAGCCGGACCTCGGAGAACACCAGGAGCACCACCCCCACGGCGGCCAGGACCACGGTCGGCCATCCCCACTGCACGAAGCCCGCCACGACGACGACGAGGGCCGCGACGGCCACGACCCAGCCACGCGCCGACCCCGACCACACCAGGCCGGCATCGGGCTTCGCCGCCGGGGCGGGAGCGGGCGGCGCCGCTTCCCCGGGGCCCCCGGCGGCCAGCCAGCCGAGCACGCCCGCCGCCAGGCCGCCGCCCACGACGGCCACGATCGCCGGCCACCCGACCCTGCCGGCATCGTGCCAGTCGGCGACGCCGCGATTGGCCAGCGCCACCACCCAGGAGACCGCTGCGAGCAGACCGCCGACGAACCACAGCCCTGCGGCGTACGAGCCCGCCTCGACCGTGGCCCGGGCGGCGGCGCGCGCGGCCCCCCACCAGACGGCGGCCATCAGCGCGCCGAGGCCGGCGAACAGCACCGCCGGGGCCAGCGCCCCATCCGGCGCCCCGCTCAGGCCCCAGTGGACGGCGATCGGGTCGGGGAAGTCGCCCCAGAAGGCGACGGCGGGGACCGCAACGGCCACCAGCAGGATGCCGGGGCCGACCAGGAACGCCAGCCGCTTCATCGCATCTCCTCTCGGATCATGGCTCCGATCTCGTCGGGCGTGCGCCCCTGGCGGCGGGCTTCGGCGGCCAGGCCGGACACCATCGCCCGGAGGGCGGCGTCGCCACCGGCGCCTTCGCACACGACGGCGCCCCTTCCGCGCCGGAGGTCGAGCAGGCCCTCGTCGCGCAGTTCGCGGTACGAGCGCAGCACGGTGTGCATGTTCACCCCGAGGGAGGCGGCCATCTCGCGCGCCGGGGGCAGGCGGTCGCCCGGATCGACCTCGCCCTCGGCGAGGGCGCGCCGCAGCGCCGCCGACAACTGGAGGTAGAGCGGCACGCCGCTCGACGGGTCGATGCGCAGCAACATTGTGCTAGTTATGATAGCACAATGTTGTCCCGGGAGGCCTCCCCCGTCAGGTGAGCCGCCTGCGCCGGGCCCTGCCGACGATCCGGTCCAGGATGGACCTCGTCAGGCCGGGGAACGCCCCCGCGACCCTCGCCAGGAAGCGTGTCTTCGCCTCCGGGTAGATCACCGCCGAGCCCTTGCGGATCCCCTCCAGGATCGCCGCCGCCACCTGCTCGGCGCTCACCGGCTTCACCGTCCCCGCCACGGCCCGCAACTCCGCAGGCTTGTGCGGCTCCTCGAACGCCAGTTGCGGGGTGTCCACGTCGGACGGGTACACCGCCGACACGGTGATGCCCCGCGGCTTCATCTCGTTGCGGAGGATCTCACACAGGCCCCGGACCGCGTACTTCGTCGGCCCGTAGGCGGTGTACCCGAACACCGGGATCAGCCCTGCCGTGGACGAGATGCAGGCGATCGCCCCCCCGCCCCGCTCCAGCATCGAGGGCACCACCGCCTTCACTGCGTACAGGGTGCCCAGGTAGTTGACGGCCATCTCGCGCTCGAACTCGGCCACGTCGAGGTCCTCGAAGTAGCCCGGCAGGACGATCCCCGCACAGGTGATGAGCACGTCGCACGGCCCGTGGGCGGCAACGCACGCCGTCACCGCCGCCTCGGCCTGCGCACGGTCGGAGACGTCGGCCGCCTCCAGGTGCACCGGGTGCTCCCCCGTCGGCGGGTCGGCCGCCAGCGCCGCCAGGTACCCGTCGTCGAGGGCGATGACCGACACCCTCGCCCCGTCGGCCACCAGCATCCGGACCGTGGCCAGGCCGATCCCCGACGATCCCCCGGTCACGACGGCGTGGCGGCCCCCGAAGCTCACAGGTACCTCACCAGCAGGATGGCGCTCAGCAGCAGCACCCCGGAGACCACGCCCAGGTTGGCGAGGCCGTCGCGCTCCCGGCGGAACATGCCGGTGCGGGCGAAGTAGGCGGTGTCGAGCACACCGAGGAACGCCAGCGCCCCGGCGGCCACCAGCGCCAGCCGCTCTCCCAGCGGCTCCTCCAGCACCAGCAGCACCGCGGCGGCCACCAGCAGCACCGCCAGCGGCACGTCGGTCCACACGAAGGGGGCCTCGTGGGTCTCGTAGCCCTCCGGCAGCCAGGCCTCGTCGTGGTCCCGGCGGAACCAGGTGATCCAGAACAGCCCGATGACCAGGGCCGCCACCACCATGAGGGCCGCCACCACCCAGGTGCCGGCGTCGGAGGTCACGCTCCGGCCCCTTGCTCCCCCAGCCGGGCCGGCACGATGTCGCGCCCGTAGATCTCGTCGATCGTCTCGCTCCTCTTGATCAGTTCGGCCCGGTCGCCGCGCACCAGCACGGTGGCCGGCCGGGGCAGGGCGTTGAAGTTCGACGCCGACGACTCCTGGTAGGCGCCGGCCTCGAGGATCGCCATCACGTCGCCCGGCTCCACCCGGGGCAGCTTGGCGCCGAGCACGATCTGGTCGGCGTAGCAGGAATGCCCGACGATGTCGGCGAGCAGGTCGGCCGGCTCGTCGGCCTTGTTCGCCACCAGGTAGGGGTGCCGGTTCTTCTCGTAGACGCCGCCGGCGAGGAAGAAGTAGGTGGTGTCGAGCAGCACCCAGGTGTAGGGGATCGGCTGCGTCTGCTCCTTGACCACCTTCACCTTCGACAGGTGGACGGCGGTGTCGCCGTACAGGCTGCGCCCCGGCTCGGTCTGCAGCCGGACGCCGTCCAGGGCGACGCCCTGGGCCTGCAGCTCGCGGCTGAGCGTGCCGGTGATGGTGGCGGCGTACTGCTCGATGGTGGGCACGCCCCTGGGGTCGGGGTACTCGCGCAGGGCGTTGACGATCTTGCCCAGCAGCGTGTGGTACACCTGCTCGCCCAGGCCCCGCAGCCCCACCAGGAACGGGTAGCCGGCGGCGGTGAGCAGGAACTCCCAGCGGCCGAACTCCTTGTTGTGCGGGTCGCGCCGGCTGGCCATGCCGCCGCCGATGTCGATCTCCTGCGGCTTCCAGCCGTCCCACGCCCGGCACAGCTCGCCCACCAGGCGGGCGAAGCGCACCATCATCCCCTGCCAGAACCACAGGCTCGGGTGGTGGCGGCCGGCATGGAAGTGCAGGCCGACCAGTTCCACGTTGGGGGCGGCGAACGCCTTGCGGCCCAGGTCGACCAGGTACTCGGGCGGGATGCCCGACTTGTACACCTGGACGCCCAGGTCGATGGGCACCCAGAGCTGGGAGAAGTCCGTGCGGCGCCACAGGTTGGGCAGCGCCGGCTTCACCCGCAGCCGGATCCTGGCGGTGGCCCCCAGCGCCGCCGCCTCCTCCTGGATCCAGTCGATCTCGTGGAGGTCCTCCACCGTGATCCGCACCCCCGCCTCGATGCACCGCCGCAGGTGCTCGCGGCTCTTGCCGCCGCCGTTGGCCGAGGTCCGCTCCGGGTCCACGCCGGTGCGGAGCGCCCCCTCCAGTTCCTCCGGCGAGTAGAGGTCGGCGCCGGCGCCGAGGTTGGTGAGCAGCCGGCGGATCGCCAGGATCGTGTTGGCCTTCATGGCCGGCATCACGTCGACCGGCCCGTGCTCCCACCCGGCGGCGAAGGCGTCGCGGAACCGGGTGTAGTTCTCGGTGATCTGCCGCTCCGAGAAGGCGAAGATCGGGCTGCCGAACTCCTCGACGAGGGCGACGGTGTCGCAGTCCTCGATGAACAGGCGGCCGTCTCGGGTGGTGAGGCAGTCGGGCGGGTGGTGGTCGGTGGGGATCATGGCGCACCTCCGGGGGATCCACCGGGCTTCGCGCCGACCCTACCCCCCGGCGGCGGGCCGCACGGCCAGCAGGCTGAACATCAGCGGCACCAGGTCGCGCTGGGCGGGAGGCAGCCGCCACCGCCCGTCGGGGCCCTCCTCCATGTGCGGCAGGCCCTGCCACTCCAGTTCGCGGTGCTCGCGCAGCATGCGCACCTCGAGCCCGGCGTCGAGCACCGCGGTGACGATCTCGCCGATGCCGTGGTTCCACTCGTACTGGGTGGGATTGGCCAGCGTCCCCTCGCCGGCGTAGGTGTGGTCCTCCACCCACTCCACCGGGTCCCGGGTCTCGAAGTAGGGGAACCGGATGGACAGCTCGTCGTCGTCCTCGCGCCAGTCGAGGCTCCACAGCACCGGGTGGCCCTCCCGCACGTACAGCCTGCCGCCCGGGTCGAGCAGCCCGGCGGCGACCCGCGCCCACCCTGCGATGTCGGGCAGCCAGTTGATCGCCCCGACGCCGGTGTACACGACGTCGAACCGCTCCCCCGCCAGGGCCTCCCCTGCGTCGTACACCTCGGCGGTCACGAACCGGCCGGGCACGCCGGAGCGCTCGGCGAGCCTCCTGGCCTCCGCCACCGCCCGCTCGGAGAAGTCCACCCCGGTCACCTCGGCGCCGAGGCGCGCCCACGAGAGCGTGTCCTTGCCGAAGTGGCACTGCAGGTGCAGCAGCCGCAGCCCGGCCACGTCGCCCAGCACCTCCCGGTCGAACTCGACGACGCTGCTGAGGTGCCCCGGGTCGGCGACGAAGCGCTCGACGGCGTACTCCTCGCTGCCCAGGTGGATGGGGACGCGGTCGTCCCAGTTGCGGCGATTGGCCTCGCGATGGGCATCCATGGGCATGGCGCTCCGTCCCCGGGAGGCCGTCAGCCTAGGTCTGCGGCGCCGTCCGCGGTAGCGTCGTGCCGACGACGGCAGGAGGACACCCATGCTCGTGGCCCTGATGCAGACCACCGCCGGCCTCACCGATGCCTGCGGCGCCGAGCCCGGCATCCTGTGCAAGTGGGTCTACGACCTGACCGGCAACGCCGGGGCGGCGGAGTTCGCCCAGGTCGCCACCAAGCCGGTGATGGCCGTGGTGTTCCTGTTCGCCGCGTGGGTTCTGAACCGCATCGTCCGGCGCGCCATCGACGGCTTCGTCCAGCGCCTCGTCACCGACCGCGAGGCCAGGGCCTCCGAGCGGCACGAGGAGGAGGTGGAGGACGGGCGCTTCACCCAGTCCCTCCACCGGGCCATGAAGAAGGCCCGCCTCATCGCCGACCAGGCCGAACGGGGCAAGCAGCGCGCCCAGGCGCTCGGCACGGTGCTCCGCAGTGTCGCCTCGCTCGTCATCTACACGGTGGCGCTGATGATGGCGCTGGCGGAGTTCGACGTGTCGCTCGGACCGCTGATCGCCAGTGCCGGGATCGCCGGCGTGGCCCTCGGCTTCGGTGCCCAAACGCTCGTCAGGGACTTCCTCAGCGGCATCTTCATGCTCGTGGAGGACCAGTACGGGGTCGGCGACATCATCGACGTCGGCGACGCCGCCGGCGTGGTCGAGGAGATCCGCCTCCGCACCACCCGCCTCCGCGACGTCAACGGGACGGTGTGGTTCGTCCCCAATGGCGAGATCCGGCGCGTCGGCAACAAGTCGCAGCAGTGGGCGCGGGCCGTCCTCGACGTGGAGGTCGCCTACGACACCGACATCCCCTTCGCCGTGTCGGTGATCAAGGAGGTGGCCGACGGCGTGTGGCAGGACGACCTGGACACCGCCACCGTGCTCGAGGAGCCCGAGATCTGGGGCGTCGAGTCGTTCGGCGCCTCGTCGATCGCCATCCGGCTCGTCCTGAAGGTGGAGCCCGGCGAGCAGTGGGCCACCGCACGCGAGGTCCGCAAGCGCCTCAAGGCCGCCTTCGATCGCCAGGGGATCGAGATCCCGTTCCCGCAGCGCACCGTGTGGCTGCACACCTCCCAGCCGGAGGACACGCCCTCCCGCGCCCCGGTGCAACCGGAGCACCCGGTCGAGGACTTCGAGTCGCGCGGCGCCCCCGAGGGCACCGGCTAGGCCCGGCAGCCGCCGGTCTCGCAGGCGGCGGCCCCGCCCGGGGCGTGCCGGACGCGACAGCGCCGCAACCCGTGGGCTGCGGCGCCGATCTCCCATTCCCGGCGAACCGGTCCGAGCGGGGCACCCGGGAGGGAGGCTGCCCCCGGCCGGCGAACCATGGCGGAGTTCGTTCGGTGCCCGGGTCTGGTCGACGGCGGCCACGGTACGGGGCCAGGGTGAACCCGGTGTGACGGGCCGGGGAACCGTCCGTGAACCTTCCCGGACGCGCCTCCGCCGCAGCACACGGCTGCGGCGGAGGGAGGAGTCCGTGCCCCCGGTGGGGCGGCGGGACGGCTACGCGGCCCGCCGGGTCACCGGGGCGTCGTCGTGCGGGTCGCACGCCGCCGTCGGCGCCGGCAACACCGGCCGGGCGAGCGCATCCCCCACCGGAGCCGCCCGGGCGGTGCGCAAGCCGGCACTCCGCTCGACCGCCGCCCGGCGCTCGGCCTGCAGGGCACGGACCATGGTCGTGTGCATGTGTGCGTACATCAGTGGTCTCCCATCTCGTCGTCGATCGTCCCCAGGAACCCTTCCAGCATCCGGGTCGCCTCCGGGACGGCGCCCATCCGCAGCGAGTACTCCTTGTCCGCACCCACCGTCACCCGGACCAGGCCGGCCGTCCGCAGCTGGCGGACGTGGTGGTGCACCGTGGATTTGGCGAGGTCGAGCATCTCCGCCAGGTCGCTCAGCCCGGCGGGGCCCTCGGCCAGGCGCCGCAGGATCGCCAACCGGCGCTCGTCGCCCAGCGCCTTGTAGAACTGCACCAGCCAGGTGGGCGGGGCGTCGGGGTCGCTGCCCAGGATCTCCTCGTCCACCGAGTAGCACAGGATCTGCGTCCCGGCCCGTTCGGCGATGATCACCCAGGGCCGGAGGACCACCGAGGGCACCAGCACGACCCCCTCCAACCCGGGGTGGGGCGCCACCGTGATCCCGTTGGTCGCCTTCTCCACCAGGCGGACCGGCTCGACCCTGCGGGCCAGCGACCGCTTGTGCTCGGCGTCCCGCTCCAGCGTGCGGCCCACCCCGTCGGGGATCGGCCCTGCCTCGGCGAAGCGGCGCAGCATGGCGGCGAGGCGATCCCTGCTCTCCTCCGGCGGCATCTGCAGCAGACGGAGCAGGCCGGGGCACTTGTCGCACCACTCGGCGGCGGAGGCCACGGCCTCCGGGTCCCCGGCGGCGACGGCGTCCACTTGCCCGGCGTCCACCGTCTCGCTGGCGTGGCAGGCCCCCACTTCGAGGAGCCCCCGGCGCAGCACCACGGGATCGACGGTGTCCAGGTGCTCCAGCAGCCGCTCCACGGTGTGCGGGGCGCCGAGGCCGAAGGCCTCGCCCAGCAGCGCCAGCCACACCGACCAATCGCCGTACTCGCGCAACTCGGCCACCAGGTCGGCCCCGGCCCGTTCCTCGACCCCCTCGAACCAGTCGGACCCGATCTCGAATGCGGCGGGGTCCTCCTCTCCGGAGAGGGCGTACAGGCTCAACAGCAGCTCGAACGCCTCACCCGAGGCGACGTCGACGCGCAGGCCCTGATCGGCGGTGGTGAAGTCCCGGACCTTGGGCGTGGTGGTGGTCATGTCGATCTCCTTGACGGCGTTCGATCTGTGTCGAACAGTATCATGGTTCTACCGACCGTGCAACTCGTTGCTCAAGTACTTCAGACCATCGAATCACTCGATCGACGTGCCCGGCTGGAGGGGATCCCTGCAGCCCTAGCATGCAGCCATGGAATCCTCCCCCCCGCCCGCCGTCCCCCCCGAGCGGCGCATCTACGCCAACCGCACGCTCAACCTGCGCAGCATCCGGGCCATCGGCTACGACATGGACTACACCCTCATCCACTACCGCGTGGAGGAGTGGGAGCGGGGCGCGTACGAGGCCGCACGCGCCGCCCTCGCCGCCAGGGGCTGGCCGGTGGACGGCCTCGCCTTCGACCCCGCCACCGTCATCCGGGGGCTCACCCTCGACCTCGAGCTCGGCAACCTGGTGAAGCCGACCCGTTTCGGGTACGTCATCAAGGCGTCGCACGGCACCGAGCCGCTCGACTACGACCGGCTCCGCCGGGCCTACCACGGCACCGTCGTGAATCTCGCCGAGGACCGCTTCGTATTCCTCAACACGCTGTTCTCGCTCTCCGAGGCCCACCTGTTCGCCCAGCTGGTCGACCTCCTCGACGAGGGCCTCCTCCCCAAGGGCATGTCCTACACCGACGTGTACCGGGCGGTGCGCGAGACCATCGACGAGGCGCACATGGAGGGCGCCCTGAAGGACAAGATCACCGCCGACCCCGAGCGCTACGTGGTCCACGACCCCGACATGGCGGCCGCCCTGGTGGACCAGCACGGCGCCGGGAAGCGCCTGCTGCTCATCACCAACTCGGGATGGGACTACACGAAGCGGATGATGGCCTACGCCCTCGACCCCCACCTCCCCGCCGGCACCACCTGGCGCGACCTGTTCGAGGTGGTGATCGTGTCGTCGTCCAAGCCGGGGTTCTTCGAGGGGTCGGCGCCGTGGTTCGAGGTGGTGGACGAGGAGCGCGGGCTGCTCCGCCCCCACCCCGGGGCCATCGCTCCGGGGGCCGTCTACTTCGGGGGCAACGCCGCCGACCTCGAGGAGTCGCTCGGGCTCTCCGGCGACCAGATCCTCTACGTGGGCGACCACCTGTTCGCCGACGTGCACGTGTCCAAGACGCTGCTGCGGTGGCGGACGGCGCTCATCATCCGCGAGCTGGAGTCGGAGATCCTCGACCAGAGCGAGTTCGTCCCCACCGAGCACGACCTGCAGGCGCAGATGACCCGGAAGGAAGACCTGCAGCGCCGCCTCTCGCTGCTCCGCCTGGAGCGCCAGCACGCCATGGCCGCCGGTGAGGGCCATCGCGCCCTCACCAGGGCCGTCGAGGACCTCCGGGCCGAGATCGTCGCCCTCGACGAGGAGATCGCCCCGCTCGCCAGGGCCGCCGGCCGCCTCCGCAACGAGGCCTGGGGGCCGCTGATGCGCAGCGGCAACGACAAGAGCCTGTTCGCCCGCCAGGTGGAGCGCTACGCCGACGTCTACACATCCCGGGCCTCCAACTTCCGCTTCGAGACCCCCTACGCCTTCCTCCGGGCCGCCCGCGGCTCGCTCCCCCACGACCCGGCCTGACCGCCGCCCCGTCCACAGAGGTGACCAAAGCCCCTTGGCCGCACCTCGCCCCCGGGAGGACGATGTCGGCTGACCGGGAGAAGGCACATGACCGAACGACCCTGCTCCTCCGTCGCCGCCACGGCGACCCTCAACAGCACGTGCTGCCGCTGCGGCCGGGACCCCCGGGACACCGGGGCCGACTGGGCGCAATGCCGCTCCTGCGGCAAGGTCTACTGCACGGCCTGTGTGGCCGATCGCCGGACCGCCGGGGCCGACACCCTGTGCCCGTGCTGCGGTGCGGTGGACCTGGCTGCTGCGGGGTGAGCACCGTCTGAGGACAGCACGAGACGACCGGCCCGGCGCCTACCGGCGCCGGGTCTGCCGCGCCGCCAGGAGGCCGGTCGCCCGCCGCCGCACGATCGCCGCCACCCCGGACGGCCAGGCCCCCACCGCCGGCATCACCGACGCCTCCGCCGCCGCCAGCAGGCCGAGCGCGGCCCGGGGCACGTCCGCGTCGAGCGCCGCGGCCACCTCCGCTGCGATCTCCGGGTAGGCGCGCTCCACCCGCCGCCACGGGTCGGCCGGGTCCGGCGCCTCCGGGTCCTCGGGCGGGGCCACCGCCGGCAGCAGGGCGAGCAGGTGCCCGGCCGCATGCACCTTGACGAACTGCTCGCCGCTGAGCACCTCGCCGCGGGCGTAGCGCCCGAGGCCGACCAGCAGCGCGGTGACGAACTGGCCCACCAGGTGGGACTCCGGCCTGCGGGCGTCGGCCGGGTCGGGCCTCCCCGGCTGCCGGAGTGCGGCGGCCACACCGCCCTTGTCGAGCAACACCCGGACCGCGCCCAGGGGCACCCGGGCCAGGTCCTCGGGGGGGATCACCGCCGCCTCGACCTGGTGCCCGTCGTCGAAGACGCCCTTCACGCTCCGCCGGTCCTCGCGCATCCACAGCAGCAGGCGGCCGTGGTCGGGCAGCCAGGACGGATCGGTGCGGAACGCCTCCTCGCTGCCCTGCTCCACCACCAGTCCCAGGTCGTGGTCGGACCACCGGTCGGGCTCGTGGGTGGTGGCTGCGGTCGAACCGAAGGCGAGCACGCCGCGCACCCGCGGGTCCTCCCCCAGGTCGGCGACGAGGCGCTCCAGGTAGTCCAGGTACGCGGCGGCGTCCATGGCGGGATTCTCGCGGCTCGGACGCCGCCGCGTGGCGTCAGCGCCTCCGGCGGCGGCCGGCCCTGCGAGACAGGTCGGCGTCGCTGGCCCGCTTGAACTCACGGCGGGGAGGTTCGAAGGCCACCAGATCGGCGAGGCGGGGGTCGTTGCTGTACATCTTGACGATCTCCTGGTGGAGGCCGGAGGCGCGCTGCAGGCGCTCCACCTCCTGGATCTGGTCCCACTCCACCAGCGTGACCACCAGGCCCTCCTCGCCGGCCCGGGCGGTGCGCCCGGAGCGGTGGATGAAGCTCTTGTAGTCCTGCGGTGGGTCGTAGTGGATCACCACGTCCACGTCGTCGATGTGCAGGCCCCTGGCGGCGACGTTCGTGGCGACGAGCACCTTCAGGTCTCCCTTCGAGAACCGGCTCAGGGCCTTCTCGCGGTCGCTCTGGCGCCGATCGCCGTGGATGGCGGTGGCGTCCACCCCCTCGGCGCGGAGATCTGAGGACACCCGGTCGGCGTTGCGCTTGGTGCCGACGAACACCAGCACGCGGTCCACGTGCTCGGCGATGGCGGCCACCACCCTCGGCTTGTCCATGTAGTGCACCTGCAGGAAGCGGTGCTCCTGCGTGTCCACCACCTCCTCGCTGTCGGGCGCCTCGTAGCGGACCGGGTCGTCCATGTAGGAACGGATCAGCGCCCCCACCGCGCCGTCGAGCGTGGCCGAGAACAGCATCGTCTGGTGGCCGCCGCCGACCAGGCGCATCACGGCGTGCACCTGCGGCAGGAAGCCCATGTCGGCCATCTGGTCGGCCTCGTCCACCACGACGATGCCGACGTCGGCGAGCGAGAGGTGGCGGCGGTCGGCCATGTCGATGAGGCGGCCGGGCGTGGCCACCACCACCGCGGCGTCGCGCACCTTCTTGATCTGGCCCGACATGGGGGCGCCGCCGTACACGGCGGCGAGGCCCAGGCCGCGCGCCCCGGCGAGGCGGCCCACCTCGGCGGCCACCTGCAGGCACAGCTCACGGGTCGGCACCAGCACCAGCGCCGTCGGCGCCGACGGCGCCGCCGGACGGGCCCGCTCCACCAGGGGCAGGCCGAAGGCGAGGGTCTTCCCCGACCCGGTCTGCGCCTGGCCGCAGACATCGCGGCCGGCCATGGCGTCGGGGATCGTCAGCGCCTGGATCGGGAAGGGCTCGGTGATGCCCGTCCCGGCGAGGGCCTCGACGAGGTCGTCCGCCACGCCGAGGTCACCGAAGGTCGGCCGGTCGTTGCTGGTCATCGTCATCCATCCTGTGAGGGGCGGCACCGGGCCCGCGAGGTGATACGGGGGGCCGGGAGCCGCCGTCACGGTACCAGGGGCGGGCCGCCCGGCCGCCGATCCGGCGCTACCGGGTCAGCACCCGCCGCAGGCGCCAGGTCCCGAGCAGCATCAGCACGGCGGCGAAGGCCAGCAGCACGCCCAGGTTGGGCAGGATGTCGACGAGGCCCCCGTCACGCCGCACCATCTCGGAGAAGGCGTCCACCGCCCAGGCGTGCGGGGTCGCCCTCGCCACCGCCTGCATGCCGGCGGGGAAGATCTCGATCGGGACCATGCACCCCCCGAGCGCCGCCAGGCCGAGGCCGATGAGGACGCCCAGGCCGCCCGCCTGCGAGTCGTTGCTGAACACCGCCCCCATCAGGATGCCGGCGGCCGCCCCGACCAGCGAGAACGCCACCACCACGGCCAGGGCACCCAGCGGGTCGCCCCAGTCCACCCGGAACAGCAGCACCGTGCCACCGACGATGTAGAGGCCCTGCACCAGCGCGACGTTGAAGCGGCCGAGCGTCTCCCCCGCCAGGATCGTGCCGGTGCCGGTGGGGGTGGACAGCATCCGGCGCGCCACGCCCAGTTGCCGGGTCTGGATGAGGGCCGCCGAGCCCGCCAGCGAGGTGAGGAACATGAACAGGATCAGCTCCTGGTGCGCGCCGAGGTCGAAGGCGCCCAGCCCCTCGAACTCGGCGGTCAGCGAGTCCTCGGCGCCGGCTTCGGTGGTGGTCACCGTCACCCGCTCGGTGCCGGGCGCCACCACCATCGCCACCGGCAGGGCGTCCTCGTAGGGGACGCCGGCGCGGGCGGCGGCGAACCGCGCGGCGCGCACCAGGTTGGCCTGCCGCTGCACCACGCCGTTCACGGTCTCGCCCAGCAGGATGCCGGTCTGGTCCGGCCTGGCCACGTACCCGACCTCGACCGTCTCGCCTGCGGCGAGGCGCTCGTCGTAGTCGGCGGGCACCACCAGGCCGCCCTGCACCCCGCCGCGCTGCACCCCGT
This sequence comes from Actinomycetota bacterium, assembly GCA_020444505.1. Taxonomy (GTDB): domain Bacteria; phylum Actinomycetota; class Acidimicrobiia; order Spongiisociales; family UBA11373; genus JAHJML01. The sequence continues at coordinate 49,051 of JAHLKU010000003.1, read as the reverse complement.
CGATCAGGGCCGCCTCGCTGCCGTACTCGCGCACCTTCACCTCTTCGAGGTCGTCGATGCCCTGCACCAGCGCCTTCGACAGCTCCCCGTCGCCGGGGGCGTACACGCCCACCGTGGAGCTGAGCCCGCCGCCGAAGAAGGCCCCGATCATCAGCACGATCAGGATCGGGAACACGAACACGAAGAACAGGTTGGCCTTCTCCCGCAGGAACCGCTTCGTGTTGACCACCCCGATGGCGAGCACCTTGGTCACGGCGCCACCACCTTCCGCAGGCGGATCGCCGCCAGACCGCCGGTGACGGCGGCGAACAGCAGGATCGGCCACAGCGCCCCGACGATGCCCGAGAGCCCGGCACCGCCGGCGAGGTCGCCGAGGCCCCGCAGGAACCATGCGTGCGGGGTGATCTTGCTCAGCGTCTCGACGAGCCCGCCGGCCGCGGCCACGGGGAAGAACGCGCCGCCCAGCATGGCCAGCAGGAACCCGAAGATCGCCTGCAGGTTCGCCGCCTGCTCCGCCGTCCTGGCGAACGCCGCCACCATCATCATCAGGCCGAGGGCGGCGATGACCCCGGCCAGCACCAGCACCGCCACGCCGATCGGGTCGCCCCAGTCGGCGCCGAGGGCGAAGGTGGTGATGACGATGACCGCCGTCATCGACAGCACGCCGATGGTGAACGAGGTGAGCGCCTTGCCCAGCACCACCGAGAACCGCCGCATCGGGGCGGCCAGGAGGCGGTTGAGCGTGCCGTTCTCGCGCTCCTCCAGCAGGCCGAGCACGCCGAACTGCACGATCAGGAACAGGAACATCACCGCCATGGCCGCCGAGTAGAAGGTGGACGACTCGAGTTCCTTGTCGGCCGCCTCGATCGTGCCCACCCGCAGCGGCGAGGAGATCTGCAGGATCCCCGACACCATCTCGTCGAGATCCGCCTGGGACGGCATCGCCCCTTCGAGGGCGGCGACCGTGCCGATGGCGGCGCCGACCCCGTTGACCTCGCCCACGTACCGGGTGGCGATCGACCGGGCCACCTCGGTGCCGATGGGGCTGTCGATGTAGCCGATCACCTCGATGGCGGTCTCGCCGCCGGAGGCGACGGCGGCGGTGAAGCCCTCCGGGATCACGAACGCGGCATCCAGGGCGCCCGTGCTCACCTCCGCTTCGGCCGCGTCCCGCGAGCCGTACACCTCGATGCCGTCCACCACCCCGGCGTCCTCGACGGCGCCCAGCACCTCCTCGACGAACACCCGGCCCTGCTCGCCGCCGTCGAGGTCCACCGCCCCGAAGGTGGTGCTGATCGAGTCGCCGTCGGCCACGCTGCCGAGCAGCAGGCTGAAGATGGCGGCCAGGCCGACCGGGGCGACGATCCCCCACAGGAAGAAGCTCTTGTCCCGCACCCGCTGGCGCAGGTCCTTGAGCGCGATCAGGACGGCGGCGCGCATCAGTCCCGCAGCGCCTTCCCGGTCAGGTGCAGGAACACCGCCTCCAGGTTGGGCTCCACCACGTCCACCGAGGTGACGGAGACGCCGGCGGAGGCGGCCGTCTCGAGCAGGCGGGGCAGGGCCTCGGCGGCGCCCCGCACCAGCAACTCGAGCGAGCCGTCCGCGGCCGTCACCTCGTCCACCGAGGGGTGCTGCTGCAGCGGCCCGACGGCCGGCTCGGTGCGGTCGGTGGTCGCCAGGTGCACCCGGTCGCGGCCGCCCACCATGGCGACCAGTTCGCCGCGGGTGCCCTCCGCCTTGATCTGGCCCTGGTCGATGATGCCCACCCGGTCGCAGAGGCGCTCCGCCTCCTCCATGTAGTGGGTGGTGTACAGCACCGCCATGCCCTCCCGGCTCAGCCGCTCGACGCTCTCCAGGATGGCGTTGCGGCTCTGGGGGTCCACGCCCACGGTGGGCTCGTCCAGCATCAGCAGGCGGGGGCCGTGCAGCAACCCGATGCCGATGTTGAGGCGGCGCTTCATGCCGCCGCTGTACTCCTCGCTGCGGTCGCCGGCGCGGTCGGCGAGGCCGATGATCTCGAGCACCTCGTCGACGCGCTGCTTGCGGGTGGACGACGGCATGCCGTAGAGGCGGCCGAAGAAGTCCAGGTTCTCCCGTGCGGTCAGGTCGGGGTAGATGGCGATGTCCTGCGGCACGTAGCCGATGGCGGCCTTGGCGCTCGTGCTGGAGGTGGAGATGGGCTTGCCGTCCACGACCACGTCGCCGCCGTCGCGTTCCAGCAGCCCCATGACCATGGAGATGGTGGTGGTCTTGCCGGCGCCGTTGGGGCCCAGCAGCCCGTAGGTCTCGCCCTCGGCGATGTGGAAGTCCACCCCGTCCACCGCCACCAGGTCGCCGAAGGTCTTGCGGAGGCCCCGCGCCTCGAGGATGTTCCCGGCCAACGCCGTCCCTCCTGGTCGTTTCGGCCGCACCCTACCCGCCCCGCAGGCCGCCCGCGTATGCGCCCGCTCCCACACCGCGCCGCCCGCTGCGCCAGAATGGCGCCGACCGAGGGGAGGCCGTGACCGTCACCCACAGGCCCAGCCGCAGCGAGGCGATCGCCCGGGCCGAGGCGCGCGGGCAGCGGATCGCCGCCGTGCTCCCCTACCACTACCCGAGGGCCCTGCTGCGGGCACACGGCTTCCACCCGGTGGAGGTGTGGGGGCCGCCGGGCGTGCCCCGGGACGAGGGCGGCCGCCACTTCCAGGCGTACACCTGCGACATCGTGGTGCGGGCGACGTCGTTCCTGCTGCGGGGCGGCCTGGAGCGGGCCGGCGTGCTGCTGGTCCCCCACACCTGCGACGCGCTGCAGGGCATGGGGTCGGTGGCCGGCGACTTCCTGCAGCCCTCCCAGCACGTCCTGACCCTGTACCTGCCCCGGGCGGGCCGGCCCACCGACCGCGAGTACCTGGTCGCCGAGTTGCGCCGGCTGTCGGACCGCCTGGCTGGGATCGCCGGGGGGCGGCCCACCGATGCCGGCTGGGCGGATGCGCTCGCCGCCGAGGAGGCGGCCGACGAGACGCTGGCGGCCCTCTACCGGGACCGGGAGGCACTGGCGGTGGGCGACCGTGAGTTCTACGAGGTGGTCCGCAGCCGCGAGTACCTGGCCGCCGAGGAGTTCGTGGAGGCGGCGGCCGCCGTGCCCCGCGGCACGGCGCCGAGCGGGATCGGGCTGTTGCTGTCGGGCATCGTGCCGGAGCCGATGAGCCTGTTCGACCACCTGGCCGAGGCGGGGGCCCGGGTGGTGGCCGACGACCTGGCCGCCGGGGCGCGGCGCCTCTACCCGCCGTCGGACGCCGCCGACCCGATCGAGCGCCTGGCCGACCGCCTGCTCGGCTCCCCGCCCGACCCCACCCGGGGCACGCCGATCGCCGCGCGCGCCGCGGCGCTGGCCGGGCGGATGGCGGCCGCCGGGGCGAAGGGGATGCTGATCTACGACGTGGCGTTCTGCGAGCCGGAGCTGTTCGACGTGCCGCTGCTGCGCCGCCACCTGGGCGACGCCGGCTACCCCGTGGCCCACGTCGAGGTGGAGCTGGGCGGCGAGCTGGGGCACCGGGTGATCACCCGCATCGAGGCGTTCGTGGAGACGCTGGCATGACGATGGGCCACCGCCTCCGCCTCGGCGCCGGGTCGGCGGCCCTGCGGGTGCAGCGGTGGCGGGCCGAGCGCCGCTACGACCGGCGGGCGCCCGACCCCGGCAGCCCCCTCAACCCGCCGTTGCGCAGCACCATCCGCATGCGGGAGATGATGAGCCGCCACTACCTGGCGGGCCGCTCGGTGTCGGGCAGCAGGCCGGTGGCATGGGTGACGAGCGGGGCGCCCACCGAGATCCTGAAGGCGCTCGGGTACCACCTGGTCTACCCCGAGAACCACGCCGCGCTGTGCGGGGCCCGCCGCCGGGCCGAGGCGCTGTCGTCGGCCGCCGAGGACGCCGGGTACTCCCGCGACCTCTGCTCGTACGCCCGCACCGACCTCGGCTCGCTGCTGTCGGGCGACACGCCGGTGGGAAGCCTCCCACCGCCCGACCTGCTGCTGTGCTGCACGAACATCTGTCAGACGGTCCTCTACTGGTACCGGGTGCTCGCCGACCACTTCGGCTGCCCCCTGGTGCTGGTGGACACCCCGTTCCTGTACGGCGACGCCGCCGAGCCGCACCAGGTGGACTTCGTGCGGCGGCAGCTGGAGGACATGGTGCCGGCCGCCGAGGCGGCGGCCGGCCGGGAGTTCTCGCTCGACGGGTTCACGGCGGTGGTGGCGAGGGCGAAGCAGGCCAGCGACCTGTGGCTGGAGATCCTGGAGCGGGCCCGCCACCGCCCGTCGCCGCTGACCGCCTTCGACTCGTTCGTGAACCTGGGCCCGATCGTCGACCTGCGCGGCGACCAGGCCACCGTGGCCTTCTACGAGTCGCTGCTGGCCGAACTGGACGAGCGCATCGCACGGGGCGTCGGGGCGGTGAAGGACGAGCGGCTCCGGGTGCTGTGGGACAACCTCCCCATCTGGTACCGCATCGGCCCGCTGTCGCGCTGGCTGGCGGAGCGGGGCGTGAACGTGGTGGCCAGCACCTACACCCATGCCTGGGGCGAACTGGCCGAGATGATGGACCCGGCCGAGCCGTTCGAGGCGATGGCCCGGGTGTACCTGCACCCGATCCTCAACCGCTCCACCGGCCACAAACTGGCGGCGATGCGCCGCATGGTGGAGGAGTTCTCCATCGACGGGGTGATCCTGCACAGCGACCGGTCGTGCAAGCCGTACTCGCTGGGCCAGATCGACCAGCGCGACCGGCTGGTCGCCGACGTGGGGGTGCCTGCGCTGCTGCTGGAGGCCGACCACAACGACCCTCGCTCCTACGCCGAGGAGCAGGCCACCACCCGCCTGGAGGCGTTCGTGGAGATGATGTCGTGACCGCCATCGCCGGCATCGGCATCGACGCCGGGTCCACCACCTGCAAGGCGGTGGCGGTGGACCCCTCCGGCGCCGTCGTCGCCACCGCCCTGGAGCAGGCCCTCCCCCGCATCGCCGACCAGACGGCGGCGATGCTCGACGGCCTGCGCTCCGCCCACGACGTGGCCCCCGGCGCCCGCTGCGTCGCCACCGGCTACGGCCGCCGCCTGGTGGAGTGCGCCGACCGGCGGGTCACCGAGATCACGTGCCACGCCAGGGGCGTGTTCGACGACCTGGGCCGGGCCGGGACCCTGGTGGACATCGGCGGCCAGGACAGCAAGGTCATCCGCATCGGCCCCGACGGCCGGCCGGCGGACTTCGTGATGAACGACAAGTGCGCCGCCGGCACCGGCCGGTTCCTGGAGTACACCGCCGGCCGCCTCGGCCTGGACGTCGCCGACCTCGGCGGCCGGGTGGCTGCCCCCGGCAGCGAGGAGCAGATCACCTCCACCTGCACCGTCTTCGCCGAGTCGGAGATCATCTCGCTGCTCGCCCGCGGCGCCGAGGTGGACGCCATCCTCAAGGGCCTCCACCGCTCGCTGACGGTGCGCCTGGTCGCCATGGTCCGCACCGTCGGCTGGGAACCGCCGCTGATGATGTCGGGCGGCGTGGCCCGCAACGCCGGGGTCCGGGCGATGATCGGCGAGGCGCTCGACACCGAGGTGATCGTCCCCGAGCATCCCCAGTTGACCGGCGCCCACGGGGCGGCCCTGCTGGCCCTGGAAGGGTGAGGGCGCGCCCTCCGGGGCGGGCCCGCACGTCCGGTGCACCGTCCCCCGGGGGAGGGGCACCACCCCGACTCCCGGTGGATTCCTACCGCAGCCCGCGGATGAACGGCTGGGACAGAGCCGCCGGTTGGCGGAACTCCTTGGTGATCAGGTACATCACCAGCAGGGTCAGCACGTACGGCAGCGCCGCCAGGAACGAGGCGTTGGAGAGGCCGTCGATCATCGCCCCCTCCAGCGGCGGGTCCACGTTGGCGATCACCGACGGCAGCGCCAGGCGGAACCCGTCGGCCAGGCCGAACAGGAACGACCCCAGCACCACGCCGCCGAGGCGCCATCCGCCGAAGTAGACGGCGGCGATGGCGATGAAGCCCCGCCCGCCGATGATGCCGGTCTCGAACGACCCGATCGGGCCCAGCACGATGAACGCGCCGCCGAGGCCGGCGAGGATGCCGCCGTAGTAGATCGACTGGCGCCGCCGCTTGTTGACGTCGATGCCGGACACGTCGGCGGCCTGCGGGTTCTCCCCCACCGCCCGCACCTCCAGGCCCCAGCGGGTGCGGTACAGCAGCCACCAGGTCAGCGGGATGATCGGGTACAGCAGGTACAGCGGCCAGCGCTGCCCGAACAGGGCGGGGCCGATCAACGGGATGTCCGACAGCAGCGGGATCTCGAGGATCCCGGCGCTCGCCGCCTTCGGGTCGATGACGCCGTTGAGGAAGCCGGCCACGCCCAGCACCAGCACATTGGCGGTGAGCCCCACCACGAACTGGTCGGCGGTGAGGCGATGGCTCATGTTGGCCTGGATCCAGGAGATGATCAGCCCGCCGGCCACCCCGGCCAGCAGGCCGAGGGCGGTGGAGCCGGTCTGGTGGTAGGCCAGCGTGCCGGTGAAGGCGCCGGCGAGCAGCGAGCCCTCCACCGAGATGTTGATGGTGCCTGCCTTCTCGGCAACCATCTCACCGATCGCGGCGAACGCCAGCAGGGCGCCGAGACGCACCGCGCTGCCGTACATGGTCGCCGAGGTGAACACCTCGAACAGGGCCCGGAAGAGGTCGCCCAGCGATTCGAAGAACCCGCCCACGCTATGCCTCCTCTCCGGCCATCGCCAGCGCCTTGCGGCGATCGCGGATGAACTGGACCGCCGGTGGGATCAGCAGCGCCAACACCAGCAACGCCTGCACCACGTCGACGATCTTGCGGTCCACCCCGGTGGCGGCCAGGAAGCCGCTCCCGGTGCGGAGCGCGGCGAACACGATGGCCATCGGGATGGCCAGGATCGGGCTGCTGCGGGCCAGCAGGGCCACCAGCAGGCCCTGCCACCCGAAGTTCTGCGAGAACCCCGACGTGACCCGGAAGCCCGACGAGCCGCCGGCCAGCATCACCGCCCCGGCCAGCCCGGCGAGCCCGCCGGACAGGAACAGGGCGAGGCTGCCCATGCGGGTGGAGGCGACGCCTGCCTTCTGGGCGACGGCCGGGTTGTGGCCCAGCATGCGGAGCCGGAACCCCCATACCGACCGCACCAGCGCCACGGCGAGCAGCACCGCCAGCGCCAGGGCGATGACGATGCCCCAGTTGAACTCGTTGCCGAAGATGCGGAGCACCGGCAGCCGGATGGCCTCGTCCAGCGGGGCGCTGCTCACCGACCGGGTCGGGCCGGTGGTGTCCAGGTCCCGCAACAGCCAGTCGGCGGTGATGGCGTACCCGCTGAACTGCGCGGCGACGAACACCAGCAGCAGCGTCGAGATCACCTCCGGGACCCCCCGCCGGAATCGCATCAGCGCGGCGAGGCCGGCCCAGCCGCCCCCGAATGCCATCGACAGTGCCAGCCCCACGAACAGCAGCAGCGGGCCGGGGCCGGGCCACCGGGTGCCCACCCATGCCATGGCCATGGCGCCGATGAGCAGCTGTCCCTCCTGGCCGATGTTGAAGAAGCCGGCCTTGACGCCGACCACCATGCCGAGCGCCACCAGCAGCATCGGGGCGGCCACGACCAGGGTCTGGCCCCAGCGGCCGGGGGCGAGGAAGGCGCCGTCGAGGAGGGCGCCGAACACCTTGAACGCCGAGTTGCCGGTGGCGGCCACCAGCAGACCGGACAGCAGCAGGGCGCCGGCGAGGCTGAGCACGTACAGCCCGGCCATCTCGAGCCCGCTGCGGACCCTGGGGTCGAGGAGCGTGTCGGTGCGGGCGGTCATGCGGCGTCCTCCCCGGCGGTGGAGCCGCCGATCAGCAGGCCGAGGCGCTCCATGTCGAACTCGGCCCGGCTCATCTCCCCGATGATCCTGCCCTCGTAGATGACGACGATGCGGTCGGAGAGGGCGGCGATCTCGCCCAGGTCGGTGGACAGGAGCAGCACCCCGATCCCCGACTCGGCGGCCGCCGTGATGCGCCCCCCGATGTACTCGATGGCCCCGACGTCGAGGCCCCTGGTGGGCTGGTGGGCCACCAGCACTTTGGGGCCCACCGACAGGGCCTGGGCCAGCACCACCCGCTGCTGATTCCCGCCCGACAACTGGCCGAGCGGCGTGTCGCACGACGGGCAGTGGATGTCGAACTCCTCGATCAGCACCCTGGCGTGCGCCTTGATGTCCTCCCGCTTCAGCAGGCCCCACTCGGCGAACCGGTCCACCGACCCGAGCACCAGGTTCTCGGCGACCGTCATGTCGGGCACGCACCCCGAGTGGTGCCGGTCGGCGGGGATGACGGCGATGCCGGCGGCCCCCATGGCACCTGCCCTGCAGGTGGGGATCTCCTCTCCGTCCACCCGGACGCTGCCGGTCTCCAGGCGGAGAAGGCTCTCCAGCACCCTGACCAGCGGCGTCTGGCCGTTCCCCTCGACGCCGGCGACACCCACCACCTCGCCGGGGTGCACCTCCAGCGAGAGGCCGTCGAGCAGCACCCTGCCGTCGGCGGCGCGGGTGGCGGCGTCGCGCACCTCCAGGATCGGCTCGCCCTTCACCTCTGCCGCCTCCCCGGCGGCCGCAGCGGGAGCCTCCACCGAACCGATCGCCGCCGCCCCGGTGCGGAGGGTGACCTCGCGGCCCACCATCTCCCTGGCGAGCGAGTGGGCGTCGGCGTCCGCGGTGGCCACCCGGTCCACCACCAGGCCGTTGCGCATGATGGTGATGCGATCGGTGGCGGCGAGCACCTCGTCCAGTTTGTGGCTCACCAGGGCCACCGCCCACCCCTCGCGCCGCACGCCTTCGCCCAGCACCTCGAACAGGTGCTCCGACTCCGCCGGCGTGAGCACCGCGGTGGGCTCGTCCAGGATGATGATGCGCGGCTCGTGACGGAGGCACTTGATGATCTCGACCCGCTGGCGGACGCCGGCGGTGAGGTCGCGGACGTAGGCGTCCGGGTCGACCTCGAGGCCGTACCGCTCGGTGATCTCGACGACCCGGTCGCGGGTGGACCCGGGGTCGAGGGCGCCCTTCTCTCCGAGCGCCACGTTCTCCCACACGGTCAGGGCGCCCACCAGGCTGTAGTGCTGGTGGACCATGCCGATGCCGTGCCGGGCGGCCTGGACGGGGTCGTGCAAGCGCACCGCCTCCCCGTCGAGGCGGATGGTCCCGGCGTCCGGCAGCGCCAGGCCGATGACCATCTTCATGAGGGTGGACTTGCCCGCCCCGTTCTCGCCGAGGATCCCGTGGATCTCGCCGCGATGCAGGTCGAGGTCGACGTGGTCGCACGCGACGACCTCGCCGTAGCGCTTCGTCATCTCCCGCAACTGCAGGACCGGTGCGTCACCGCTGTGTTCGGCCGGCATGGTCGTCGTGGCTCCTCCCTCGGGTGTCGGTCGGGCCCGTGGCGGGCGCCCGGAGGCGCCCGCCACGGGCAATCGAGCGGCTAGAAGCCGTACGCCTCGGACAGGATCTCGTAGATCTTGTCGGCGAAGTCGCCGGCCCCGATGCGGGCGTTGAAGTCCGCCAGCATCTGCACCTGCTCGGGGGTGGCGTCGCAGAACACCGCACCCACCTGCGGGTCGATGCCCACGGTGAAGTAGCGGGCGGTGCCCTCTTCGGCCGTCCCGGCCAGGATCTCCTCGAACAGCGGCTCGAGGTAGTCGCCGGCGTCGAACATGACCTCGAAGTCGTAGTCGAGGTCGTCGCGCTCACAACCCTGCGACGAACCGGCCGTGTTCACGATCAGCCCGTCCGCATTGGCGAGCTGCACGATGGGCTCGTGCGCCCCGCCCAGGAACGGGTAGACCGCATCCGCACCCTCGGCGACCGCGTTGTTGTACGCCTCCGTCGCACCGGCGACGTTGTTGAAGTCGTACGGGAACTGGCCGGTCGGCGTGTAGGTGACGGTGAACGTCGGGTCCACCTGCGCCAGGCCGAATTCGAAGCCCCACAGGGACTCGAACTCGAAGGGGAGGTCACAGCAGCCCAGGAAGGCCACGCTGTCGCCACCACGCTCCTGGAGCAGCAGCCCGGCGGCATAGCCGGCCGAGATGTTCAGCTCGGCGCCGCTGTCGGCGCTGCGGAGGAGGCCCGGGGTGTCGGCATAGCCGGACCCGCAGTTGCAGTACCAGAAGATCTCGTCGTAGGTGGTGAAGAGATCCTCGTTGTCCCGCGCCACGGCCTCCGAGCCGATGGCGATGATGTCCACGTTCTGGGCGGCCAGGTTCTCCAGCTCGACGCGGGAGTTGGCCGTGTCGATCTCGTCGACGACCACCGGCGCTTCGAAGCCGTTGTCCGCCGAGATCCGCTCGACCCTCTCCACCAGCGCCTGGTAGTAGGCGCCGTCGTCGCGCGGGCCGTCGGTGGCCACACCGATGCGGACCACGCCGTCGCCGTTGAAGTCGGCGGGGTTGGCCATCGCCTCGGTCGTCGTCGCGGCCTCGGTCGTCGTCGCGGCCTCGGTCGTCGTCGCGGCCTCGGTCGTCGTAGCGGCCTCGGTCGTCGACGGCGCGGCCGTCGTGTCGGCGTCGTCGTCGCCGCATGCGGCTGCGATCAGCCCCAGGACGGCGATGAGCGCCACCAACTTGATACCAAGTCGTCTCATGGTCGGTGTTCCTCCCAATCGGTTGCTCTGGGAGCCCGGCCCGCCGGTGACGGCACCGGCGGAGCCGTGCGGGCTCCCGGGTGTGTGCAGGTACTCCTCGATTCCGTGTCGTTCGCGGCAACGTCTTCGTCCCGGCGGCGCCATCCGGAGCCGTCCGGCGTGGGGACACGGGTGCGCCACTCCCCGGTCACGACCCCACCGTCCTCTCGAGCCCCCAGGCCTCCCTCGCCCTGGTGGGGCCGGCCGGGCGGCGCACCCGGCCCGCCTGCCGCCAGGCCGAAGGCCCGCGGTGGTGCTCCCACTCCTCCATCATCCTCGTGAGGTCCTGGTCCACGTACGCCTCGGCGATGCGCAGGTGCTCGGAGGCGGCCTTGGCTATCGCGGGCGCCGGGTCCTCGCCGGGCGCCACCCCCAGCACGAGGGCCACCACCTCGTCGGTGCCCATGAGCACGTCCATGATCCGGCCGTACACCTCCACCAGCACCGGGTTGTCACACGCCCCGGCGATGGCGGCGTGGAACTGGCGCTCGACGATGAGGAACTCCCCGACGTCGGCGGGGGCGGGGCGGCGGGCCAGCGCCAGGGCCTCGGAGCGCTCCCGCATCGTGGCCCGGGCGGCCGCCATCTCGAACAGCGAGCGCTCCAGCACGTGGTGCGCCTCCAGGGCCTCGCGCAATGAGCGCTTGCTGCCGTCGGGGCGGTGCAGCTCGGCGTCGGGGAGGCGCTCGGCGACGTAGGAGCGGTTCCCGCGCCGCTCGATGACGCCGAGGGCGATGAGCCCCTGGATGGCCTCCCGCACCGAGGTGCGGGCGACGGCGAACTGCTCCGCCAGCACCCGCTCCGCCGGCAGCGGCGAGCCGGGCGGGATCTCGCCGCTGATGATGCGGCGGTGGATGTCGTCGCGCACCTGCTCGGGGACGGTGGCTCGTTCCACGGGCCCGAAGGGGCGGTCGGCACTCATGCTTCGCTCCCCCACTCCTCGTCCCAGATCGGATAGGTGCCCTGCCCGAAGGAGAACTCGACGGTGTTGCCGTCGGGGTCCTCCACGAAGCAGATCGTCCCGATGGGATACGGCATCTCGGTGACCGGGTAGCTGAGGATGCCCTCCGCCTCGGCCATCGCGGCGATGGCATCCACCTGGTCGCGGCTGCCGACCTCGAACCCGAGGTGGGCGAAGGGTCCCAGCACCGCAGCCGGGGCGTAGGCGAAGGGATCCTTGTCCGGGTCGAACTGCGACAGGGCCATGGTGAACGGACACGCGCCGTCGGCCGGGTCGGCCAGCCAGGCACCCACGCCGTAGGCGTCCGAGAAGCGCTTGAGGGTGCGCATCGGCGTGTACCGCTCGTACCAGTCGATCGAGCGCTCCAGGTCGTGGACGCGGAGGGCGAGGTGGGTCAGCCGGGTCCTGCCCGGCCCGCTCCTCGCGCCTCCGCCCGGGGTCACCACGTGCCGGTCACCCCTCCTTCGGCCTCGGTGAGGCCGTCGAAGTACTTGCGTCGCCAGTAGACCAGGGTCTCGTCCTTGTGCACCCCACAGCCGACCACGCGGGCCATGACCACGGCGCTGCCGTGGTACGGGGTCACCTGCTCCACCTCACAGATCATGTGGGCGGCGGCCTCGCTGAGCCAGGGCGTGCCGTCCTCGGCGCGCTCCCACGGGAAGTCGGCGAACGGGTCGTCGGACTTCGCCCAGGAGAACCCCAGGGAGTACGGCACCTGGCCGGCGCCCAGCAGGCTCACGCCGAACCGGGCGCCTGGCACGAGCCAGCGGTGCGACGAGGCGCCCTCGCCCACACAGACCACCACCGACGGCGGCTCCGACGAGACCGACGACAGCGACGTGATCGTCATGCCATGCTTCTCGCCGTCGCCGTCCTCCAGCGTCAGGATGGCGACCGCCGAGGCGGTGCGCGCCATCACCTCGACGCAGGCTTCGGTGAAGGCTTCTTCTGCCATGTCGCTCCTCCTCAGGCGCCGTGGACGGCTTCGTACAGGCGCTGCACCATGGCGGTCGGGTCCTTGGCCCCGAACACGTTCCTGCCGAAGGCGATGCCGCTGGCACCGGCGGCCACGACGGTGCGGGCGTACTCGACCGCCTCGTCCTCGGTCTCCTTCTTCGGACCGCCCAGGCAGAACACCGGGGCCTCGATGTTGGCGATGACATCGGGGATCTCCGAGGGGTCCTCCGGCATCATCGTCTTGATGGCGTCGGCGCCCACCTCGACGCAGATGCGGGCGGCCTTGGCGATGTGCTCGGCGTCCCACGGGACGGTCTTGGCCCACGACCCGGGGATCGACTCGGCGATCACCGGCATGCCGACCTTCTCGGCCTCGTTGACCATGGCGACCAGCTTGCGCATGCCGACGACGTCGTCGTCGGCGCCGGGGAACGCCATGCAGACCACGGCGTCGGCGCCGATGCGGGCGGCCATCTCGATCTCGTACATCTGGGCGAACTGGTCGCCGGCGCCGTAGTTCCCGAGCATCGTGGTGGTGCCGTCGATGCGGAGGATCATGCCGCAGTTGCGGAACGCCTCGGGGTAGCGGCGAGCGATCTGCCAGGACACCAGGATGCCGTTGGGGCCGCCGGCTGCGATCTTCTCGACGACGTCCAGGTCGGGGCCCGATCCCGACGCCGACTGCATGTCGATGGCCACCAGGAAGCCGCGGCCGTCCTCCTCGAGGAACCGGGAGGCCCGGCGGGTCTTGGCGGCCCCGATGGCCGAGGACATGTATTCCATGCGTTCTCCTTACTCGTTCGGTTGGCTTCTCTCGAGCCGGGCCACCGCCTCGTCGCCGAGTTCGATGAACCGGTCCAATCCCTTGCGATACACCTCGAGCGGCTTCGGCTCGTAGGTGGTCACCTCCGGCATCGGCCAGTCGCCGGGGACCCCCTCCCCCGGGCGCGGCCACCATCCCAGCGCCGCCCCGGCGGCCAGAGCCGCCCCGTAGGCGCTCATCTCGTCGCAGTCCGGCACATCCACCGGCACGTCCAGCACAGCAGCCTTGATCGACGTCCACAGCGGGCTGCGGGCCGGGCCGCCGCTCGACACGACCCGCTCCAGCGCGATGCCGTGCCCGGCCAGGTCGCGGGCGATGTGGGCGAGGCCGTAGGCCGTGGACTCCACCAGCGCCCTGGTCAGCACTCCGACGCCGGTCTCGGCGCCGATGCCGGTGATCTCGGCCCGCAGGCCCAGGTTCCAGCGGGGCGCACGCTCCCCCTCGAGGAACGGCAGCACCATCACGCCGTGCGAGCCGGGCTCGACGTCGGCGGCCAGGTCCAGCAGTTCCGCGACGGGGCGGCCGGTGACGGCCGACCACCAGTCCATCATCGCCCCGTGGCTGGCCACCGGGCCCCCCACGATGGCGACGCCCGGCACGTGGCTCGGCATGCCGAACTTGGCGATCTCGGCGTGCTCCCCCTCGGCGCGGATCGCCACGCCGAGCCCGCCGGTCTTGCCGCCCGGGTCGAAGGCCCGGCCGGGGGTGTCGATGGCCGACGCCCACGAGGTCATGTAGGCGTCGTTGGCGCCGGGCACCAGGGTCATCCCCTCCGGCTCGCCGTGGTCGCCGGCGCTGGTCCCGACGGCGGTGCCGGCCGGGATCGGCGACCCGAAGCCTTCCAGGGGCTCCTCACCCGGCCACATGCTCTGCGTGGAGGGGTCCCCACCGAGACGGGCCAGCAGGTGGTCCCACATCTGGCGGGGCTCGACGTGGTCGCCGAGGCGGTCCCGCAACACCCGCAGGTGGGCGGCGTGCTGGCCCACCGGGCCCTCGGTGGCGCCGGCGGGGTGGCGGAACGTCAGCGCCAGCTCGCCGGTCGAGGCGACCGTGGTGGGGCCGTGGCCGCCGGCGCCGAGCGCCAGGGGCCGCGCACCGAGCCCGTCGAGGGCGGCGACGAGGCCGGCGAGCCAGACCGCGGGGTCCACCTCGCCGGCCAGGCTGCCGTCGTGTGCGGGGTACGGGGCCCGGGAGGAGGCCACCACGGCGCCGTCGCGATCGATCGCGACGGCGCGCGCCGCACTGCTGCCCACGTCGACGCCGGCGACGACCTCTGCCGGCATCACTCGCTCTCGGGCTCGACGAACACGCGGTACGTGGGCTCGGAGGTCACCAGCTTGAGGGCGTCCTCCACCTGGGAGAACGGGTACTCGGCGGTGACCAGCGCATCGAGGGCGTCGGCGATGACGCCGCTGCGGATGTGGGCCGAGCCGGTGCGCCAGTCGGCGGGCTCCTGGCTGAAGGCCCCGACGATGGCGACCTCCTCGCGGTGCGACTTGTCCGCGCCGACGGTGGCCGGCAGGTCCTTGTCGAATGCGCTGTACAGGACCACCGTGCCGCCGAGGTCGGCCATCTCCACGGCCAGGTCCACCCCTGCCATGGCGGTGACGAAGACCACGTCCTGCTTGCCGCCCACCTCGAGGGCGGTCTCGGGGGTGGCCACCCAGTCGGCGCCGGCGGCGGTCGCCTCGGCGAGGCGCTGCTCCGAGACGTCGATGACGCCGATCGGGCCGGCGCCCTCCAGGCGGGCCAGCGCCAGGTGGAGGCGGCCCATCAGGCCGCCGCCGATGATGGCCACCCGGTCGCGGGGCAGCAGGCCGCCCTGGCGGATGGAGTGCACGCAGCAGGCGATCGGCTCGCCCATGGCGGCGTGGGTGAACGGGGCATCGCCGATCGGGTACACCGACTTGGCGTCGATGGCGACCTTGCCGGCGAACCCACCGAACGAGACCGTGCCGTCGCTGAGAACGCGGCCCTGCCGCATCCGGCACAGCGACGACTTGCCCCGGCGGCACTGGTTGCAGGTGCCGCAGCGGGTGAGGAGGTCGAAGGTGACCCGGTCGCCCACCTGCGGCGAGCCGGGGAGACCGTCGACCGCCTCGCCGACGGCGACGACCGTGCCGGAGGCCTCGTGACCCGGGTTCACCGGGTACCACTGCTTGTCGCCCGCGAAGAGGCGCCGCTCGAACGTGCAGATCCCGCACGCGGCCACCTCGATGACGACCTGCTGGGGGCCGGCCACCGGATCCGGTTCCTCCCGGATCTCCACGCTGCCTACCCCGGTGAACACTGCAACCTTCACAACGCCTCCAGATCGTCTCGGTCGGCCGCGGCGCCTGCCACCGCGGGCCGTCTTGGTCTTATGGTCAGACCATACACGCTTCCGCTGCCCGGTGCGCTACCACCCCTCGCCTTCGCCCAGCTTGACGCTGACGGCCTTCTGGTTGAGGTACTCGTAGATGGCGTCGGGGCCCTCGCTCATGCCGTGGCCGCTCGCCTTGTACGGCGACCGGCTCGTCTCGAAGGCGGCCGTGTAGTAGTGGTTGATGTACACCTGGCCGGCCTCCAGCGCCTGTGCTGCGTTGTGCGCCGTGGCGACGTCGCCGGTCCACACCGCCGACGCCAGGCCGTACTCGGTGTCGTTGGCCAGGGTGATCGCCTCGTCGAAGTCCTCGAACGAGGTGACGGAGAGCACCGGCCCGAAGATCTCCTCGCGGGCGATCCGGGCGGTGTTGGGCACGCCGTCGAAGATCGTCGGCGCCACGAAGTAGCCCTTCTGCAGCGCCGGGTCGTCCGGGACGCCGCCGCCGGTCACCAGGTCGGCCTCCTCCTTGCCGGAGGCGATGTACTCGAGCACCTTCTCGCGCTGGGCGGAGGTGATCAGCGGGCCCATGAGGGCGTTCGCCTCGGGGCCGCCGATGGTGATCTCGGCGGCCTTGGCGGCGAGGCGCTCCACGAACTCGTCGTGGATGGACGCCTGCACCAGCAGCCGGGACCCGGCCACGCAGATCTGCCCCGAGTTGGCGAAGATCGCCATGATCGCCCCGTCGAGGGCAGCCTCCATGTCGGCGTCGGCGAACACGATGTTGGGCGACTTGCCGCCCAGTTCCATCACCGTCCGCACGTTGGTGGTCGCGGTGTTCGCGAGGATCTTCCGCCCGGTCCACGTGGACCCGGTGAAGTAGATGCCGTCGAGGGCCTCGTGGCGGGTGAACAGGTCGCCCATGCCGCTGCCCCGGCCGGTGACCACGTTGAGCACCCCGGGCGGCAGGCCGCACTCCACGGCCATCTCGGCGAACTTGAGCAGGGTGACGGGCGCTTCGCTCGACGGCTTCACGACCACCGAGTTCCCTGCGGCCAGCGCCGGGGCGATGGTGCGGCTGCCGATCCACAGCGGCCCGTTCCACGGGATGATGTGCCCGGTGATGCCCACCGGCTCCCGCAGCGTGTAGCTGAGGAACTCGCCGGGGGTGACGAACGTGTCGCCCCGGACCTTGTCGGCGAGCCCGGCGTAGTACTCGAAGCGCCGGCCGGCCACGTCGTACATGGTCCACAGCCCGGTGCCGATCGAGCCGCCCGAGTTGAGGCTGTACAACTCGGCGTACTCCTGGGCCCGCTCCTGCAGGGTCGCGGCCATCTTGGCGATGACCTGGGCCCGCGTGCGGGGATGGGTGGCGCGCCACACCTTCAGGCCCTCGGCCGCCGACGCCATCGCGGCGTCGAGGTCCTCGGCGCCGCCGTCGGGCACGGTGGCGAGCACCTCGTCCTTGGCCGGGTTCATCACCTCGACGACGTCGCCGGTCGATCCGGCGCGCCACTCGCCGTGGACGAACATGTCGAGCTTCATGATCTCCTGGGACATCGTCGTCTCCTGACTGTCAGGCCTCGCCGCCGCCCTCGCGGTAGAACTTGACCCACTTCACGATCTCGTCGACGTCCGCCGACAACTCCATCAGGCCCACGTGCTCCTGATACAGGTCGGGGTCCATCGACTCCTTGATCTCCTCTTCGAGGATGTGATACACGGGGAGCCCCAACGGGACTCCGGCCAACGGACCTGCCCAGGTCGGATCGCCTCGAGTGACGGTCTCTGCGAAGAGGCCCGCACTGTTGGGATCCGGCTGGCCCAGGACGACGAGCATGTCGTCGGTCCCGGACTCCTCGGCCAGGCGACTCACGTTCGCCTGGTCGTCCAGGTCCATGGCTCCACCAGCCGTTCAGACGAAGCACTGGGTGACGCTGAAGACCACCGTCGCACCCGCCGACTCGGCGAGCAGCTTCAGGCTGGGGCCGTTGATGCCCTCGCGCTCGCCGATGGCGACGATGCGCTTTCCCTTCAGATCCATTGCAGTGCACCTCCTTCCTCTGCTCGATCCATCACGGTCACGACGGCTCGGACGGCGCCTCGACGAGGAACGACACCCCGTCGACGAGTTGCGTCATCCGGCCGAGGAACAGGCTGCCCTTGGCGACGATCATCGCGTTGTCCATCTCGCCGCGCCGCATGGCCGCCAGGGCGTGGCCGAGGAACGGCACCCCGGCGGGGATGTGGCCCTGGGTGGGCGAGAACCCGGGCATGCCGTGGGTGGCGGAGAACTCGTCCATCTGGTCCCGCTCGATCTCGCCCCGCAGCACCGCCATCGCCGCCAGCGTGCGGTAGTTGGTCTTGGGGACGTCGCCGCTGTCGCCCGGTTCGGTGATCTCGGGGTTGTGCATCTCGACGGCGTAGCGGTCCACGTCGGTCATGGTCATGCCGGCCCGCTCCAGCGGCTCCACCACCAGCGCCTGGTACACGTGCTGGGCCGACGACCCGGCGCCGATGGGATGCTTGCCGGTGACGTCGAGCCGCACCCGCATGCCGGTGCCGTCGTCCGGCCCGACGACGAACGCCATCGACGCCAGGCAGTCCTCCATCACCGGGACGCCGTTGCGGAGGTGGGCCCGGAACTTCATGCCCATCTTCGCCTGCGACCCGCCCCCGAGCACCACCACGTACTTGTGGAGGCCGGAGGCCACCATCGCCGAGGCGGAGATGATGGCGTGCACCGGGGCCGAGCAGAACGCCTTGATGTCCGACCCGGTGGCGTTGAGGCACCCCACCACCTCGCCGACGGCCTTGGACAGGCTGCCGCCGCCGCGCTGGTAGCGGTCGCCGACGGCCTCCTCGCCGGTGTTGAGCAGGTAGTCGACGTCTTCGGGGCCGATGGGGCCACCATCGAACGCGTCGTTGACGGCCAGCACCGCCGTCGCCTTGCAGGCCAGGTTCTCGAACAGCACATGGGCGTCCAGCGAGGGGTCCTGCTCGTGGGCGGTGCGCAGGAACCCCGCGACCTCGCCGCGGTGGTACAGGGTGAGGCCGTCGTGCTTGCCGATGAGCGCCGCCAGGTCCTCCGGCGGGACGCCGGTGATGCGGTCCCGCCGGTGCTCGAAGCGGGTGAGCTCCTCGCGGGCCTCGGCGGCGACCGCCTCGGTGATCGTCAGGAGGTCGAAGTCGTCGCACAGCTTCATGAGGCCGTAGAGCGCCGCCTGGGTGACGATGCGCCCCCACGGGCCGATGGGCGAGGCGTCGGGGACCAGGTGCTCGTACCAGGGCCGCGGGGTGGCGGCGAGCTCGTCGGGGCTCAGGTTGCCGATGAACACCTGGTTCGGCGGGTAGGCCACCACCTCGTCCCAGGGCCGCAGCGCCGCCGTCATCTCCTCCAGCAGCCCGGGGTTGGCCGGCAGCTCCCTGGTGGGCTTGGAGCCGTAGCGGACGAAGTCCGGCGCGTGGGCCAGGGCGTAGGCGGTGTGGAGGATGGCGGGTTGGATCATGGCGTCCCTCACTCGATTACCAGTCCGGGAAGATCAGGGCCTCGTCGAGCGGCGTCGCCGCGGCGTTCAGGGCCTTGCGGACCTGCCCGGTGCGCCACTTCAGCTCCTCCTCCGGAGAGCGCGACGGGTCGCCGACCGGATGGGGGATGAGGCCGGAGGAGATGATCCGGTTCGACCCGGCGATCTTGGCCATCGACGTCATCGCCGCCAGGTGTGCCGCCGGGATGCCGGCCTTCTCGATCATCTTTGCGAGCGTTGCACCGCAACGCGTGGAGGTGCCTCAGGTGCTGGTGACCAGCACGGCGTGGACGCCGTCGGAGATCAACTGCTTGGCGATCTCCTCCCCCATCCGCTCGGCGTGGGTGACGGTGGTGCCGGTGCCGGTGGTGACGTAGTAGTAGGGGTGCGCCTCCTTGATCACGCCCTCGGCCTCCAGGTCCAGCAGGGCGTCGATGGGCACCAGGCGGTCGGGGTCGGCGTCCACCCACTGCGAGTCGTACCCGGCGTGGATGGACATGAACGAGGGGTCGTCGTTGCGGACCAGGTCGTCGATCGGGTAGCGGGCCCACTTCGTGGCGCTCGACGACTCGATGCCGTCGGGGTTGCCCACCGGCACCAGGCCGCCGTCGGTGACCACCGCCACCACCGCCCCGGACAGGTCGGCCACCGGCGGCGCCGGCGGCACCGCCTCGGCCGGCTCGGGCAGGGCGACCTCGCTGGTGAACGGCTCGCCCCGCAGCTTGGCCATCAGCATGTCCACGACCCGGGCCGCCACCGGGGTCTCGGTGACCACGGCCTTGCGGAAGCCCATGGGGATGCGCCCGTCCTCCTCGGCGGGACCGAGCGGCTCCCCTGCCGCCAGGCGCAGGCCCACCCGGAGCATGCCCTCGACGGCGTCCTTCATCCCCGCCGCGCTGTCGCCGGTCGGCACCATCACCACCCGGCTGCGGTACACGTCCACGGCGGGGGCGTCGACGTACACGCCGGTGAGCGCCGGGATGCCCAGCTTCTCGGTGGCGACGGCGCACACCGCGGCGCACGCCAGGCCGTACCGCCCGGCGTTGAACCCGGGGCCGGCGATGAGCAGGTCCGGCTTGCTCTCGGCGAGGGCCGCCTCGATCGCTGCCAGGGTGCCCTCGGTGTCGGCGTGGAAGGCGTTGTCGCCGCAGACCAGGGTCTGGACGATCTCCACGTCGCCACCGCCCGCCATCTCCACGGCCCGGCCGGGCCCGACGGCGCCCTCGCGCACCTCGAAGGGGTGGTCGGCCTTGTCTTCGCCGCCGATGCCGGCGAAGAACTGGTTGATGTAGTGGGCGACCCTCACCATCAGTGGACCCTCCCCACGAGCACGTTGCCGCCGACCTGCTGGGTGCCGCAGAACTGGAAGTACATCTTGAGCCGGTACGGCCCGGCGGCGGGCTGGCCGTCCAACAGCGTGTCGCCGCCGATGACCTCGGCCACCTCCGGCATGTCGAACACCTCGTCCTCCGACCCGACGCTGACGATGGCGTCCGCCTCGGGCACGGTGTAGAAGAGCGGGAAGTCGTAGCCGTCCTCGCCGGCGGCCTCCGAGGACACCACCGCGGTCTCCACCCCGGCCTGCTCCAGGTACTGGACCGCGAGCATCATGTCGATCGCCGAGTTGCCGCCGCCCTCGGCGGTGAACACGGCGCCGTCGGCTTCGAGGAACTCGATCAGCTTGGCCGCCCACCGCGAGGACCGCTCCTTGTCCTCCTGGGTGTAGTTGTGGCCCCGGTTGATGACGACCCCGGCGAAGTTCAACTCCTTGCCGTGGCGGCGCTGCAACTCCCAGATGATCGGGTTGTTCTGGTGCAGGTAGGTGACGTTCTTGTAGCACCCGTACACGTACACCCCGCACACGATGGCACCGTCGAGCGCCTCGTTGGGGTGCATCACCGTGGGCACCAGGTTGTGGATGACCCGGCCGTAGAGGTAGGTGTCGGCCATGGGGCCCTGGCCCTGCAACTGGTAGAAGTACACCACGTTGGGGAGGTCGGGGTCCTGCTCGGAGATGTCGAACGTGGTGGTGGAGGCGCGGGGGGCGTCGAGCGCCTGCGTAGCCAGGTGCTCGGCCACCCTCAGGTTGCTGCGGCGGATGGCGTCGTCGTAGTCCTCGTTGTCGATGTCGGGGTTGGGGGTGTAGGCCAGCACCAGGTTGAGCGTCCGCCCGAAGGGGCTGAGGTTGGCGGTGGGCCCCCGCATGTCCACCACCGCCTCGCGGGCCTGGAGCAGCCCTGAGAACGGCTGCGGGTACCGGCTCGACGCCAGCACCGCCACCCCGCCGAGGCGGAGGGTCTCGCCCTCCCCGACGGTCTCCATGCCGCCGAGGAACCCGGGGAACACCGACCCATCTCCCACCTTGCAGCGGGGCTCGACGGCGTCCAGGCACCCGATGATGCGGATGTCGTCGCCGGGCTGGGCGATCCGGACGTCCACGCCGGCGATCCGGGGGTCCTCGAGGATCAGGGCCGCCAGGGCGTCGCGGTCGACGACGAGGGCTCCGTCGTCCACCCCGGTGTGGTCCCCGAAGCGGATCTGGTCGATCTCGACGGTGTGCACGTCGAGACGGAGCGGCTGTCGCATCGTGCCTCCCAGAGGGTTGGTCTTACCATCAGACCAAGTCCGGGTCACCCTACCCCATCGCAGCGCAGCGCGCCACCGCCATCAGAGGGTTCGGCCGGCGGCCGCCCGCTCCCGGCGGGCGTCACGGACCCGGATGAGGTCGGTCACGACCACCCCGCCGAGGATCAGGATGCCGCCGAGGAGGATCCCCCACCCCACGGTCTCGTCCAGGAACAGCCACCCCACCACCACCGACACCAGCGGGATCAGATACCCGATGATGGTGGAGTAGGTGACGGTGACGTGCTGCAGCAGCCAGTAGAAGAGCACCACCGGCATGAACGTGCAGAGCAGGCCCAGGAAGACGAGGCTGCCCCACCCCAGCAGTGTCGGATTGGGCGGCACCCCCTCCCACACCAGCGCTGCCGCGGTCAGGACCGCCGCCCCCGCGGCGAACTGCACCCACGACACGCCCATCACCGAGTACCGGCCGGCGAAGCGCTTGGCGAACACCGCCGACAGCGACACCGACAGCACGCTCCCCATCGCGTAGGCGGCCGCCAGCACCACGTTGCCCTTGGCGCCGAGGCCGGAGTCGCCCGACAGCACCAGGGTCGCCACGCCGGCCAGGCCGAGCAGCAGGCCGCCCGCCGTGGCGGCCTTCAGCCGTTCGTCGGCGAGGACGAAGTGCGCCAGCAACACCGTGGTCAGCGGCACCAGCGCCGAGGTGAGCCCCAGGAACCCCGCCGACGCGTGCTCGGCAGCCAGGGGGCGGAGCAGGTTGGGCAGCACCACACTCAACGCCGCCAGCGCCAGCCCGATGCGGACCTCGGTGGAGCCGATCGAGTGGAGGCGCCGCGTCGCCACCAGGAACAGCGCCAGGGCGACGGCCGCCACGATCGAGGGTGCTGCGGCGATGACCAGCGGGCGCAGGTCCTCCCGCAGCGCCACCCGGATCAGCACCGGGAGCGTGCCCCACCCGAAGGTGATGAGGAGGACGACCGCCCAGACGAGCCGGTCGGAGACGCGCGTGGTCATGGTGAACGCAGTCCAGCACGAACCGGCTGCCGAGCCAAGACGGCGGCTAGCGCCCTCCCCCGCCCAGCAGCCGGGCGGGGAGGCGTACGACCGCCTCCACCAGGTCGAGCACGCCCCGCACCGAGATGCCGACCAGCCGGAACGGGATGCTCAGCAGCCACACGATCGGCCAGAGGATCAACGCCAGGATCGCCAGCGGCAGCGACACGATCGCCAGCAGCAGCCAGAGGACGAGCGTCACGGCGTCCTGCTCCCGTAGAGGCCCAGGAACCGGTACGGGTACCCCCAGCCGGGAGCGCTGGCCTCGTCCAGCGCCGCCACCGCCCCGGCCGGCAGGTCGAGCCCGGCCGCACCGAGGTTGTCGTCGAGCTGCGCCATCGTCCGCACCCCGACGATCACCGACGACACGACCGGCTTGGTCAGCAGCCAGGCCAGCGCCACCTGGGACGGGGTGGCCTCCACCTCGGCCGCCACCCGCTCCACCTCGGCGAGGATGGCCCAGTTGCGCTCGGTGTCGCGCCGGTCCCAGGCCTCCTCGTCGTCGTCCGGTTGGGTCGCGAGGCGGCCGGCGGCCGGGTCGGTGGGCCGATCCCCCGAGCGGTACTTGCCGCTGAGGAAGCCCCCGCCCAGCGGGCTCCAGGGCACCATGCCGATGCCCTCGCCCTCGCACAGCCCCACGAACTCCCGCTCGACGTCGCGCACCACCAGGCTGTGCTGGTACTGGGCGGCGGTGAACCGGGCCCACCCGTACCGGTCGCTGATCCCCAGCGACTTCATCACCTGCCAGGCCGTGAAGTTGGACACACCGATCGCCCGCACCTTGCCGCCCGACACCAGGTCGTCGAACGCCCGCAGCGACTCCTCGATGCGAGTGAGCGGATCCCAGGTGTGCATGTAGAGCAGGTCCACGTGGTCGGTGCGCAGCCGCCGCAGGCTGTCCTCGACACCGCGGACGATGTGGAGGCGCGACAGGCCCCGGTCGTTGGGGCCGGGGCCGGTGGTGAACCGCACCTTGGTGGCCAGCACCACCTGGTCCCGGATGCCGGCGATGGCCTCGCCCACGATCTCCTCGGACCGCCCCCCGGCGTAGACGTCGGCGGTGTCCAGGTGGTTGCCGCCCGCCTCCAGGTAGCGGCGGATGATGGCCGCTGCGTCCTGCGGATCGGTGCCCCGGGGCGGGCCCTCGCCGAAGACCATCGTCCCCAGCGCCAGCTCGCTCACCACGATGCCCGAGCCTCCCAGCACCCGGCGTCTCATCTCGCCACCTCCTCGTCGATCCAGTGCCCGTCCCGCATCAGCACCCGGCCCTCCAGTTCGTTCTCCTGGCGCCACGCCAGCACCCGCTGCAGCCGCACCCGGATGATCACGTTCCCCTCCGAGGCACGCGGGTCCCAGCCCGCCTGCCCGGCGAATCGGTCGAGGTCGCCGTCGGTCAGATCGGCCACCTCGGCGATCTCGGCGACGCCGTCGGCGATCACCACGTCGCGGAACGACCCGAACGCCAGCCGCACCTCGGGGCGGGCCCGGAGGTTCCGAACGGTGCGGTACCGGCCGGGCGTGGCCATCAGGACCGCACCGTCCTGCCAGGCGTACGACAACGGGACCAGGTACGGCTCACCGCCCGCCGAGGCGGTCGCCACCCAGCAGTCGACGCCCTCCGCCAGCAGCGCCCGGGTGTCGGCGAGACGCCGGGCGGGAGTGCGCGCCGGGGCTGTCGGCATGTGCGGCTCCTCCGCTCGCTCTCCCGCCACGCTACCCGCTCAGGTGGAGCGCTCCTTGATCACCTCCGGGATGGAGATGCGGCGAAGCGCCCGCAACCCCGGCACCGCCGACAGCAGCGCGACCACCAGGATCGCCGCCGCCGAGACGGCGTAGGTGAGGGGCCGGATGTACAGGGCGAAGGAGAACATGTCGCTCTGGAAGCTGGCCATCGCCTGCGCCGACACGAACGTGCCGATCACCAGCCCGAAGGGGACGGCGGCGGCGGCCACCACCAGGTTCTCGACGGTGATCAGCCGCGAGATCGTGCGGCGGCGCACACCGACCGCCAGCAGGGTGGCCACCTCCCGCTTCCTCTCGGCGATGTTGACGGTCATCGAGTTGAAGATGAGGGCGAAGGCCATCGCCCCGCCGAACACCAGCATGATCCCGACGAAACCGTAGAAGAGCACCATGTAGTCCTGCACCATCCGGTAGACCGCGCCGGCGTCCTCGAACGCCTGCACCGAGGGCAACGCCGTCACCGCCTCCCGCACCGCGGCCGGGTCGGCCCCGTCGGAGTACGCGATCAGCGCCGAGGTGGCCGGGACCTGCCCGACCCCGGCGGCGACGAACTCGCGCGAGGCGTACACCACCGACCCCAGCGGCTCGTCGAGCAGGGCCACCACCGGGACGTCCACGCTGGCGCCCAGGTCGGCGCTCGACAGCGTGACCACGTCGCCGGCGCGAATGCCCAACTCCCTGCCGATGCCGCCTCCCATGAAGACCCCGGACGCCGGCAGGGTGCCCCAGGAGCCGTCGTCGAGCAGGAACCGGTGCATCGCGGTGTCGGCCGGGAGGGCGACCAGCAGCGTGTCGTAGGCGCCGCCGCCCCCCTGGATCGTCACCGGTGCCTCCAGGGCGGGTTCGGCGGCGGCGACCCCCTCGACGCCCTCCAACAGCCCTACCTGGCCCTCGCCGACCGGCCCGGAGAACCGGACCGAGGCGTCCTCCTGCTGGATCTCGACGTACTGCAGGTCCAGGACGTGGCCGACCGTGTCGATCATGCCCCAGGACACCAGCACGAGCGTCAGCGACAGCACCACGCCGAGCATGGTGTACAGCGTGCGGCGGCGGTTGCGCCCCACGCCCCGCAGTGCCATGCGCCACCGGATCGGGAGCCGCCCCAGCGGAGGGACGATCCGCTCCAGCACGCTCGGCTTGCCCCCGCCGGGCGGGGTGCCGCCCCGCATGGCCTCTGCAGGCTGCACCCGCGACGCCAGCAGCGCCGGGGCGAGCGCGGCCAGCGCCGCGGCCGCCAGTCCGACGGCGACGCCGATCACCAGGGTGAAGGGGTAGAACCCGATCTCGGTGACGGGGATGGCGAGCATGCCCGTGTAGAGCCCGGTGATCAGGCGCGCCAGCAGCACCCCGGCGACGGCGCCCGGCACCGCGCCGAGCAGGCCCGGCACCAGTCCGTAGCCCAGGTAGTGCCGCAGCACCGACCGGGTCCGGAACCCGTTGGCGAGCAGCACGCCGATCTGGGGCCGCTGGGCCCACACCAGGCGGCTGATCATCACGTACGCCGCCATGCCGGCGGCGCTCAGGAACAGGATGGGGAAGAACAACGCCATCTCCTGGAACCCCTTGAGGTCCTCGTCGAGGGCGGCGTTGGACGGCTGGTCGGCGCGGCTGAACACCGCGGTGGCCCCTGCGCTGCGGGCGGCGTCCGACAGCGACGCCTCCAGGTCCGGATCGGCCTCCCCGCCGTCGAAGTAGACGAGCGCCTCGGTGGGGCCGGTCCCCGCCAGGTCCCGGGCCGTCGCCTCGGGGACGAACACCACCCCGAAGTTGTCGCCGGTGGTGAAGAGGTCCTGGCGGCTCCTCGCCGGCCAGATGTACTCGGGAGAGGTCACGACGTCGTCCACGACGAGCCGGGTCCCGGCGACGGTGATCGCCGCGCCCGGTTGCAGCCCGAAGTGGTCGGCCATGTGCTTCTCCACCCGGATCCCGCCGCCCGTCCCACCGGCGGAGAGCGTGCTGGCGACGCGGTTGATCGCTCCGCCGTCGGGCACGCCCACGACGCGCCCGAGGAACTTGACGCCGTCCACCTCCATCGGGAGGTCGGCGACCGTGCGGGTGCCGGCCTGCTCGACGCCGTCGGTGGCCGCCGCCTGCGCGGCGAACCCCTCGACGTCCCCGCCCTGCATGGTCAGGTTGGCGAAGCGGTACTCGGTGGCGGTCGCGTCGTAGGACGCGGTGAGGTTCTGATAGGAGTCGTAGGCGGCGGCGAACAGCGTCACCCCGAGGAACACGGTGAGGGCCACGGCGGCGAACTGCGCCTTCTGGCGCCGGATGTCGCGCCACAGCTTGGAGGTGAGCGGCGCTACCACGTCAGCTCCCCCGCATCGACCGGCTCGGGGATGGCGCGGTCCTCGACGACCGCCCCGGACCGGAGCCGCACCACCCGGTCGGCCATGCCGGCGACGGCCGCGTTGTGGGTCACCAGCAGCACCGTCTGCCCGTTCTCCCGGTTCAGGCGGCGCAGCAGGGCCAGGATCATCCTGCCGGTCTCGAAGTCGAGCTCACCGGTGGGCTCGTCGCACAGGAGGATCGGCGGCTGCTTGGCCAGCGCCCTGGCGATCGCCACCCGTTGCTGCTCTCCGCCCGACATCTGCGAAGGGAAGTGGCCCATGCGCTCGCCGAGCCCCACCTCCTCGAGGGCGCGTACCGACCGCTCGTGGGCGTCGTCGCCGGCCAGGCCGGCGACCAGTTCCACGTTCTCGAGCGCGGTGAGGGTGGGGATCAGATTGAAGAACTGGAACACCAGGCCCACCTCGGTGCGCCGGTAGCCGATCCGGCCCTGGTCGTCGAGCGCCCCCAGGTCGATGCCGTCCACCTCCAGGGTGCCCTCGCTCCGCTCGTCGATCGCCCCCACCAGGTTGAGCAGGGTGGTCTTCCCGGATCCGCTCGGCCCCAGGATCACCGTGAACTGGCCCTGCGGGATGTCGAGGTCGACGTCGCGCAGGGCATGGACCGCGGTCACCCCCTCGCCGTAGGTCTTCCGCAGGTTCCGCATCGCGATCGACATCGTCCTCAGCTTTCGTCGAGGCCCCGGAAGGCGGCCGCGACCAGGCGTCGCACCTGGGCGCGGATCTCGTCGGGGCCGAATCCGTCCATGGTCATGAAGAACAGCAGCACGGTGATGAGGGCCGAGTAGAGGAGGAACACGCCGTCCTCCACGTGGTCGGAGGCGATCAGCCCCCGGCGGGCGAACCCGCGCAGCAGGTCGCCGAGCTGTTGCATCATCTGCAGATCGAGGCCCACCAGCTCCGGCGACAATTCGTCGCCGAAACCGCGCTTGATCGCCTCCACCAGCAGCCGCGGGTCGATCGCCAGGATGCCGTCGATGTAGGCGTCGAAGAGCCTGCCGACCGCCTCCTCGGGATCGTCGCCGGGATGTGCCCCCACCACGGCGCCCCGGGCCACGATGTCGGCGGTCTCCGCTGCGAAGACCGCCATCTGCAGGGCCAGCTTGGAGCCGAAGTAGTTGTAGAGCGTCGCCACCGCCACGTCGGCGGCCGCCGCCAGGTCCTCCATCGTCGGTTCCTGGAGCCCGCGCTCGGCGAACAGGGCCTCGGCGGAGCGGATGATCTGGTCCCGGGTCTCCTGCTTCTTGCGCTCGCGCCGCCCGCTCATCACCGATCCGTAACGTGGAATCGTTCTAAGTTTAGATCGGTTCCATGTTTCGGCCAAACCGGTTCAGGCGACGGATCGCGCGGAGCGCTCCCCCACAGCGCCGGTGACCACGGTGAACCGCACCACCGCGGTGAGGCCGCGGCCCTCCTCGCCGAGCACCACCTCGACGTCGAAGTCTTCCACCGCGGCGGGGATGCCGGCCGACCCCAGGGCGGCCACGCTCCCGGTCGCGCCCTCGGCTGCACCCAGGATCATCTCCCTGATCTCGTCCCGGCCCGGCATGGCACCCCGCAGTTCCGACGTCCGGCGCAGCATGCCCGGCCGGTGTCGGGCGAGTGTCGCAACGGGCCGGGTGGCGCCGCGCCGCCTTGCGATCACGAGGAGGAGGCCGGGGCTGCACCCCGGCCTCCTCGTCGGTCCGTCTGCGGCTCCGGCTACTCCTCCTTCGACCAGAGCAGCCCGAGGGCGCCCCCGGCGAGGATCAGAAGGCCGCCGGCGATGAAGGTCCAGATGATCGGGGTGAACTTCACCGGCTTCAGCGTCTCGTAGTTGTCGAGGTTGTCGTCGAACGTCGTCACCAGCGCGTCGAAGCGCTCCATGCTGGCGGGGAACGTCTGCAACGCCTGTGCCGTCGCCGGGAAGTTCTCACCCAGGAACTGCTGCACGGCGGCCTGGTCCATCATGAGCATCTGGGCGAGCCCGGGCATCATCGCGTCGCTCATCTCCTGGCCCATGGCGCCGATCACGCCGAGCGCCGAGCCGGCGCCCTCCACCGTCTCGACGGTGTAGACCGGTTCGAGGGCGGCGTTGAGGTCGTCGGCGTCGGCCGACTTGCCGGGCAGCGACAGCAGGAACGAGCCCGCCACGATCATCACGCCCAGCGCGATCGCCAGGATCGAGGCGAGGCGGGTGCCCCGCAGCGCCATCCACACCCCGAGGCCGATCGCCAGGAGACCGGTGATCGTGAATCCCCAGGGCACCGTCTGCGCAGGCAGGCCGGTGGTGGGGATGGCGTCGGCCGACCGGAAGTTGGCCTGCTGATCGGCCAGGGTGTCGATCAGCCCCGAGAACTGCGGCCCGGCCTCGGGGAGCAGCGCCATGCCGGCGGCCACGTTCGGGAACTGCTCGGCCATCATGCCGCCGAATGCCTCGGGCGCCATCTGGAGCGCCTGGGCCAGGCCCGGGACCACGGCCGCCTGGAACTCGTCGGCGACCGCCGCCAGGCCCGCGATGTCGTCGCGATACACCTGGATGACCTCGTCCTGCAGAGCAGGGCGGAAGTCGTCGATCATCTCCTCGAATGCGGTCCCGACCGAGAACAGGTTCTGGGCCAGTGTGACGATGATGAACACCAGACCGGCGATCACCACCATCCCCGGCGCCACGTACTTCTTCATGGATCCTCGATCCCTCCCCCGGCCGCCCAGCGGGCCGCCGGCCTTCCGGTACACGTCCGGACAAGGCTGCTGGTGAGGGACCGGCCGGAACAGGGCCGAACGGCCCATGGGCGGTGGTGAACGCCCCCGGACGGGCGCCTACACGGCGGTCCCTGCAGCGCCACGGAGCCGGGCCCCCGGCCTGCCGGGTGCACGAGAGGAGCACCGGGTCGGATCGCCTGCGGCGGCCAGTTCGCGCCGCACCGCCGCCGCCATGGCCACCTGGGAGGAGAAGCGGACCGCCCCCTCCAGGCGCCCGACGCCGACGTCGAGGCCGTCGAGGAGGCCGGCGTGGCGCAGGTCCTGGCCCTCGGGCACCACCACCCACAGCGGGCTGGCGTCGCCCAGTTCCTCCCGGTAGCAGCGGAGCACCGACCGCTGGTACGGGTCGTCGAGGTCGAGGTGGAGCAGCACGCCGTCGGCGACGTCCACCACGGGGCACCACCCCTCCTCGACGAGCAGGCACCCTGCAGGGCCCCTCCCCGAACAGGTGACGACGTCGTGCCCCAGCTGCTGGAGCGTGTGGCGGTCGGCGTCGGCGCCCGGTCCGACGTGGAGGATGATCCCGGCCTGTGACATGCGGTACCTCGTGGAGGGGACGAGGCATCATCGGCACCCGGCGGGCGCGATCTTGACCCGCGGCGCGGGTGGTTTCGGGTCAATCGAAGAGCGTGGTCACCAGGTCGGCGGGCGACGCCCCGGTGGTGGCGTGCCTGCGGCCCAATCCCCGCTCCAGGAGGCGCTGGGCGGCGACGTTCAGGCTCACCCCCTGCACCCTGGCCCGCTCGCGGACCTCACGCACGAGCTCGGGGGGAAGCCGCACACTGAGGCACTCCCGCGGGCCGTGCCATTCGGCCGGCCGGGGATCGCCCCACTCGACGGCTGCCCGTGCGGTCATGCCTCCCTCCCGGTTCCTGCCACGGTAACCACGGATCGCGCGCCCACAAAGCATTCCGGCCACCCGGCGCGGTCGGGAGGTCAGTCCAGGGCGTCCAGGATCGCCGCAGCCGCCTCGATCGATGCCAGTGTGATCGGGTCGAGGACCAGTTGCACGTGACCGACCCCGGCGGCCGCCATCTCCGCCAGCGTCTCGGCCACCGCCGCCGGCGGCCCCGACAACGGCGGCACCCCCTCGCCCTGGGCGCCGTGCACCGGGCGCCCCGCCGGTGTGGCCGGGGCGACCAGCACCGCCACGGTGCGCTCCACCTCGGCCGGATCGCGCCCGACCGCGGCGCACGCCGCGTCCACCCGGCGCAGCAACCGCCGCAACCCCTCGGTCGTGTTGCCGAACCACTGGAACCACCCGTTCCACAGGTCCACGTACGGCAGCGTCGCCGCCAGGACGCGCTCGCCGATCGAGCCGATCATCAGCGGCGGGCCCCCCGGACGGGGCGGCGGGTCGAGCACGCAGTCCCGAACGTCGGTGAACTCGCCCCGCAGGTCGGCCCGCCCGGTGCGGAGCAGCGAACGGATGACGGTGAACGCCTCCTCGAACCGGGACGCCCTCCGATCGAAGGGGAACCCGAAGGCCTCGTACTCCGCCCGGTTCCATCCCGCCCCCAGGCCGAGGACCAGCCTCCCCCCGCTGATCTCGTCCACGGTGGCCGCCTTCTTCGCCAGCATCGCCGGGTTGTGGAAGGAGGTGGCCGCCACCAGTGGGCCCAGCAGCACCCGGTCGGTGACCGCGGCGATGGCCGCCAGCAGGGACCACGCTTCCCACGGCCCGACCGGGGGCCCGTCCTCGGGACGGTACAGCAGGTGGTCCCCCACCCACACCGAATCGAACCCGGCCTGCTCGGCGAGCACCGCCATCGCCCGCAACTCCGTCCAGCCCACCCTGCGCTCGATCTCGGGCAACTGGATTCCGACGGCGAGAGGGCGGGACATGGGGCGATGGTACGCAGCCGGGCCGGGCCGCGCTCCCGTATCCTTGGCGGCAGCGACCGGGAGCGACCACGTGCAACTCCGCAAGGGCATGCGGGTCAGGGAGTTGACCAAGCGGGTGGGGCAGGTGCCCAGGGTGGGCACCGTCGAGCGCCTCCGCGGCCAATCGGTCGAGGTGCGCTGGGACGACGGCCACACCTCGTCGGTCACCGGGTCCTTCCTCTTCCCCGCCAGAGACCGCAAGCGCCAGGGCTGAGCCCGCCGCCGACCCGGCCTAGGCTCGGGCCGATGAGCGCCGCCCTCCCCCGCTGGGCCGCAGCCGTCGGCTTGGAGCCCTCCCTCCTCGTGGTCGGGGGCGCCTCGCTCGACGTCCTCCATGTGCGGGGCAGGCCCACGCCGTCGGCGGGCGGCGCCGGCCTCTACACCGGCCTGGCCGCCGTGCGCGCCGGCGCCGGCGTCACGATGCTGGCGCCCCGGCCCGAGCCGATGCCCGACACGCTGGCACCCGCCGCCCGGCGGCTGCGGTGGGTCGGCCCCGCGGTGCCTCCCGAAGAGCTCCCCCGGTTCGAGATCGCCTACGCCCCCGACGGGAGCGTCGCCCGCTTCGAGAGCGCGATGGGCGCCGAGCCCGGTCTCCGGCCCTCCCTGCTCGACGGCCTCGGCCCCCTCCCGCCGCTGGCGTTCTGCGTCCCGTTCCTCGACGCCGCACTGCAACTCGCCTTCGTCGAGGACCTGGGGCGACGGGGCTGCCTCACCGCGGCCAACACCTACTCGTGCGCCGCCCGGGAGCACCCCGAGACCGTGCGCCGCACCGCGGCGGCCGCCGACGTCTTCTTCTGCAACGCGGCGGAGGCCGCCCTCCTGTTCGGGTCGGCGGACGACGTGCCGTGCCGGCCGGGGGCGCTCGTGTTCGTCACCCGCGGCGCCGACGGGGCCACGGTGGTCCAGGGCCGCCACCGCACCGACCTCCCCGCACCGGCCGCCGACGCGCTGGACCCCACCGGCGCCGGCGACACGTTCTGCGGCACGACCCTGGCCCGCCTGCTGGCCGGAGCCCACCCGGTGGAGGCCGCCCGCGCCGGGATCGCAGCCGCCTCCGAGATGGTGGGGGCGGTGGGCCCCGCCCGGCTCCTGGAACCGGCGGCGAGCCCCGCTCCCGATCCCGACGCCCTCGCCCGGGTGGACGACGCCCGGGTGGCGGCGCTGGCGTCGCTGATCGGCGGCCTCGACGAGGCGGTGCCCTTCGACTTCACCGGCCCGGTGCTGCCCGACGACGGCGACCCCGCAGCGCTCGACTGGTTCTTCGCCGCCACCCTGCAGCAGTACGGGTTCTGGTCGCGCGCCGACGGCCACCACGGCGGCCCCACCTACGCCACGATCGGCGGGCGGCGCCTCAAGGGGAGCGACTACCTGTGGGCCGCCTACCTGCGGTGGCGGCACGACGACCCCGGAGGCCTCTCTCCGGAGAGCCAGGCGGAAGCGACGCCGGCCTCCTACACCGCCCGCCTCGCCGACGACGGCGGCACCACGCCGCTGCCGGCGCTGGAGTCACACGCGTCCCTCGCAGCCGACTACGGGCGGACGATGACGGCGCTGGGGACGTCCCCCGCTGCGATGGTCCACGCCGCCAACCGCAGCGAGCGCCCCCTCGCCGCCCTGCTGTCGATGCTCGACCACGTCGGGGGCTACCGGGAGGACCCGCTGCGCAAGAAGTCGGCCCTGCTCGCCATCATCCTTCGGCAGCGCCCGGAACGTTGGTTACGGGACGTGCCGGGCGACGACGCGCCGCCCATCGTCGACTACCACGTGCAGCGCACATGCCTGCGCACCGGCGCCGTCGTCCCGGCCCCGGCGCTCGAGGAGGCGCTGGTCGAGCGGCGCGTGGTCGGCGCCGCCGAGGAGGCCGCGGTGCGGCGCAGCGCCTACCGGGCCGTCACCCGGCTGGTGGAGATCAGCGGCAAGCCGATGGGTGCGGTGGACTGGTTCCTCTTCCAGATGCGCCACCGCTGCCCCGAGATGAGCGATCCGGACTGCGCCGCCTGCCCCGCCGCCCCGGCCTGCGCCAGGCGGGTGGACCTGTTCCAGCCGGTGTACCGCACCACGGCGTACTGAGGCCGGACCGCACCAAGGCCGCGGCGCCCGGTACCCTGTCGGCCCATGTTCGAGATGCGCGCCCGCCCCGACCTCGCCTCCCCCGTGCTGGTGGTGGCCTTCGACGGCTGGGTGAGCGCCGGGTCGGTGGGCACCACCGCCGCAGAGCACATGGCCGGCGACGGCGAGGTGATCGCCACCTTCCCGCCCGACCTCCTCTTCGACTTCCGGGTGTCCCGCCCGACGGCCACCTTCCGCGACGGCCGCCTCGACGCCATCGCATGGCCGGCGCTGCAGGTGCGCCACCGCGCTCACCACGGGCGCGACCTGCTGGTGCTCACCGGTCCCGAGCCCAATTGGAACTGGCAGGCGTTCGCCGCCGCCGTCTCCCGGCTGGCGTCCGAGACCGGCGTGGCCGAGCAGGTGTCGCTCGGCGGCATCCCGTGGGCCGCTCCCCACACCCGCCCCACCGACGTCGTCACCACCTCGTCCCGGCCGGGGCTGGTGGGCAGCGACGACAACCCTCCCGAGGGGGAGTTGCAGGTGCCGGCGGCGCTGGCCCAGGTGGTGGAGCAGCAGGTGACCGCCGCCGGCATCCCGGCGGTGGGGTTCTGGGCGCGCGTCCCGCACTACGTGGGGAGCACCTACTACCCGGGCGTCCTGGCCCTGGTGGAGCGGGTGGCCCGCCACACCGGCATCGACGTGCCGCTCGGCTCGCTGGTGGACGACGCCGCCGCCCAGCGGCGCCAGCTGGCGGCGCTGCTGGAGAACCGGCCCGACGCCCGCCGCATGGTGGAGCGCTACGAGGAACTGGCCGAGGCCGAGGGCGAGGCCAGCGTGGGCGAGGACTTCACCGCCGAGATCGAGCGGTTCCTGCGGGACCAGACGGAGGGGCCGTGACCGGCCCGGACGTGCGCATCGCCACCACCGAGGACGGGCCTGCGATCGCCGCAGTGCAGGTGGCGGCGTGGAACGCCACCTACCGCGGCCTGCTCCCCGACCACGTGATCGACCAGATGCGGGTGGAGGACCGGGGGCCGCAGTGGGCGGGCAGGATCGGTGCCGGCACCACCGTGCTCCTCGCCGTCGAGGACGGCAGGGTCGCCGGCTTCTGCGCCCTCGCCGCCTCCGACGAGGAGGGCGCCGGCGAGGTGACCGCCATGTACGCCCGCCCCGACGCCAGGGGCCGCGGCCACGGTCGACGGATGATGGCCGGCGCCCTCGAGTGGTTCCGCTCCGAGGGGTTCGGCACCGCGGTGCTGTGGGTGCTCGACACCAACCGCATCGGCCGCGAGTTCTACGAGAAGGCGGGGTGGGTCCCCGACGGGGCTTCCAAGGTGGACGAGGTGTTCGGCGAGCCGGTGCATCACGTCCGCTACCGCATCGACCTCACGACGGGCGGCTGAGCCCTCCCATACACTGGGCGCGGCCTCGCGTCCGCACATGGGAGGGCTGACATGGACCTCGATGGCATCGAGATCACGTGGCTCGGCCACGCCACGTTCCGGTTCCGCACCCCCGACGGGACGACGGTGATCATCGACCCCTGGCTGGAGGGCAACCCGGCGTGCCCCGAGAGCGAGCACACGCAGGACCGGGTCGATGCGATCTTCGTCACCCACGGCCACTTCGACCACATGGCGTCCGCCGAGCCGCTCGCCGGGGCGCACGGCGCCCCGATCTACGCCATCCACGAGATCGCCGTCTACCTCGAGTCGCGGGGCGTCGACGGCGTGGTGGGGCTCAACAAGGGCGGCACGGTGGTCGGGCCGGGTGGCGTCACCGGGACCATGGTCGATGCCGTGCACTCGGGCGGCATCTCGGGGCCCGACGGTCGCATCGTGCCCGGCGGGACCCCGGCCGGGTGGGTGCTGGCGTTCCCCGGCGGCCCGCGCATCTACCACGCCGGCGACACGGCGCTGTTCGGGGACATGGCGCTCATCGGCGAGGTGTTCGCCCCCGACATCGCCTTGCTCCCCATCGGGGGGCACTACGTGATGGACCCGCCGCAGGCGGCGCGGGCGGCCCGCATGCTCGGGGTGTCCGCGGTGGTGCCGATGCACTACGGCACGTTCCCGGTGCTCGCCGGGACGCCGGCCGAACTGGCGGCAGCGCTCGACGGCAGCGGCATCGAGGTGGCCCCGCTGCGGGCCGGGGTGCCGGTCACCTAGGGGCCGATGCCACTTGACCGCCGCAGCCCCGCCCGCCGACACTGTCGTCACCACCGAGGAGGCACCATGCGCAGGATGATCCCGGCAGCGGCGGCGCTGCTGCTCGCGACGGCAGCCCTGGCGGGCTGCGGAGACGACGACCCCGCCATCACCACGGCCCCGGCGGCCACCACCGCTCCGGCGGCCACCACCGCGTCGACGGCTGCGCCGGCGACCACGGCCCCGGGGGCGGAGGGGACGGCCGCGCCGCCCGACACGACCCCGGCGGTCACCGCCGCCCCGGTCACCGGCGGCCCCGTGCTGGCCACCGACGTGTTCGTCGACGGCGGCGACATCCCGGTCGCCTACACCTGTGACGGCGCCAACGACGTGCCGGGGCTGCGGTTCTCCTCGGTCCCCGACGGCACGACCTCGCTGGCCCTCACCGTGGTCGACCCCGACGGCGGTGACTGGATCCACTGGGTGATCTGGAACATCCCGCCGGCAACCGCCGCCCTCGGCCCGGAGGTGCCTGCGGGCGACCTGGCCGACGGCTCCCGACAGGGGGCCAACGACTACGCCCAGGTGTTCGAGGCGGGCGACCCGTTCCCCGGCGGCGGCGAGGTGCGCATCGACGGCTGGGACGGCCCATGCCCCGGCCCGTCGCCGCACCGCTACGTGTTCACGCTGTACGCCCTCACCGGGACCATCGACCTGCCGGGCGGGACGCCGGGCGCCGAGATCCTGGCCGCCATCGAGGCGGCCCGCGCCGACGGCAGCCTGATCGGCGAGAGCACGATCACCGGCTTCTACCCCGCCGGGTAGGCACGGGGACGCGCGCCGCGCTACTCGCGGCGGAACGCCGTGCCGATGGCCGAGGGCGGGTCGCTCGCGATGAACCGCCGCAGGTTGGGGTGGCGGTCGCCGAGACGGCGGAACGAGTCCATGTACACCAGGAGCAGGGCGAAGATCATCAACGCGAACGGCAGCATCGGCAGGATCTGGGACAGGTCGGGCCACACCGGCTGCAGCTTCAGCGCCGCCAGCTGCAGGCCCCCGAACAGGTAGCAGCCGAGCGCGGCGCGCACCGGGTTCCAGCCGCCGAAGATGACGATCGCCAGGGCGATCCACCCGAAGTTCTCGGTGAGACCGTCGCGCCACCCCAGCTTCACGTCGAGCGAGAAGGCGGCGCCGGCCAGCCCGACGATCGCTCCCCCGACGATCGTGTACAGGTAGCGGAGCCGGTTCACCGGGAGGCCCCGGGCGAAGGCCGCCTCGGGCCGCTCCCCCACACCCTGCAGCTCCAGGCCCTTGCGGGTCCGGTACAGGAACAGGTAGGCGCCGATCAGCGCGACGTACGACCCGTACACCGACAGGTTGTGGTCGAACAGCACCGGGCCCAGGAAGGGGATGTCGGCCAGCAGCGGGATCGGCATCGGCTCGACGTGGGCGGCGATCTCACCGACGTAGGGGTCGCCGAGGAACGACGCCAGCTTGGCCCCCAGCAGGAACAGGACGAAGCCGACCGCGATCTGGTTGAGCCGCAGCTCGATGCTGGCGAACGCCACGAGCGCCGCGAACAGCGCCGACACGGCCACCGCCGCCAGGAACCCCAGCCAGGCGTTCCCGGTGAGGAACGCCACGGCGAAGGCGCTCATCGCCGAGAGCATGATGCTGCCGTCGAGGGAGAGGTTGATGACGCCCGCCTTCTCGCTGATCGTCTCCCCCACCACGGCGTAGACCAGGGGGCTCGCCGAGGCGATGATCGTGGCCAGCTCTTCCATGGTCAGTCCTCCACCAGCGCCGCCATCGCAGAATGCTGCCGCCGATGCATCCGGCGGACCTGGAACCCTCCCGCCAGCAGCGTGAACAGCACCAGGATGCCCTGGAGCACGCCGCCGATCGCCGAGTCCAGTTCGAGCCGCAGGCTCAACTGGGTGGCGCCCACCGAGACCGCCACGAAGAACAGGGCGATCGGGGCGATCCACTTGGCGCGGAAGGCGGCGAGCAGCACCACCAGGATGCCGAGGAACCCGTACCCGCCGCTCACCGCAGGCACCAGCTTGTGGTGGAAGCCGGTCGCCTGCACGGCCCCGGCGAGGCCGGCGAGCGCCCCGCACACCGCAAACGCCGACAGCATGAAGCGCCCGGTCGGGATGCCGAGCAGATGGGCGCTCTGCGGGCTGCTCCCCACCGCCTTCAGCCGGAGGCCGAACGAGGTGCCCCGCATCAGCAGGTACACCGCGACCACGGCGAGCACGGTCAGGCCGAGCGCGAGCCACGAGTAGCCCGCCCACTCCGGCAGCCACAGATCCGGCCGGAACAGGTCGGTGCCGCTGGTGGACGCCACACCGGCGCGCTTCCAGGGCCCGATGACCAGGTAGACGACGAGCCCGGCGGCCACGAAGTCGAGGCCGAGGCCCCCGAAGATCTCGTTCACCTTGCCGTACACCTTCAGCGCCCCGGCCAGCAGCGCCCACAGCGCCCCGCCGATCATGCCGCCGAGCAGGACCAGGGGGATCACCACCGCGGCCGGGCCCGGGACCTCCCGGGCCACCCAGGTGGCTGCGATCGCCCCCACCACGATCTGGCCCTCGATGCCGATGTTCCACAGCCCGGCGGCGAACGTCACCACCAGCCCGGCGGCGGCCAGGGTGAGCGGCACCCAGGTGATGAGGGTGTCGGGGATCTTGCCTGCCGTGCCGAGCGACCCGGACCACAGCAGCCGGAACCCCTCGAACGGGTTGGCGCCGGAGGCGAGCAGCAGGCCGGCGGCCACCACCACCGCCAGCAGCACCGGGGCCAGCATCGGCCAGGTCCGCCGGAACCACGGGGCGAGCGCAGGGATCCGGCGGCCGGTCATGCCGCGTCCCTCCCGCCGATGAGATGGCCCAGTTGCTCCCCGTCGGTGGCGCGGGCATCGAGCACCCGGATCACACGGCCGGAGAAGAACACCATGATCCGGTCGCTGTAGCGGAGCAGTTCGTCGAGATCCGCGCTGGCGAACACGATGGCCGTGCCCTCCTCCCGCCGTTCCAGGAGGCGGGTCCACACCCAGTCGGCCGACTCGATGTCGAGCCCCCGGGTCGGGTGCTCCATCAGCAGCAGCCGCAGGCCGGCCGGCATCATGGCCAGCAGCAGCCGCTGCTGGTTGCCGCCCGACAGGCTCTCGGCGGTGGACTCCGGGGTGCCCTTGATGGAGAACTCCTCGATGAACGCCGCGGCCCGGTCCCGTGCCTGGTCCCAGTCGATGAAGAAGTCCATCCGGCGGCCGGCGAGCAGGAAGTGCTCGGTGATCGTGAGCCCCCTGACCAGTCCCTCCTCGAGCCGCCCTGCGGGGAGGAAGTGGATCCCCGCGTCCAGGTGGGCGCGGTAGCCGAGCGAGGAGGTCTCGACGTCACCGACCCGGATGGTCCCCGAGTCGAGGGGATGGAGCCCCGCCAGGGACCGCAGGAGCAGCCGCTGCCCGCTGCCCTCGAGCCCGGCGAGGCCCACGACCTCACCGGTGCCCACCGACAGGGACAGGTCGGCGGTGCTCAACAGCCGGTCGCTGAGGGTGACCCGGTCGATCGTCAGCGCCTCGCCGCCGATCCGGGCCGGTGCCCGCTCGGCGGGGCTCACGACCTTGCCGAACATCATCTCGACCAGCTGCTCGGGCGGGCAGGGCAGTTCGGCCCCACCGACCAGCTTGCCGAGCCGCATCACCGTCACGCGGTCGCAGAGCGCCTCGACCTCCTCGAGCTTGTGCGACACGAAGATCACGATCATGCCCTCGGCGGCAAGGGTCTTGAGGGTGGCGAACAGCTGGTCCCGCTGGGTGGCGGAGATGCCGGTGGTCGGCTCGTCGAGGATCAGCACCCGGGCTCCCAGCCACAGCAGCCGGATGATCTCCAGTTGCTGGCGCTCCCCCACCGTGAGGCTCCGCACCGGGGCATCGGGGTCGAAGGAGAACCCGAAGCGCTCGCTCAGCTCGGCGAGCGCCTGCTCGGCCGCGTCGCGATCGAGGGTGGCGCCGCCCGGGCTGCCGAGCATGAAGTTGTCGATGACGCTGAACGGGAGGAACACCAGCGGGTCCTGGTGGAGCATCCCCACGCCGGCTTCGATGGCATCGCGCGGGCTGGCCAGGTCCAGCACCTCGCCGTCCAGCGCCACCTCACCGGAGTCGGCCTCGATGAAGCCGGACAGCACCTTCATCAACGTGCTCTTGCCGGCGCCGTTCTCCCCCAGCAGCCCGCGGAGCTCGCCCGCCTCGATGGTCATCGAGATGCCGTCGTTGGCACGCACCCGCCCGAAGTGCTTGTGGATCTCGCGGAGTTCGAGCTGCATTGGCAGCGAATCTACCGTCCCCGGCCCCGCCGCGTGGCGCCGACGCGGAGGGAGGGCCCGCAGGCCCTCCCTCGCTTCGTCCAGGTACTCGGCTGCGTCAGTTGCTGGCGCCGGTCATGCCCTCCAGCAGCTGCTCCGTGTACCAGAGCTTGTAGTCGTCGGCCTTCTCGCCGTCTGCGAGGTACTCGGAGCCGTCCTGGTAGTTGAGCGGGCCCACGAACAGCTCGATGTCGCCGCTCGCCAGGCCGGCGATGAACTGGTCCAGGAAGCCGGAGGCCTCGGCCGTGAGGCCGTCGCCCTTCACGAACCCGACCCCGCTCGTCTCCGGGTCGTTGATGTCGGCCCAGTCCGGACCGAACCACTCCCACTGCGCCGTGTAGGTGCCGTCGAGCACGCTCTCGACGATCCGCTTGTAGGCGGGGCCCCAGTTGAAGTAGGGCACCCCGAGGCAGATGTCGGGCGCTTCTGCGCAGGCGTCCTCGTAGTCGTAGGGGACCGCCCACACGGCCTCACCGCCGTCGGCGCGCTGGCCGGCGACCACGAGGGCCTCCGTGGTGTCGATCCCGCTGACGACGACATCGGCGCCACCGTCGAAGAAGTCGTTCGCCACCTGGGTCGGATCGAGCGTGACCCCTGGGATGTTGAACCAGAACCCGATCCAGTTCACCGAGAACGTCAGATCGTCGGCATCCAGGCCGCGGTACTCGTCGTAGCAGTAGCGGGCGCCCAGGTACACCGAGTTCGCCAGCCGGCGGGTCTCGTCGTTGATGAGCGGCCCGAGGTACCCGATGCTGCCGGTCTCGGTCATCAGCCCGGCGGCGCAGCCCGCCATGAACTTGCCGTAGTACATCCGGCCCATCGTGTTGCTCAGGTTGGGCGCCGGGTTGTAGGCCTTCCCTTCGGCCCAAGCGCTGTCGCCGGACGACCAGACGATCGGGGTGTCGGGATTCTCCGCCGCGCCGATCTCCGCTCCGTCCCGCATGTCATCGCTCGTGGCGAAGACCAGCTGGGCTCCCTGGTCGACCATGTCGGCGATCACCGCCTCGACCGTCGTGTCCGGCCGGTCGGCCGTGTTCACCACGTCGAGGACGATCATCTCCGCCCCGAACTCCTGCTCGAGATACAGGCCGGCGTCGTAGTGCGCCTGGCTCCAGCCGCGATCGTTCTGCGGGCCGACCAGGATCATCCCGAACGTGAACGGTTCGGGTGCCGCAGTCGTCGTCGCAGCCTCGGTCGTGGTCGGGGCTTCGGTCGTCGTGGCGGTTTCGTCGTCGTCGCCGCAGGCCGCCATCACCATGGCAAAGGCCGCTACCAGAGCGACGACGCTGATCCATCGTTTCGTCATTGTCCCTGTTCCTCCATCGGACGGTGGCTCAAGGTTACGCCGTTGTCGTTCGGCCTGCCGGGCCGGGCCGCCCCGGCGCCCCGGCGGCCGCCGGTAGGCTCGGAGGAGGCCGTCCAGCGAGGAGTCATGGAAGCGTTCATCCGCGGTCTGCCGAAGGTGGAGCTGCACCTGCACATCGAGGGCACCCTGGAGCCCGAGATGATGTTCGAGCTCGCCGCCCGCAACGGGATCGAGCTGCCGTTCGCCGACGTGGAGGCGGTGCGCGCCGCCTACGAGTTCACCGACCTGCAGTCGTTCCTCGACATCTACTACCAGGGGGCGGCGGTCCTGCAGACCGAGCAGGACTTCTACGACCTCATGTGGGCCTACCTGGAGCGGATGGCAGGAGAGAACCTGCGCCACGCCGAGATCTTCTTCGATCCCCAGACGCACACCGAGCGGGGCATCCCCTTCGAGGTGTTCATGGGCGGGTTCGCCCGCGCCCGCGCCGACGCCGAGGAGCGCTTCGGCATCTCCACGATGCTGATCATGTGCTTCCTCCGCCACCTCAGCGGTGACGACGCGGTGGCGACGATGCGCGAGGCGATGCCGTTCGCCGGCCAGATCACCGCGGTCGGCCTCGACTCCGGCGAGCGGGGCAACCCGCCGGAGCGTTTCGCCGAGGCCTACGCCATGGCGTCCGCCGCCGGGCTGCGGGCCGTGGCCCACGCCGGGGAGGAGGGTCCGCCCGCCTACATCACCGGCGCCCTCGATGTGCTGGGCGCCGAGCGCATCGACCACGGGGTCGCCTGCGAGCAGGACGACGCCCTGGTGGCCCGCCTCGCCGACGAGGGCATCCCGCTGACCATGTGCCCGCTGTCCAACGTCAAGCTGCGGGTGTTCGGCCGCCTCGAGGAGCACAACCTGAAGCGCCTGATGGACCGGGGCGTGAAGGTGACGGTGAACTCCGACGACCCCGCCTACTTCGGCGGCTACCTCAGCGAGAACTACGCCGCCCTGCAGCGGGCGCTGGGGCTGACCCGCGACGACCTGGTCGCCCTCGCCCGCAACGGCATCGAGGCGACCTTCCTCGACGGCGGGGCCAAGCAGCGCCTGCTGGGCGAACTGGACGACTACTCGGCCGCCTAGCGCTCAAGCGCTACCCTCCCGGCATCCGATAGGGTCCGGGACCCGAACGAGGGGACGCATGCGACGCGTAGTGCTGATGACGGCCGCCATCACGGCCGTGTTCCTCCTGCCCGCTGCCGCCGGGGCCGATGGCCGTGCCGTGCCCCGGTGCCAGGGTCAGGACGCCACCATCGTCGGGACGCCGGGCGACGACGTGCTCTGGGGGACACCCGGCGACGACGTGATCGCCGGCGGGGGCGGCGACGACGAGATCCACGGCCGCGGCGGCGACGACGTCATCTGCGGCCAGAGCGGCGACGACACCATCTACGGCGACGCCGGCGACGACAGGCTGTCCGGGGACAGCGGGGACGACCTCATCGTGGCCGGCAGCGGCGACGACGTGGTCAACTCCGGCACCGGCTCCGACGTGGTGCGGGCCGGGTCCGGCCACGACCGGGTGAAGGGCGGCTCCGGCAGGGACGTGCTGCGGGGCCAGGGCGGCAATGACGTCCTCGACGGCAAGGCGGGCAACGACACCCTGGTCGGCGGCGGCGGTGCCGACACGCTGGTCGGCGGGGGCGACACCGACAAGGTGCGGGGCAACAGCGGCCTCGACGAGTGCGAGGCCGAGAACCGGCGGACCTGCGAGTTCGTGGACCTCAGCGAGGGGGACAGCGGGCCCGAGGTCACCCGCCTCCAGAAGACGCTGCGCGACCGCGCCCTGTACCGGGGGCCGATCGACGGAGTGTTCGACCGCGAGGTCGCCATCGCGGTTGCCGCGTACCACAAGGTGATCGGGCCGGCGTACGCCGACCCTGGCACCGCCGTCGAGCAGTGGCAGGCCAACCCGCCCTCCGAGGCGCTCGACCGCGCCGAGTGGGAGGGCCTGGTGGCCTTCACGCCCACGCCACCCAAGGCCCGCGTGGATCAACCCGACAGGGTGGAGGTGGACATCGGCCACCAGGTGCTCTACCTGATCCTCGACGGCGAGGTGGATGCGATCGTCCACGTGAGCACCGGTCACGACCCCGACGACACCCCCCGGACGACCTCCCTCCCCGACGGCGGGCACTTCTGGTACAAGCACCCCTACGACGGGTGGTCTCCCAAACCGGGGGCGTGGTCGATCTACAAGTTCTGGGCCTACCGCGCCGGCCCCGAGTACAACTACGGCGTGCACGGCTACCGGGACGTCCCCTACTACCCGGCGTCGCACGGCTGCACCCGGGTGGACGTGTGGGAGGCCGACTACCTCCACGGGCGATTCTTCATCGACATGCCGGTCCACGTATGGGACGCGTGAGCCGGAGGTGGCGGCCGCCGTCCTCCACCCGTTAGCCTGAGGCCTCAGGAGCCCGAACCGCATGCGCCGAACCCTCATCACCACCCTCGTGCTGGCCCTCGTGGTCCTCACCGCCCCTGCGATCCCCGCCGGGGCGTCGGTGGACGTGATCGAGGGTGTCGGCGGGCTCGACGAGTGCAGCGGCGAGTTCCTCGACCTGTGCGAGCAGGTGCGGCTCACCGAGGGCGACGAGGGCCGCGCGGTAGTGCACCTGCAGGGCCTGCTGTACCTGAAGAAGTTCTACCGGGGCCCCATCGACGGTGTCTTCGACCGGGAGGTCGCCGTGTCGGTCGCCACCTTCCACAAGGCG
This sequence comes from Actinomycetota bacterium, assembly GCA_020444505.1. Taxonomy (GTDB): domain Bacteria; phylum Actinomycetota; class Acidimicrobiia; order Spongiisociales; family UBA11373; genus JAHJML01. The sequence goes on along the minus strand of JAHLKU010000003.1, from coordinate 4,793 downwards.
ATCGGCCCCGCCCGCAGCGACGACAGCAACCGGTGGCAGGCGGTGGCGAACTGGAAGGCCAACCCGCCGTCGGAGGATTTCTCGATCGAGGACTGGGAGCGCCTCAAGGCGTTCGAGCCGTCGGTCCCCAAGGGGCGGATGCACCAGCCTGACCGGGTCGAGGTGGACATCGGCCACCAGTTGCTGTACCTGATCCTCGACCACCGGGTCGATGCGATCGTCCACGTCAGCACCGGGTACAACCCGTACCACACGCCCCGCACCGGCTACCGGGTCAACGGCAGCGAGTTCTACCACCGGCACCCCTACAACGGATGGTCGCCCAAGCCGGGCGCCTGGTCGATCTACAAGTTCTGGGCGTACCTGGGCCGCGACAACAACTACGGGATCCACGGCTACCGCGACGTGCCGTACTTCCCGGCGTCGCACGGCTGCATCCGGGTGAACGTGTGGGACGCCGACTACCTCGACCTGCGGTTCTTCATCGGCATGCCGATCCACGTCTGGGACGAGTGACCCCGGTCGCACGGGCCGTCCGGCGCAGGATGCACCCGGCGGAGGGGCCGAAGGGCCCTTGGCGGAGGGCGCCGCACCCGGCACGATGTCGGCATGCGGGACCTGGAATGGCTGCAGCGGGAACTGACCCGGCTCACCGAGCGGCTGCGAGCCGCCCACTCCCGCGACCCGGGCCCTGCCGCCCCATCCGACCGCCGCGCCCCGCTGCCCCCTCCCCGCCCCGGCGTGCAGCCGGAGCGTCGGGCCTCCTGACGCCCGGTAGGCACACGCCCGCACCTATGGTCGCCGCGTGCACCTGGTCGCCTCGCTGGAGGACGCCGCCGGGCCGGCCAACCCCTACTTCGGGTCGGGCGAGCCCATCGACGACGAAGCGGTCCCGCGGCCCGACCCCCGCCTGACGATCGAGCCGTTCGTCGGCCACCGGCTGTGGGCGCTGACGCCCGGCACCGCCGCCGGCGACCGCCCCGAGCACCCGCTGCTGCGCAGCACCACCCGCCGCGTCGTGTGGGAGGGGCCCGACCACACGGCCGCCTGCCTGCACCGCTCCGGACGGGACCGCCCCCACCCCACCGAGGCCGTGCCCGCGGTGGGGTGCCGGTGCGGGCTCTACGCGCTGAAGCGGCCGGCCCCGCCGCCCAGGCCGTGGGTGTGGGCCGTGGGGAGGGTGTCGCTGACCGGCCGGGTGCTGGAGGGCACGCTGGGGTACCGGGCGGAGCGCGGCCGCGTCCTCGGTCCGTTGCGCCTGTCGATCGGGGGCGACCATCCCACCTGCCTCCGGCCGGGGTGCCGCCGACCGGCATCGTGGATGCGGATCGGTCCCAGCCTGTACCTGCCGAGGTGCGACCGGCATCTCCGTGCCCACGCCGACCGCCTGCTGGACGTCCCGATGGACGACTTCCTCGAAGCCGCCGCCCGCTCGCTCGCCGCCCGCTACGGGGCACGCGTGGAAGGAGCATGACCATGGACATCGGGGAGATCGAGAGGATCTGGGAATCGGAGCCGCTCGAGGAACCGGCCACCCAACCGGAGGAGCAGCCCGAGAAGGTGGGTTGAGCCCGGGGCGCGCTGCGGGACGCCGTCCGGACCGCGAGAATCGCCCCGTGCCACACAGACGGGTCACGACGGCGGCGGCGGCCGCAGTGCTGGCGGCGATCGCAGCCGCCGCGTCGGTCGTCGCCGTCCCGGCGGCGCGAGGCGGCGCCGAGCCCCGCTCCTTCACCCTCGCCGCCACCGGCGACATCCTGGTGACCGAGACGGTCCGCCGGGTGGCCGACGCCCATGCGCCCGGCGCCGGGGTGCACGACTTCACGCCGATGCTCGAGGCGATCGAGCCGTGGATCGAACCGGCCGACCTCGCCATCTGCCACCTGGAGACGCCGCTCCTGCCGCCGCGCTCCGGCATCCGGAAGGCACCGACCGGCCTGCCGTTCCCCCAGTACAGCGCCCCGGCCGACCTCGCCGCCGCCCTCGTGGCCGCCGGCTACGACGCCTGCTCCACGGCGGCCAACCACGCCCTCGACTACGGCTTCGACGGCCTGGCCGCCACCCTCGACACGCTGGACGCGGCCGGCATCGGCCACAGCGGGACCGCCCGCTCGGCGGAGGAGGACCATCCCGCGCTGTACGACGTCAACGGGGTGCTGGTGGCGCACGGCGCCTACACGTTCGGCACCAACAAGATCTTCGTGGACGACGAGTGGGCGGTGGACTACCTGGACCTCGATGCGATGCTGGCCGACGCGGCATGGGCGCGGGCGCAGGGCGCCGAGTTCGTGGTGTTCAGCATCCACTGGGGCAAGGACTACACCGTGCTGCCGTCGGAGCGGCAACTGGAGCACGCCGGGCCGCTCATGGAATCCCCCGACATCGACCTGATCCTCGGGCACCACGCCCACGTGGTGCAGCCGGTGGACGTGATCAACGGCAAGGTCGTCGTCTACGGCATGGGCAACCACATCTCCAACATCCGCAGCTACGTCGGCGTCGCGGGGGCCGGCAGCGAAGACGGGGTGGTGACCCACGTGGAGGTGACCGAGCAGCCGGACGGCTCGTTCGCCGTCACCGGCCTCGAGTTCACCCCCACCCGGGTGCTGCCGGAGACCATGCAGGTGATCGCGGTTGAGGACGCCATCGCCCGGCGCCCGGGATGGCGCGACCGGGAGTTGCGGGGCTCGCTCGCCCTGACGGTGGCGCGGCTGTCGGCGCTCGGAGCCGACGTCCGGACCACCGCGACGCCGTGGCCCGGGATCTCCTGCCGGGGCCGCTTCGCGACCGTCCTCGGCACGGCGGGCGACGACGTGCTCGTCGGCACCGACGGCGACGACGTCATCGTGGGCCGCGAGGGCGACGACACCGTGTGGGCAGGGGATGGCGACGACCTGGCCTGCCTCGGCGGCGGCGACGACTTCGCATCGGGAGGCGGCGGGCACGATGTGGTGTTCGGCGGCGACGGCGACGACGTGGTGTTCGGCGGCGACGGCGACGACCTCCTCTGGGGCGGCGCCGGAGCGGACCTGCTGAGCGGGTTCGGAGGGGACGACTTGGTGATCGGCGAGGCCGGCGACGACGCACTGGTCGGAGGGCCCGGCGACGACCTGCTGTGGGGCGGCAGCGGCACGAATCGCGCCGACGGTTCCGATGGCAGCGACGGGTGCCGGGCGGCTGCCACAATCACGGCATGCGAGCGCTGACCCGGGGCCTGGCGGCCCTCGTCCTGGCTGCGGCGGCCCTGGGGCCGGCCCCCGCCGCCACCGGCGAGGGGGGCCCGCCGCGTTCGTTCACCATCGCCGCCGCCGGCGACGTGCTCATGCACTCGAGCACCACCCGCACCGCCGACCAGTACGCCCCGGGGTGGAACACCTACGACTTCGCCCCGCTCATGGCGGCCGTCGAGCCCTGGATCGCCGAGGCCGACCTCGCCGTCTGCCACATGGAGGTCGTGCTGAGCCCCGACAACACCGGCTTCGCCTTCTGGCCGCGGTTCAGGGGGCCCCACGAGATGGCCGACTCCCTGGCCGCCACCGGGTTCGACGTCTGCACCACGGCCTCCAACCACTCGCTCGACTTCGGGTTGCAGGGCCTGGCCGACACCCTGCAGATCCTGCAGGATGCCGGGCTCCGCACCACCGGCACCGCCCGCACCGAGGAGGAGCGGCTCCCCCTGCTCTACGACGCGAACGGCGTCACGGTGGGCTGGATGGCGTACTCGTACGGGCAGAACGGCTGGCACCAGCACGACCCCTGGTCGGTGAACTACATCGACGCGGAGGCCATCCTCGACGACGCCGCCTGGCTGCGGGACCACGGGGCCGAGTTCGTCGTGCTCAGCATGCACTGGGGCAACGAGTACCGGGTGCCGCCGTCCAACCAGCAGGTGGCCCTGGCCGAAGAGCTGCTCCCCTCCCCCGACATCGACCTCATCCTGGGCCACCACGTCCACGTGGTGCAGCCCATCCAGAAGATCGGCGACGAGTACGTGGTCTACGGGATGAGCAACTTCTACGCCAACATCAACACCAATCCCGCCAAGGGCCGCTACGGCACCGAGAACGGCATCATCGTGACGGCGCAGGTGGCGGAGCAGCCCGACGGTTCGTTCGCCGTCGAGAAGCTCGAGTACACGCCCATCTGGATGAACCTCCACACCAAGGAGCTGCTGCCGGCGGGCCACGCCCTGCTGACGGGGGCGTGGGACGCCGCCATCCTGCAGCGCAACTACGACCAGACCGTCGGCCGCGTCAACTCCATGGGGCAGAGCCCCGCGACCCCGACCGCCGACCCGTGGCCGGCCGTGTCGTGCCGGGGGAAGGTGGCCACCGTCCTCGGCACGGGCGGCGACGACGTGCTCGTCGGCACCGACGGCGACGACGTCATCGTGGGCAGGGGCGGCGACGACTCGATCTGGGCGGGCGGCGGCGACGACCTCGTGTGCAGCGGCGACGGCGACGACTTCGTCAGCGGCGGCGACGGCGGCGACCGCCTCGAGGGCGGGGGCGGCGACGACGTGCTCATGGGCTACGGCGGCGACGACGTGGTGTGGGCCGGCGACGGCGGGGACGTGCTCAGTGGCGGCGACGGCGACGACCTCCTGGTCGGCGGGCCCGGCGACGACGTGCTCCGGGGCGGGCCCGGCGACGACGTGCTGTGGGGCGGCAGCGGCGACGACCGCGGCGAGGGCGGCGACGGCGACGACCGCTGCGTCGCCGCCGGGTGCGAGTGAGGGACTAGGTCCCCTCGCAGGACGTCCAGGAGTCGCCGAACCCCCACCGGGCCTCGGT
>JAHLKU010000073.1 GCA_020444505.1 Actinomycetota bacterium | reverse complement strand
GCCCGGCATAGGCCTCCGCCTGCTGGTAGGTTCCCGCTCCCGATGACCGAGGAGGGGGCATGGGGAGGCGGGAGTCCGCCGCCGGGCACACCGATGTCCGGGCATGGCAACGCATCTGCGCCACCACCACGCTGCGCACCACGCCCGAGGTGACCCGCGAGTTCCTGTCGTACCACCTCAACAGCGGCATCGACCACGTCTACGTGTTCCTCGACGACCCCTCCGACCCGGTCGGCGGCGAACTGGCCGGCGACCCGCGTCTCACGGTGACCCCGTGCGACGGGGCCCACTGGGGCAGGGTCGGGGTGGACGCCGGCCCCGGCGCACCCCTCGAGGAACGCCAGCTGGCCAACACCAACACGGCGCTGTGCTGGGCCAGGGAGTCCGGCTTCGACTGGATCGTGCACCTCGACGGCGACGAGCTCGTCAACACCAGGGCCCCGCTGCGCTCCGTGCTCGGCGCGGCGCCCGACGACGCCGACGCCGTCCTCATGCCGCTGCTGGAGGCGGTGCCGAGCACGGCCGGCCACCGCCGCCCCTTCCGGGAGATCACCCGGTTCAAGGCCGCAGGGCTCCGTCCCAACGTGTGGCGCCGCTACCGCATCGACCGCCCGCACGGACCGCAGTGGCGGCGGTACCGCCGCCGCCTCGCGTCGGCGCGAAGGCTCGGAGCCAGGAGCATCCGCGGCGACGGCGACTACTACCGCGGCGCCTACATGCCGCGGGCGTTCGTGCGGGTGGACCGCCCCATCGAGCGGCTGCTCGTCAAGGGGCCGGTGATGGCGGACGGCCGGGTGCCGCGCGCCGTCGTCACCGACCGGGCCGAACTGCTGCACTTCGTGGCGCCCTCCTACGACGACTGGTTGGTCAAGTGGCGGCGGCGCATCGACGGCACCGCGACCGCGTCGCGGTCGCGCCGCGCCGTGCAGGAGATGGAGGAGGAGTTCCGCGGTGTGTTCGGCACCGGAGACGAGGCGCGGCTGGCGGCCCTGTTCGCCGAGTGGCACCTGACCGGCCGGTGGGAGCGGCTCGTCCTGCGGGCCCACGGCCTGCTGCGGCGCATCCGCGTCGACCACCGCCTGTTCGAGCGGTAGGCCCGGCCCGGCTCACACAGCGACGAGCAGGTGCCATCCGGGGCGGGGGCGGGCCGTCACCAGGATCTCGGCGCCGTCCCGTCCGGTGCGGACGAACTCGACGGGCCCGGTGAACCGGGCGTCGCCCGAGTTCAGGCAGTAGACGTCCCGTCCGCCGGTCACGTGGATGAGGTCGTCGCCGTCGCCGGGAGCGATGACGTCGTCGCCGGGGGTGCCGGTGATCTCGTCGTCGCCTGCGGTGCCCAGGATGGTCGGGATGTAGCCGCCGCACACCGGTGCGAACCCCTGGGCGTAGGCGGCGCCGACCGGCTCGCCGCCGATGTCGTGGAGCGGGGCGGTGATCACCAGGTGCTCGCCGTCGATGGCGAGGCCCCACCCGAAGGCCTCCCCCTCGCCGAAGTCGGCGCCGTCGTACCGGCCGACCTCGGTCCACCCCGGGCCCTGCTCCTGCAGGATCCGCACGGCCCCGGGATCCTTCGCCGGCCCCTTCGTCCCGAAGTCGGGGACGTACAGGAGGCCGCCTCCGGCGGGGGACCACGTGCCGGTGGGCACCGGGTCGTCGCCGACGCCGACCTCCACCTCCCCCTGCGGCCCGGGCGGCGCGGCCAGGTCGAGGTCGTCGATCACCCACTCCCCGCCGACCCTGACCATCTCGTAGGCCGTGTCCCGGTCGGCCGAGCCGATCAGGACGCTGTCGCCGTGCACCGACAGCCCGGCGCCGAAGTACCCGCCGGGGACCGGGTCCGGCGGGTCGATCTTGGTCTCGACCCAGTCGCCGTCGCGTTCGTCGTAGACGTACACGGCGCCGCGCCGGCCGTCGTGGTACGGCGATCCCATGACCACGAACCCGTCGCCGAGGCCGATGCTGCTGCCGAACTGGTCGGGCTTCTCACCGTCGCTGGCCCGGAACAGGCGCCCCGTCCATGCCTCCCCGTCCCACTCGAACAGGAAGGCCTTCCCGCGGTAGTTCGATCCGCCCCGCTTCAGCGAGCCGGCCAGGATGCGATTCCCGTCGTCGGAGATCTCCACCTGGTAGCCCACGCCGTCGGACGGGTCGATGTCGTCGTGGTGCAGGCGGGTCCCCACCCAGGCGCCGTCCACCAGGTCGAACACGAACACCGAACCGGACTCCTGGCCGCTCACCCAGTCGCCCCAGGCGCCGACGACCACCCGGTCGCCTGCGACGTCCACCGAGTACCCGAAGTTGCGGTCCCGCTTCGCCAGCGCGGCCCGGCTCCCGGTCCAGGAGTCCCCGGCGTCGATGCGGTCCACGGTCCACCCGATGCCGTGGCGCGTGTACACGTAGACGGCGCCCATCGGCGACCGGCCGACCAGGCTGTACGGGGCGCCGATCACCACCCGGTCGCCGTCCACCGCCACCGAGTACCCGAACAGGCCGCCGAGCCCTTCGGGATCCACCAGGCGCTCGAACCCGTCGGGCAGATCCGGGGCGGCGGGGGCCTCGTCGGCCTCCGGCGTCGTCCACGCCAGGCTCACCAGGGCCGCCAGCACCACGGCGATCGATCTCCGCATCGCACCTCCACCCCGCTGTCGGCACGGTAGAGATTGGGAGCCGCCCGTCCTAGGGCCGTCCGGCCCTTGGGGGACCGGCGCCGCACCGGGCCCGCGGCGGGCGCGCGCGGGTAGCCTTCGGCTCGAGGGGGCGCATCTCGCTGCCGCGACCGACCGGGGGGTGGTATCGCGATGACCCGGCAGTGCGAGGCCTGTGGACGTCCCGTCGGAGACACGGCGGCGGCCTGCCCCGGGTGCGGCGCGTCCCTGCCCGCCGCACCTCCCCCCGCCCAGGAGCCTGCCCCGCCCCCCGAGCAGGAGGCTCCGGCACCCGCGCCTCCCCCCACCCAGGATGCGGCCCCACTGCCGCCGGAATCCGAACCGGCCGCGCCGGCGGCCCCCGGGACCGGGTGGTCCCGCGGCACGCTCGCCCTGCTGGGCGCCGCGGCGGTGGCCGTGGCCGCGATCCTGGTCGTCACCCTGGGGGGCAGCGACGAGCCGGGCTCGGGTGCCACCGAGGTGGTGAGCGCCGAGCACCCCTCCGGCGTCAGGGTGGTCGCCCCCATGGCCGGTGGGGGCACGGTGGAGATCCAACAGATCGGGACCACGTCGGTGGACCTCGCCGACGACCTCCGCCCGGTGGGCGCCTGGTCGGTGGGGTTCGGCAGCGAACTGAGGGGGGAGGCGGAGATCTCGGTACCGGGCCCCGTGTCCGACGACTACTCGGTGCTGATGCGAGTGGACGGTGTGTGGCGGCCCGTCCCGTTCTCGATCGAGGACGGCGACCTCGTGCTGATGGTGGAAGGCGGCGCGGCGGCGCCGTCCGCCGGTGCGGCGGCGATCGTCCTCGCCGCCGGGGAGGGCGGCGTCGCTGCGGCCCCGGACATGGACTTCTGGTCACGCATCGAACTGGCGATCGCCACCATCGACGTCGCCTCGTGGCTGGACGACCTGCTGATGGCGGCCGACCGGCAGGGGGCGCGCCTGGCCGACGAGCTCGCCGGGTTCGCCGACCCGCCCATGTGCTCGCAGCCGTCGAGCGGCGTGTCGATCGGCCGGGAGGGCAACACCGGGTCGCTGCTGGAGGTGTGCGTCGAGGACCGCAGCGGCGGGCAGGTGATCAGGGTGGGCAACCACACCCGGTTCGCCCTGGAGCTCTGGGCGATCGGCGTGGACGTCGAGCGGGTGGGCGGCGGCACCGACATGTCCCGCATCGGATCGAGGGGAGTGGTGGTGGACGGCGGCGGGACGGTCGAGTGGACTGCCGCCCCCGGCAGCACCTTCACCGTGACGGCGGAGTTCACCGAGTACGCCTTCCTCAAGCAGGTGACCGGCTGGGTGGTCGGGCTGATCCCCGCCGGGAGCGAGGTGCTCGAACGCGGCGAGGACGTGGTCGAGGCCATCGGGATCCTCCAGGACGCCCTCTCCATCGGCGCCGGCCTCGCCGGCGTCGTCGACGACCTGGAGCGCGGGGACTACCGCGGGGCGTTCGGCGGCGTGGCGAGCCTGCTGGTGGAGCAGCGGGTGATCGACGAACTGGTGGACCGGGGCTTCTTCGAACGGCTCGGCTACGGCCTGGCCGAGGACACCGTGGAGGACCTGTTCACCGCGCTCGACCTGGCCGGGTACCTGGCCGACCTCGGGGACCTGCTGTACCGCGCCTGGGCGACCGACGGGTACGTCCACGCCGAGGTCGTCGTGCGCCTGCAGGCGGGCGGGCAGGAGCCGCCCTCCACCACCGCGCCCCCCGTCCCGGCCTCCTCCACCTCGACGGCGGCGGCCACCACCACCACGACGGCGGCGCCCGCGGAACCGGTGGTGGAGGTGGCCTCCCTCGGGTCGCAGACGGCCGGCACCCGGACCTACCCGTTCGACCTGCCCGACGACTTCACGCAGGTGCGGGTGGCGTTCCACGACCACGACGACGACGCCACCACCTACCGGTACGGCGGGTGGGCCGCCGAGATGAGCGTCAACGGCACGCCGGTGTACGGGTGGCTCGAGTTCGACGGGGTCGACTCGATCTACCACGACTACCTGCGGGACCTGGACGAGTACGGCGGGGAGGGCGTCGGCGAGTGGTGGGACGTCACCGCGCTGGTGTCGCCCGGCCCCAACGAGATCGTGTACCACCACTTCAACGAGGGGCCGGGCATCGGCGTCAAGCTGGAGGTCACCCGGGGCGGCCCGGGCCAGGCGGCCACCACCACGACGGCGGCGGCCACCACGACGACGGCGGCGGCGACCACCACCACCGGCACCCTGCCCCCCAACCTCGGGACCGGCGACGTGCAGGTGACGCTGCTGTGGGATTCGGCGGCCGACCTCGACCTGCACGTGGTGGACCCCGACGGCGACGAGATCTTCTTCTCGAACCGGCGGGTGGACAGCGGGGGCGAACTCGACGTGGACGCCAACGGCAACTGCGAGGGGGAGTGGAGCCCCGTCGAGAACGTCTACTGGCCGAGCGGCGAGGCGCCGCGGGGCGCCTACCGGGTGGCCGTGCACTACTTCCCCCATTGCGACGCGCCGTCTCCGGCGGCGTACACCGTCGTGGTCACCGTGGACGGCGCCGAGGCCCACCGCTGGGAGGGCACCGTCGGCTCCGACGAGGCCGTCTGGTACGACTTCTCGTATTGAGCCGCCTCGCTTTGACCTCTCTGAACGCGCGCCCCTATACTCCTGCGCCGTGACCTTGATTCCGAGCCCCTTCTCCTGAAGGGCTCGCCCGGCCTGCGCCGAAGGCCGGGCATTTGCCTGAGACGGGGAGTTCACAAGGGTCGGCGAGCGAAGCCCCCTTCGGGGCGGACCGCCGGCTTTCGCATGTGCAGCGCGTCTTGCTCGGGGACTGCTGCGCCTTGACAAGACGAGAGAGACGAGGGCACGAGTGCCGACCATCCAGCAGTTGGTCCGTCAGGGCCGCACGCCAAAGCCGAAGAAGGAGAAGACGCCGGGTCTCGCAGGCGCGCCGCAGCGCCGCGGGGTATGCACCCGCGTCTACACGGTGACGCCGAAGAAGCCGAACTCCGCACTCCGCAAGGTCTGCCGTGTCCGTCTCTCCTCCGGCATGGAGGTCACCGCCTACATCCCCGGCGAGGGCCACAACCTGCAGGAGCACTCCATCGTCCTCATCCGTGGCGGCCGTGTGAAGGACCTTCCCGGCATCCGCTACAAGGTCATCCGGGGCACCCTGGATGCCGCCGGTGTCACCGAGCGGCGTCAGGCCCGTTCCCGCTACGGCGCCAAGAAGGAGTCCTGACGTGCGACGCGCACCCGCCGACATCCGCCGCATCGACCCCGACCCGGTCTTCCGCAACGTCCTGGTGAGCCAGGTCGTCAACAAGGTGCTCTGGAAGGGCAAGAAGAGCCGGGCCCGCAAGATCGTCTACGACGCGCTCGAGATGGTCGAGCGCCGCGCCGGCCAGGACCCGATCACGGTCCTCAAGCGCGCCGTGGACAACATCCGCCCCACCCTCGAGGTCCGCAGCCGCCGGGTGGGCGGATCGTCCTACCAGGTCCCCGTCGAGGTGCGGCCCCGCCGCGCCAACACGCTGGCGGTCCGCTGGCTGGTGGACTTCGCCCGCAAGCGGCGTGAGAGCACCATGGCCGAGCGTCTCGCCAACGAGATCCTCGACGCCTCCAACCGCACCGGCGCCGCCGTGAAGCGCCGCGAAGACGTCCACAAGATGGCCGAGTCCAACAAGGCCTTCGCCCACTACCGCTGGTAACACCCATGAGCGCCGACGCCCTGCATCACCTGCGCCAATACCCGCTGAGCCGCACGCGGAACATCGGGATCATGGCGCACATCGACGCGGGCAAGACGACGCTCACCGAGCGGATCCTCTACTACACGGGCAAGACCTACAAGATGGGCGAGGTCCACGAGGGCGCCGCCGTCATGGACTGGATGGCGCAGGAGCAGGAGCGCGGCATCACCATCACCTCCGCCGCGACCACCGCCTTCTGGAAGGACCACTGGATCAACATCATCGACACGCCCGGCCACGTCGACTTCACGGTCGAGGTGGAGCGGGCGCTGCGGGTCCTCGACGGCGCCGTGGCCGTGTTCGACGGCGTCGCCGGGGTCGAACCGCAGTCCGAGACGGTATGGCGGCAGGCCGACCGCTACCACGTGCCCCGGATCGCGTACATCAACAAGATGGACCGGATCGGGGCCGATTTCTTCAAGTCGGTCGACTCGATGGTGGAGCGCCTCGGCGCCCACCCCGTCGTGCTCCAGGTGCCGATCGGCGCCGAATCCGACTTCAACGGCGTCATCGACCTGGTGGAGATGAAGGCCCGCCTCTGGCTGGAGGAGAAGGGCGACACCTGGGAGACCACCGACATCCCCGCCGAGCACGCCGACCTGGCGGCCGAGTGGCGCGGCAAGATGCTGGAGTCGCTGGCCGAGGTCGACGAGAAGCTGCTCGAGAAGTACCTCGAGGACGTCGAGATCAGCGCCGACGAGGTGCGCTCCGCCATCCGCACCGGCACGCTGCAGCAGGTGTTCGTCCCGGTGATGATGGGCAGCGCCTTCAAGAACAAGGCGGTCCAGCCGCTCCTCGACGCCGTGCTCGACTACCTGCCGAGCCCGGTGGACCTCCCCGCCACCAAGGGCTTCAAGCCGGGTGACGAGGACGCGGCCCTGCAGCGCGAGCCCGAGGACGGCGAGCCGTTCTCCGCGCTCGCCTTCAAGATCATGACCGACCCCTACGTGGGCAAGCTCACCTACATCCGGGTGTACTCCGGCCACGTCGCCAAGGGCGACTCGGTGGTCAACGCCACCACCGGCCGCAAGGAGCGCATCGGCCGGCTGCTGCGGATGCACGCCAACCACCGCGAGGAGGTCGAGGACATCTTCACCGGCGACATCGTGGCCGTGGTCGGCATGAAGAACACCACCACCGGCGACACGCTGAGCGCCGTCAGCCACCCGATCCAGCTGGAGTCGATGACCTTCCCGGCGCCGGTGATCTCGGTGGCCATCGAGCCGAAGACCAAGGCCGACCAGGACAAGCTGGGCGACGCCCTCCACCGCCTCAGCGAGGAGGACCCCACCTTCCTGGTCCGCACCGACGAGGAGACCGGCCAGACCATCATCGGCGGCATGGGCGAGCTGCACCTGGAGGTGCTGGTCGACCGCCTGGTCCGCGAGTTCTCGGTCGGCGCCAACATCGGCTACCCGCAGGTTGCCTACCGCGAGACCATCCGCCAGGCCGTCAAGCGGGTCGAGGCGAAGCACATCAAGCAGTCCGGCGGCAAAGGCCAGTACGCCCACGTGGTCATCGACCTGGAGCCGACCGGCCCCGGCGGCGGCTACGAGTTCGTGGACGCCACCAAGGGCGGCAACGTCCCCAGGGAGTTCGTGCCCGCCGTGGACGCCGGCATCGAGGACGCCCTCGAGTCGGGCGTCATGGCCGGCTACCAGCTGGTGGACGTGCGGGCGGTGCTGGTGGACGGGTCGTCCCACGCCGTGGACTCGTCTGAGATGGCATTCAAGATCGCCGGCTCGATGGCCCTCCAGGAGGCGGCCAGGCGGGCCGGCGTGCAGCTGCTGGAGCCGATGATGGCCGTCGAGGTGGTCACCCCCGAGGAGTACATGGGCGACGTCATCGGCGACCTCACCGCCAGGCGCGGCAAGATCGACGAGATGGGCCAGCGCGGCAACGCCCGCGTGGTCGGCGCCCTCGTCCCGCTGTCAGAGATGTTCGGCTATGCCACGGACCTCCGTTCGAGGACCCAGGGGCGTGCCAACTACACCATGCAGTTCGACTCGTACCAGTCGGTCCCGGACTCGATCGCCGACGACATCGTCGCCAAGGTCCGCGGCACGTAGAAGGAGAGACCAATGGCGAAGGCGAAGTTTGAGCGGACGAAGCCTCATTTGAATGTGGGGACGATGG
>JAHLKU010000072.1 GCA_020444505.1 Actinomycetota bacterium | reverse complement strand
TCCAAGACGCTGGATGGGGGCCACCTCCGGGTGGCCCCCACCCGCGCCCACACCGGCACACCTCGCCTCCCGATGCTCTAGTCTCTGGGCGTCCGATACTCGGGGAGTCTCTCGTTGACCGACGCCAGCGACCGCCAGCCGATCCTCGAGGTCCGTGGCGTCACGAAGACCTTCCCCGGCGTCATCGCCAACGAGGACATCGACCTCACGCTCCACAAGGGCGAGATCCACTGCCTGCTCGGTGAGAACGGGGCCGGCAAGAGCACCCTCGTCAACGTGATCTTCGGGCTCTACAAGCCCGACAAGGGGAGCATCCACCTGCGCGGCGAGGTGATGGAGCAGAAGGGCGTCCGCCACGCCATCGCCGAGGGCATCGGGATGGTGCACCAGCACTTCCAGCTGATCCCGGTGTTCACGGTGGCCGAGAACGTCATCCTCGGCGACGAGATCACCAGGGGCCCGCTCCTCGACCTGCGGGAGGCGCGGCGCCGCATCAGGGAGATCGGCGACCGCTACGGGCTGGTGGTGGACCCCGACGTCAAGGTCGGCGACCTGTCGGTCGGCGAGCAGCAGCGGGTGGAACTGGTCAAGGCGCTCTTCCGGGAAGCGGAGATCCTCATCCTCGACGAGCCCACCGCCGTGCTCACCCCGGGCGAGGTGGACGAGTTCTTCGGCGTGGTGCGCTCCCTGGTCGATCAGGGCAAGTCGATCATCTTCATCACGCACAAGCTCCGCGAGGTGTTGGCGGTGGCCGACCGGATCACCGTGCTGCGGGGCGGCCGGGTGGCCGGTTCGGCCGACCCGTCGACGGCCACGCAGCAGTCCCTCGCCAACCTGATGGTCGGCCGCGACGTGGTGTTCCGTGTCGAGAAGACCAAAGCGCAGCCGGGCGACACCGTGCTCCGGGTGCATGCCATGTCGGTGGAGGACGACCGGGGCGTGCAGACCGTCAACGACTTCTCGGTCGACGTCCGGTCGCGGGAGATCTTCGGCATCGCCGGCGTGGAGGGCAACGGCCAGCGCGAACTGGTGGAGGCGATCGTCGGCATGCGCCGCAAGGTGGGCGGCAAGGTGGAGATCCTGGGCCACGACGCCACCAAGATGAATCCCCGCAAGATCACCGACCTCGGGACCTCGCACATCCCCGAGAACCGCAACAAGCACGGCCTGGTGTCCACCTACACCGTCGCCGACAACCTGGTGCTCAACCGCTACCACCGTCAGCCCTTCTCCCGCCGGGGCATCCGCAACCCGGCGGCGATCGCCGCCGAGGCGGAGCAACTCGTGGAGCGCTTCGACGTGCGGACCCCCGGCATCGACGTGCCGGTGGGCACGCTCTCGGGCGGCAATCAGCAGAAGGTGATCGTGGCCAGGGAGATCGGCGGCGAGGTCCCCCTGCTGGTGGTGTCGCAGCCCACACGGGGCCTGGACGTCGGGTCCATCGAGTTCATCCACAAGCAGATCATCGATCGGCGCGACAAGGGCGCCGCCGTGCTGCTGGTGTCCGCAGAGCTGGACGAGATCCTGTCGCTCTCCGACCGGATCGGTGTGATCTACCGGGGCAGCCTCGTGGGGGTGTTCGACGCCGAGGACGTCACCCGGGAGCAGCTGGGGTTCCTGATGGCCACCGGGCATGCGCCCGATGCCGAGGAGGTGGCGTCGTGAGCCGGCTCGACAGGGCGCTGCGCGAGGTGTGGAAGGCGTTCGACCGGGGCTTCAAGCTGCAGCCGGTGCTGGTGCCGCTCTACGCCATCCTCCTGTCCTTCTTCATCGGCGGCATCCTGGTGTGGATCGTCGGCGTCAACCCCCTCAAGGCCTACTGGTGGCTGGTGCAGGGCATGTTCGGGTCGTGGGAGCGGATCGGCTCCTCGATCGCCCGGTCGGTCCCGTTCATGGGCTCGGCGCTGGCGCTCGCCTTCGCCTTCCGCGCCGGGCTGTTCAACATCGGCGCCGAGGGCCAGATGCTGGTCGGCGGCGTCACCGCCGCCTGGGTGGGCACCTGGGCGTGGGTGGCCGGCATCCCCAGCGTCTTCGCCATCCCGATCGTCCTGCTGGCCGGTGCGATCGGCGGGTTCTTCTGGGGCTACATCCCCGGCCTGCTGCGCGCCACCACCGGCGCCCACGAGGTGATCAGCACGATCATGCTCAACTGGATCGCCGTGTTCATCACCCGCTGGCTGATCAACTCCAAGGAGCCGCTGATCCTGCGCGACCTGGGAGCCTCGGTGCCCCGCACCGCCACGATCCCCGAGAACGCCCGGCTGCCGGTGTTCCTCGACGGCGAGCCGAGCCTGCATCTCAGCCTGATCGTGATGGTGCTGGTCTGCATCGGCCTGGCGTACCTGCTGAAACGCACCACCTACGGCTTCGAGACCATCACCGTGGGCACCAACCCCTTCGCCGCCCACTACTCCGGCGTCAACGTCAACAAGATCATCATCCTCGCCATGGGCCTGTCGGGCGCCTTCGCCGGCCTGGCCGCCGCCGGCGAGGTGGCCGGGACGCGGGGCTTCTTCCAGCCCGGGACGTTTGCCGCCATGGGGTTCGACGGCATCGCCATCGCCCTGCTGGCCCGCGGCAACCCCATCGGCATCATCCCCGCCTCGCTGCTGTGGGGCTCGCTGCTGGTGGGCGCCCCGCTGATGCAGCAGCAGGCCGGCGTCTCCATCGACGTGGTGCGGATCATCCTGTCCATGGTGCTGCTGTTCGTGGCCGCCGATGCCATCGTCCGGTACCTGTTCCGGCTCAAGAGCGAGGGCCCCGGCGCCTTCGAGATCGCTGAGGAGACGGGCGCATGACGGGTCCTCTCGCCTTCGCCCTGCTGCAGACGGTCGAGGAGCCCGAGATCAGCGGCTCGGACGGCAACTTCATGGTCTATCTCCTGATCGCGGCCGTCGTCGTCGCGATCGCCTTCGGCAACCGGGCGCTGGCCCGCTCCCGCAGGCGGGACCAGAGCACGTGGTACTGGCTCGGCGTCGTGTTCCCGATCGTGTCGCTGGCGGTGCTGGCGGCGCTGCCCACCGTCCCCGAGGACGACGAGGGCGTCGTCGGCCGGCGCTTCGGGCGCCGCCAGATCGTCGGGGTGATCTTCGGGATCTTGGGCATCCTGATGGTGTTCCTGCTCGCTCCGGCGCTCACGGACCAGATCAGGGCATTCGCATTCGAGCCGCCCAAGTTCGGGGAGCAACTGCAGTGGGGGTTCAGCCCCCGGATCCTGGTGAGGATCGTCGGCTTCCTCTACTGGATCGTGGCGGGCGTGTCGTTCCTGCCGAAGGGCAGGGACCGGGTCGCGATGATCGCTCAGGTGGTCGCCGCGGTGGTGGCGATCCCGACCATCCTGGCGATCGCCCTGGCGCTGTCGGCGACCGCCACGAACACCAACGTGATCATCCTGCTGGACCAGTCCCTCTTCCTCGCCACGCCGGTGGCGCTGGGCGCCATGACCGGCCTGTGGTCGGAGCGGGTGGGCATCATCAACATCGGCATCGAGGGCATGATGCTGGGCGCCGCCGGCGTCGGGTTCATGACCTACGCGCTCCTCGGCAATGCGTCCAGCGTGCCGTGGATGTGGATCGGCATCTTCGTCGCCGTCCTCACCGGCGGCCTCCTGGCCATGCTGCTGGCGGTGCTGGCGATCCGCTTCAAGGTCGACCAGATCGTGGGCGGCGTGGTGATCAACATCTTCGCACTGGGCCTGACCGGGTTCCTCCGCTCCCAGGTGATCGTGCCCAGCGGGCACACCGACGGCTTCGCGACCCCCGACATCGCCATCCCGCTGTTGAACAGGATCCCCATCGTCGGCGACACGCTGTTCACCGGCCCGCCGCTCTACTACCTCATGTACCTGGTGGTGTTCATGACCTGGCTGGTCATGTTCCGCACCGCCTGGGGCCTGCGGGTGCGCTCGTGCGGTGAGAACCCGCACGCCGCCGAGACGGTGGGCATCAACGTCATCAAGACCCGGTACCTCTCGGTGCTGGTCGGCGGGTTCATCGCCGGCCTCGCCGGGGCCTGGTACTCGATGGAGTCCACGTCGGGGTTCGAGGACAACATGACCAGCGGCTTCGGCTTCATCGCCCTCGCCGCGATGATCTTCGGCAAGTGGACGCCGTGGGGGGCCTTCGGCGGCGCGATGCTGTTCGGCTTCGCCAGGGCGCTCGGGTCGCGGCTGCAGTTCCTCAACGTCGAGGTGGCCGGGTTCTCCATCCCGAGCGAGTTCTTCCAGGCCGTCCCGTTCATCGTGACGCTCGTGGTCGTGGCCGGCGCACTGGGGAGAGCCATCCCGCCCGCTGCCGAGGGCCAGGCCTTCGAGCCGTCCAAGTAGCGCCGGGCTCCGGCGCGCCCTCCGGCGCTACGCTGCGGCCGCCATGCGTTCCCGCACCGCCGTCCTGATCGCTCTGCTGGCCTCGGCCTACGTCGCCGCCCAGATGCTCGCCGACATCTCGAGCCTCAAGATCACCGAGGTCGCCGGGCTCAGCATGGACGCCGGCACGCTGGTGTACCCCTTCACCTTCACGCTGCGGGACCTGGTCCACAAGGTGGCCGGCGTGCGGGTGGCGAGGGCGTTGATCGCCGCGGCTGCGGTGATCAACCTGTGCATGGCCGGGTTGTTCTGGGTGGTGGATCGCCTTCCCGCCCTGGAGGGCGTCGGCCCGCAGACCGACTCGTTCGGGGCGGTGCTGGCGCCGGTGTGGCGGATCGTCTTCGCCTCGATCCTCGCCGAGGTGGTGTCGGAGCTGATCGACACCGAGGCGTACTCGGCGTGGGTCCGCAGGTTCGGGGAGCGGCGCCAGTGGGGGCGGGTGCTCGCGTCGAACGCGGTGGCGATCCCGGTGGACTCGCTGCTGTTCGTGCTGGTGGCCTTCGCCGGTGTGGTCACCGCCGGTGAGGTGTGGGAGATCTTCACCACCAACGTGGTGGTGAAGGGCGCCGTCACCGTGGTGTCGATCCCGTGGATCTACCTGGTGCGGGGGAGGTCCCCGGTGGTCGAGCCGTCCGATCAGCCGCCGGCGTCGGGGGCGACCCTGCCGTAGAAGGTGACCTGCTGCATCGCCAGCTCCGGGAAGGGCTCCTTGCCCTCGAAGGTCTGTCCCGGGTAGTTGCTGGTGATCTTGATCGTCAGGCTGGAGGTCCGCAGGCTGCCGATCTGCACCTTCTGCGGCTCGTTCGTGTCGTCCAGCTCGACGATGACCGACTGGAACAGGTCGTCGGTGGTGATCTCCAGGCCCTTCACTCTGGCGTTGCGGCGGAACCGCTCCTCGTTCTGGACGTTGTCGATGAACAGCTCGGTGATCTGCACCGGCGGCGAGAACAGGAAGGTCACCTCGGCGTCGATGCCGCCCTCGGTGGCGTTCCAGCGGTTGTCCGGGTCGCTGTCGGTGAGCGCCGTGCACGGGAAGGAGGCCAGCTCCGAGGAGCAGGTGGTCCGGATGGGGGCGAGCTGCTTGATCTCCACCGGGATCGACGTGGTGGTGGTCGTCGTGGTCTCCGCGGCGGTCTCTCCGCCGCCGCTGAACAGGTTCCAGATCAGTGCCAGCACCGCCACGGTGAGGATGACGCCGGCCAGCACCATGAGGGCCCTGGCGCCTGCCGTGGTGCGGAGCATCGGCTGGGGGGCGACCGGCAGGCCTCCCTGGCTCATCCGGGCGCCGCACGACTCGCAGTGGCGGTTGTCGGAGGGGTTGAGGGCGCCGCAGGACGGGCAGGGGAGGGCGTACCCCGGGCCGCCGACGGCGGGCTGTTCGCGGCTGGGGCGGCCTGCCTGGCGGGGCTGCTGCCCGGCGGGCAGGTCCTCCAGGTTGAACGGCTCGAACAGGTCGTCGAACGATTCGGGGCCGTCTCTGCGATCGTTGTCCACTGTCACCTCGGCAGGGAGCCGCGCGCTGCTTCGGCACGCGACCTGGGCTGGGGGTATTCTGCCACGGATCGCATGCTGCACCGAGCCGTCACCGTCCTCCTCGAGATCCACCACGCCGAGCCCTGGTCGGCGGGGACGGTGGTGGCCGGGCTGCTGCTGGCGGGAGCGGTGGTCACCGTGGTGGTCGCCTGGGTCCTGCGTGTCGCATCCCGGCGATAGGGTCTCCGGGTGAGCTACCGATGTGAGGTCTGCGCCTACCGCAGCCCCAAATGGATGGGCTTCTGCCCCCAGTGCCGCAGCGACGGCGCCCTCGTCGAGGAGCCGGCGTCGTCCCGCTCCAGGGCTTCCACACGGGGCGCCGCCTCCGGTGCCGCCGTCGTGTCGATCGCCGAGGTGGGCGACGGCGCCGAGGTGCGCCGCCCGGTCGGGATCGGCGAGGTCGATCGGGTGCTCGGCGGCGGCCTGGTCGAGGGTGCGGTGGTCCTGGTCGGGGGCGAGCCGGGGGTGGGCAAGTCCACGCTGCTGCTGCAGGCGGCGGGCGTGCTGGCGGCGGGGGGCGGCACCGCGCTGGTCGCCACCGCCGAGGAGTCCGCCGGGCAGGTGGGCATCCGTGCGCGGCGGCTCGGGGTCGCCGACGAGCGGGTGCTCCTTGCCGCCGAGCGCGATGTGGACGCCATCATCGAGGCCGCCCGGGCCACCCGGCCGGCCCTGCTGGTGGTGGACTCCATCCAGACCGTCGGCGTGGCCGAGGTGGGCGGCGCACCCGGCGGCGTGGCCCAGGTCCGCGAGTCGGCCGCCCGCCTGATCCACTTCGCAAAGGAGAGCGGCACGCCGGTGGTGCTGGTGGGGCACATCACCAAGGACGGCGGCATCGCCGGCCCCAAACTGCTGGAGCACGCCGTGGACGTCGTCCTGTACCTGGAGGGCGATGTCGAGCGGGGCCTGCGGATGCTGCGCTGTCTCAAGAACCGTTTCGGCGCCACCCACCAGGTGGGCCTGTTCGAGATGCGCGATGCCGGCCTCACCGAGGTGCCCGACCCCAGCGAGTGGCTGCTGGCCCGCTGGAAGGGCGGCGTGCCCGGCAGCGTGGTGTTCCCGGCGGTGGACGGGCGGCGCCCCTTGCTCGTCGAGGTGCAGGCCCTGGTGGCGGATGCCACCACCCCGCAACCGCGGCGCAGCGTCCAGGGCCTGGAGGCGGCGCGGGTACACCAGTTGCTGGCGGTCCTCGAGCGGCACGCCGGGCTGCGGGTGGCCGGCAAGGACGTCTACGTGGGCGTGGTCGGCGGCATCCGGTTGCGCGAGCCGGGCTCCGACCTGCCGGTGGCGCTGGCGGTGGCCTCGTCGCTGCTCGACCGCCCCACCGGCCCGCTCGCCGCATGGGGCGAGGTCGGGCTGACCGGTGAGATCCGCGCGGTGGCGCACCACGAGCGCCGTGCCGAGGAGGTGGCCCGGCTGGGCATCGGGCAGGCCGTGGCCCCGTCCGGCAACGGCGGCGATCGCATCGAGCAGGCGCTCGGGCGGGCGGGGCTGCTGCCCGGCTAGCGGCGCCCGGCCCCATCGCGGGTGCTGTAGTAGCGTCCCGAGGGATGACACAGCGCGACAGCCTCGAGATCCTCAAGATGCTCGCCCCCGGCAAGCCGCTCCGGGTGGCCATCGACCTCATCCTCCGTCAGGGCACCGGAGCACTGATCGTGCTCGGCTACGGCACCGACGTGGAAGGCATCAGTAGCGGCGGCTTCCACCTGAACGGCGCCGACTTCAGCGCCGCCCGGCTCGCCGAGCTGGCCAAGATGGATGGGGCCGTCATCTGCGATTCCGCCGCCGAGGTGATCTACCGGGCGAACGTGCACCTGCTGCCCGACGGGGCCATTCCCACCTCTGAGACCGGCACCCGCCATCGCACCGCCGAGCGGACCGCCCAGCAGCTGTCCCGGCCGTGCGTGGTGGTCAGCGAGGGCCGCGGGTCGGTGTCGGTGTTCACCCGCAAGGGCAAGTACGAGCTCCGCAACCCCACCACGCTGCTGGCGCAGGCCAACCAGAACCTGCTGACGCTCGAGCGCTTCCGCCGCCGGCTCGCCGATGCCGAGGCCCGCCTCACCCAGCTCGAGGTGGACGATCTGGCCGTGTACCGGGACGTCGTGCTGTTGTTGCAGCGGGCGGCCCTGGTGCAGCGGGTGGCCGCCCACGTCGAGGCGTACGCGGTCGAACTGGGAGGCGAGGGCGACATCATCCAGATCCAGGTGGACGACCTGCTGCTGGGGGTGCATCGCACCGTCCGGCTGGTCTACGCCGACTTCTGCCGGTCGTACCCGCCGGAACTGGAGGACCCCCTCGACGTGCTGGCCGACATCGACACCGAGCACCTCTCCGACCCGGGCCGGGTGGCCACGCATCTCGACTTCGGTCCGCTCGACAGCCAGGCCCGCTCGCGGGGCCGCAGGGTCCTGGACCGGCTGCCCCGGCTCCCGGACGCCGTCAAGGACTCCCTGATCGAGCGGTTCGACAACCTGCAGGGGCTGCTGCACGCCTCGGTCGCCGACCTCGACGACGTCGAGGGCGTCGGCCGCACCCGGGCCCGCCAGTTGCGCAACTACTTCGACCGGTTGCTCGACACCGCCCGGGACTGGAGCCTCGAGGAGGAGTAGGGGGCCGCGGGCCCTCCGGGCGCCTGCGGCGGTGTCCGGTACGGTGAGGGCCCCGTTCTACAATGCTGCCCGTCCGTCCAGGGAGAGCATGGCCACCAAGAAGACCACGACATCCTCGTCCACCACCAGGAAGAAGGCCCCGGCCAAGAAGCCTGCCGCCAAGAAGGCGACTGCGGCCAAGAAGCCTGCGGCGAAGAAGCC
>JAHLKU010000071.1 GCA_020444505.1 Actinomycetota bacterium | reverse complement strand
GTGTACCGGAGGGTCTGGAACCTGCCCCGGAACCCGGCGACCTCCTCGCCGATCCCCGGTTCGTCCCGCAGGGCGGCGGCGAACAGGCCGGCGAACTCCTCGAAGTCGGGCTCGTCCATGCCGAAGCGGGTCATCTCGGCCACGCCCATGCGGAGGCCCGACGAGGCGGTGAAACCCTCGTCGTCGGGCAGCGCCTGGTAGTTGAGCACGATGTTGCGCTCCTCCAGGTGGCGGGCCACCCGGGCGCCCTCGCCGTAGCCGACGTTCACCAGCACCTGGTGGGTCTCGGTGTACCCGAGGCCCGGGTCGCCCTCCACCGCCACCCCCTCGGCCGCCAGCGCCCGGGCGAACGCCCTGGCGTTGGCGATCACCTGCGGCTGGTACTCGTCCTTGAAGGCGTTCATCTCGATGGCGGCGAACAGCAGGCCGAGCAGGGTCCCCAGGTGGTGATTGCTCACCATGCCGGGGAACGCCCGCCGCCGGATGGCCTTCCACAGGTCGTACCCGGGGGTGTCCTCTTCGAAGTCCCCGGCCACCACGCCGCGCTGCGGGCCGAAGAACGTCTTGTGGGTGGACCCGGTCACCAGGTCGGCCCCGTCGGCGAACGGCTGCTGGAAGTGCGGGCCCACCAGGCCCAGCACGTGGGCCATGTCGTACATCAGGACGGGAGGGTCGTCCTTGCCGGCCACCATCGCCTTCACCTCGGCCACCGGCTCGGGGTGCAGCACCATGCTCTTGCCGAACACGATCAACTCCGGGTCGATGCCGGCCAGCAGGTCGGCGGTCGCATCCAGGTCGATGCGGTACGGGTTGTCGTGGCGCACCGGGAAGTTGGCCACCGCGAACCTCTCGGTCACCGGGTCCTTGGCGATGTAGTCCCGCAAGGCCCCCATCGGCTGGCTGCTCAGGTGGCCGCCCCTGCCGATGTGGTTGTTCACGGCCAGGCGGATGCGGCGCGGCTCACGGCGGCGGTCCACCCGATTCAGCCAGTTCACCATGGCGCTGAACACGGTCATGTTGGCCATCTGGCCGCTGACCGCCCGGGACTCCACCAGGCTGCAGCCCAGGAACCCGGCCATCTCCCGCGCCACCTCTTCCTCCACCCAGGCGATGAAGTCGGTGCCCTGGTAGTAGAACACCTCCTGTTCGAACGCAGCCAGCAACTCCTTGTGCTCGGCGTAGCGGCCCACCGGGTCGGACACCTGCAGCATCCGCACCAGCGGCGACTGGGTCATCTCCGACGGGATCAGGTTCACGGTGCGCCGCTGCCGCCAGGCGTGGTTGTCCAGGGCGCGCCCCAGGACGACGCCCGCCTTGGCGGCACCCCGCTCCTGCAGGCCCGGCTCCTCCGGCTCCACGTGGTCCACCGGGATCGCCCGGAAGTAGGGCGGCGCCTCGCTGCGGCCGTGGTACTTGACCACCCGGGCGCGGAGGCGCTTGCCGCGCACCTCCACCTCGACCTCGTCGTCCGGCATCAGGGTCGCGTCCATGCAGGCCAGCGCCACCGGCCGGCGCTCGGTGCGGTCGGTGATCTGCATCGTGGCGCCCTCGCCCTCGAACACCCAGTAAGGGGCGACGGTGCCGCTGGTGACGAACCCCACCTCGCGGCCGCCTGCGAACACCGTGTGGCCCTGGCGCACCACGCCCCGGTCGAGCAAGGCGAGGCAGCGGGTGCGGCGGGGCAGCACCGGGGACGGCTCGTAGTCCCCGGTCTTGATGGCCTGCACCTCGGCGAACTGGGCGGCCAGGGCGTCCCGCCCCACGAACGCCCCCTTGCGGGACGAGAACGACACCGCCAGACCGGTGAGCGGGAACGAGTAGGCGGGGAAGGCGGCGCCGTCGGGGCCGGTGCCGAACTCGTGCCCGTACAGGGGCAGCCCGGCCTCCAGCCGCAGCGTGTCCCTGGCGCCCAGGCCGCACGGCACGATGCCCTCGGCGCTGCCGGCCTCCACCAGCTCCGTCCACACTGCCGCGGCCGCCCCGGCCGGGACGAACAACTCGAAGGCCACCGGCTCACCCGTGTACCCGGTACGGCCCACCAGCACCTCGGTGCCGGCCAGCGTCACCTGCGACAGAGCGTTGCGCCGCGGCTCGGGCAGGAAGCCGCCGGTGACCAGGCGCTCCAGCACCTCGCCGGTGCGTGGGCCCTGGAAGGCGATCATCGCCAGCGCCCCGGTGTGGTCCTCCAGGGTGACGTCGGCGAAGCCCGCCGCCTCGGCCTGCAGGTGCGCCAGGTCCTTCTCCCGGTTGGAGGCGTTGACCACCAGCACCCAGTCGTCCTCGCCGAACCGGTAGAGGTAGGCGTCGTCGATGACGCCGCCTGCGGCATCGGGGATCAGCGTGTACTGCGCCTCCCACGGGCCCAGTGCCTCGGCGTTGTTGGTGAGCACGTGCTGCAGGAACGCCACCCGGTCGGCGCCGCCGATGCGCACCCGCCCCATGTGGGACACGTCCCAGATGCCGCCGTAGCGGCGCGTGGCCAGGTGCTCGGCGATGATGCCGTCGGCGTACTGGATGGGCATCTCCCAGCCCTCGAAGTCCACCAACTTGGCGCCGTTGGCGGCGTGCCAGGCGTGCAGGGGCGTGGTGCTGAGGGGCTGCTCTGCCATGGGTCTCCTCCGTCGTGCCCGGCGCGGGGACGGGCGCAAAGCCATCGGGATGCCGTACCGGAGAGGCTACCCACCGCTCCGGCGCTGGACGAGGGGCCCGGCCTCAGTCCTGGTGGGCGGCCCGCGCCGCCTCGTAGGCGGCCCGGGCGGCCTCGACCCTCCCCCGCCCCCGCAGGACCCGGTCGGCCGCCTCGGCCACCCTGGCCTCCGCCACCTCCACCTCACCCTGTAGCGACGGGTCGTCGACGGCGGCCTCGACCAGGCGGTCCCGGTCGCGCGCCGCCTGAGCGGCACTCCGCTCCAGCGAACGAAGCCGGTCCCGGGCGGCGGCCAGGCGCTCCTCGGCGGCCGCCGCCTCCGCCAGCGGGCCCGACTCCGGGCCCGCGGTGAGGTCGAGTTCCTGGCCGGCCATCACGGCGGCCACCAGCGGCAGCCGGTCGGCCACGGCGAACAGGTCGGTGCGGCCGTGCGCCTCCAGGAGCGAGGTGCCCTTCAGCACCATCGGCACCATGACCAGCGCCGCGCCCGACGAGGCCGCCACCAGCCCCTCGGTGCCGCTGCCGGCGGCGGCGACCACGGTGGCGGGGATGCGGGCTTCCTCCAGCATCTCGCGCAGCGCCGGCGCCTCCGCCGCCGGGTCGGCCCCTTCGGGCGTGGCGACCACCAGGCGGATGCGGGCCCTGGCCCAGCGCTCGGTCCGGGTGGCCAGGTACGCCATCAGCAGCGACAGGTTGCCGGTGTGGTCGTCGGTCCACCACACGTCGATGAGGGGCTTGCGTCCCGACGCCGCCGCCATCGCCTCCCAGCGCGCCTCGTCGCTGCTCACCGCCGCCACGTTCACGCCGAGGCGGCTCACCGACCGCAGCGCCATGACGTAGGAGGCGTTGCGGGCCTCGTCGCCGGTGGAGGGCAGCCCGAACACCACGGTGTTGGCCGCCATCGGCCCGATCCCGAACGACTGCACCACCACCGGCAGCGCCTCCAGCGGGTCGGGCGCCAGCACGCTCAGCACGTGGGCGTCCACCCCCAGCTCCTCCACCTGACGCTCCAGCTCCTGATGCAGGCGCTGGCGCTCGCGCCGCTTCAGCGCCCCCTCGCCGGCGATGATCTGGGCCACGGCGGTCAGGCCGCTGTTGCCCTCCAGCCACGAGGCGAAGCGCAGCAGGCGGGCCCTGCGCTCCGGATCGGCAGAGAAGGCCAGGATCTGCGGGCGCCAGTTGCGGGGATGGTCCACCTCACCGGTCATGGCCCGGATGCTCTCCTTGGCCCGCTGGAAGTAGTGGCCCCGGCTGGCGTCGATCCAGCGCTCGTCGTCGTCACGCCGCTCCAGATAGCGGTAGATGAGGTACATCACCGCCACCGCCCCGGCACCTGCGGCCGGGTTGATGGCCAGCATCGCCCCCAGGCAGGCGATGGATCCGGCGAGGCTGGCCCGCCGGGAGAAGAACCGGAAGCGGGGCCGGAACGACGGGCTCTGCGAGCGGGCCTCGTAGTAGGTGGCGTAGTTGAGCAGCCCGTAGGAGATGAGGAAGAACATCGACACCACCGGGGCGATGACGTTCAGGTTGCCCAGCGCCACGGTGGCGAGGGCGATGCCCAGCGACAGCACCACGCCGCGGCGGGGGTTGTTGGCGGGGCCGTGGCCGGCGGCGAACGGGCGCAGCACCGGGAACACCCGGTCGGCCGCCAGCGACTGCAGGATGCGCGGCGCCCCCAGGAACGAGGCCATCGCCGACGAGAGGGTGGCCGCGACCACGCCGATGTCGATGAGGAGGCCCCACCCGGCGATCGAGCGCATCACCCGCCCGTCGCCGACCAGGTCGGCCTGCGAGGCATTGCCTGCCATCAGCACCGCCACCGAGACGTACACCACGGTGGACAGGCCGACGGCGGCGAACGTGCCGCGCGGCAGGCTCTTGCCGGGCTGCCGCAGGTCGCCCGACATGCTGACGCCCTGGGTGAAGCCGGTGACGGCGGGGAAGAAGATGGCGAACACCGCCCAGAACCCGAGCGCATCGGGCGCGGGCCCCATGGCGCTGCGGGCCAGGCCGGCGTCGTACCCGCCGATCGCCCCGAGGTAGAACGAGGTCAGTGCGGCCACCAGCAGCGCCATCACCACGTACTGGAACCTGCTCGCCACGTCGGCGCCCGCCCAGGCGAAGAAGAACAGGCCGAGCACCGCCACCGCGGCGATGGCCTGCGGGGCCAGCGACCAGGTCCACCCGGCCATGCCGGCCACCGCCTCGCCGAAGCCGACCGCGTAGAACGCCACCGACACCGACTGCGCCAGGTAGAGGACGATGCCGATGGCCCCGCCGAACTCCACCCCCAGCGTGCGGGAGATGAGGTAGTAGTCGCCGCCGCCCCGCACCTCGATGTTGGTGGCCACCGCCGACAGCGAGATGCTGGTCAGCAACGACACCGCCGTCGCCAGGCCGATCATCGCCAAGGCGTTGCGAAGGCCCCCGCTGCCCACCACGAAGCCGAGGCGCAGGAAGAGGATGATGCCGAGGATCGTGAGGATCGACGGCGTGAACACGCCCGTGAACGTCCCGAGCGTGCCCTGGTTGGCTCTGCTGGTCACCGATCCTCCCGGCCGGCCGCATGCGATTCTGGCATGCGGGCCGGGCCCGTGGCGGCGGGCGGCATAGGATCGGCACCACACCCCGGAGGTGACCGGTGACGCTCGACATGGGCATCGTGCTCGGCATCCTCGCCGTCGCGGTGGTG
Source organism: Actinomycetota bacterium (assembly GCA_020444505.1). Classification (GTDB taxonomy): domain Bacteria; phylum Actinomycetota; class Acidimicrobiia; order Spongiisociales; family UBA11373; genus JAHJML01. The sequence continues at coordinate 3,836 of JAHLKU010000071.1, read as the reverse complement.
CTGTTCGTCACCGAGTGGGTGCGGCTCGACGTGGTGGCACTGGCGGTGCTGGCCGCCCTCGCCGTCACCGGCCAGGTGAGCGCCGACCAGGCCCTCTCCGGGTTCAGCAGCCCGGCGGTGGTGACCATCTGGGGGGTGTTCATCCTCAGCGGAGGGCTCGCCCACACCGGCATCGCCTCCACCATCGGCCGCTGGGTGATCCGCTTCGGCGGGGACGGCGAGGTGCGCCTCGTCACCGTCGTCATGCTGACCGGGGCGGCCATGTCGGCCTTCATGAACAACGTCGGGGTCGCCGCCCTGCTGCTGCCGGTGGTGATGGAGGTGGCCCGCCGCACCGGGCGGGCCCCCAGCCGGCTGCTGCTCCCCCTGGCGTTCGGCACCCTCCTCGGCGGGATGACGACCCTCATCGGCCGGGCACCCAACCTGGTGATCTCGGCGAGCCTGGAGGGAGCCACCGGCGAGCCGTTCTCCATGTTCGACTTCGCCCGGATCGGCCTGCCGCTGGTGGTGGCCGGCGTCGCGTTCATGGTGCTGGCCGGGCGCCGCCTGCTGCCCGAGCGCGACCCGGTGAGGGAATCGCAACGGGCCGACCTGCCGCGCCTCTACCGCCTCTTCGCCGACCTCTCGTTCGTCCACGTGCCGGCCGCGTCGTCGCTCGACGGGGTCACCCTCCACGACGCCCGGCTCGGCGCGGCGCTCGGCATCGACGTGATCGGCATCTTCCGCGAGGGCGGCACCGAGTGGGCGCCGGGCCCCGGCAGCGTGCTGCGGTCCGGAGACCGGCTGCTGGTGCGCGGTGCCCTCGACCGGCTGTGGGAACTGCGCGGCACCGAGTACCTGTCGGTCGCCGACGACGACCTGCCGGTGGAGCGCCTGGTGTCGGCCGACATCGAGATCGCCGAGATCCCCTGCCGGCCGCGGTGCCCGTTCGTGGGGAGGACGCTGCGCGAACTGGACTTCCGCAACGTCCACGGCGTCATCGTGCTGGCCATCCGCTCCGGCAACGCCACCATCCGGACCGACCTCGAGACCCGACGCCTCCAGGCCGGGGACCGGCTGCTCGTCCAGGGCACCGCCGAGCAACTCGCCGACCTGTCCGCGCAGCCCGACGTGGAGGTGCGACGGGTGGACCGGGCCGACGCCTACCGGTTGGAGGAGCGCCTCACCGCCGTCACCATCCCGCCCGGCTCGGCGCTGGCCGGCCAGAGCCTGGCCGAGAGCAGGCTCGGCGAGGACTTCGGCCTCGGCGTGATGGGCATCGTGCGCGGGGGCGACACCACGCTGATGCCCGGCCCCGGCACCCGCATGCGGGTGGGCGACACGCTGCTGGTGAAGGGGCGGCGGGAGACGCTGGCCGGCGTCGAGGGCCTGCGGGGCCTGGAGGTGGACGAGACGGCCACCGCCGACACCGGGGCGCTGGAGTCGGACGACTACGGCATGGCCGAGGTGGTGCTGTCGCCGCGCACCGGTCTGGCGGGCCGCACGCTGCGGGACCTGCGGTTCCGCGAACGGCACGGCCTCATGGTGATGGCGATCTCCCGGGAGGGCGAGATCCTGCGGGCGGGGCTGCGGGACCTGCCGCTGCGCTTCGGCGACGCGCTGCTGCTGTACGGGCCGCGGCGGCGCCTGGAGGCGCTCGCCGAGGAGGCCGACTTCCTGGTGCTCACCGCCGAAGCGCACCCGCCGGTCGATCGGATGCGGGCGCCGGTGGCGACGGCGATCATGACGGCGTTCGTCGCCTCGGTGCTGTTCGGCTGGCTGGCGGTGCCGGTCGCGGCCGTCGCCGGCGCCGTGCTGATGGTGGTGACGGGGTGCCTCTCCATGGACCAGGCCTACCGGTCGATCGAGTGGCCGGCCGTCTTCCTGATCGCAGGCATGCTGCCGATGGGCATCGCCCTGCAGGAGAGCGGCGCCGTCGCCTGGATCACCGAGCGGACCCTGGCGGCGATCGGCGACGGCAGCCCCCTCCTGGTGGTGGCCGGGCTGTACCTGGTCACGGCGCTCAGCGCCCAGGTGATCCCGACGCTGGCGACGGCGATCCTGATGGCGCCCATCGCGCTCCACCTCGCCGACGGCCTGGGCCTGTCGCCGCAGGCGCTGCTGATGACCGTGGCGGTGGCCGCCACCACCAGCTTCATGACCCCGATCGGATCTCCGGTGAACGTGCTGGTGATGGGACCCGGCGGCTACCGGTTCCGCGACTACGTGCGCGTGGGCCTGCCGCTGACGCTGGTGTGCATGGTGATCACCCTGGTGCTGATCCCGGTGGCCTGGCCGCTGCAGGGCTGAGCGGGGGACCATCGGCCCTGGCGCGTGCGGCCGGGTCTGCTTCAATCAGGGGGGCCTCCGATCGACCAGGGAGCACCTATGGCGAACTGCACTGCGTGCGGCCATCCGCTGGCCGCCGACGACCGGTTCTGCGGAGAGTGCGGCGCCGCCGTCACGGCCGCGCCGTCGGCCCCCGCCCCGCCGCCCTCCCAGGGCGCCGTGCCCCCGCCGCCTCCCTCGATCCCGGCGCCGCCGCCCACCATGGCGCCTCCGCCGGCGGTCCCCCCGACGATGGGCGCGGCCACCACCGCCGCTGCTGCGGTGCCCTGGTTCAAGACCGTGCCCGGCATCCTCGGCCTGGCCATGATCGTGGCCGCCGCTGCGGTGGTCACGGTGGTCCTGGTGACCAGGGGCGACGACGGAGGCGCCACGGCCGGCGGCACCGTCACCACCCTCGGCGCCTCGTCCACCACCGCCGCCGGGCCCACCACCACCGGTGCCGGGCCCACCACCACCGCAGGGCCGGCGACGACGGCGGCCCCCACCACGACCACCGAGGCCGTCACCACCACCACCTCCGGCTACGACTCGGCGTATCGCGACGCCTTCTTCGACTCCTGCACCGAGGGCACCAACCGGCCGTTCTGCCGGTGCGTGTACAACGAGTTCCGTGCGGCGTACCCCGCCGACCAGTTGACGGCGATCCTCGACGGCTCGGCGCCGGTGCCCGACGACTTCACCAACTACTCGGCGGCGTGCTTCAACGAACTGCCCATCAAGGCACCGCTCCCCGACTTCGCCCTCCCCAACACCTGCGCGCTGGACTCGTGGCCGATGGTGGTCCGGTACCCGTCGGGGTGGGAGGTGGACGAGGCCTTCGGCGAGTGCCTCACCTATCGCCCCGCCGGCGACGATCCAGAGACCTACCCGATCATGGTGGGGGTGGACGACCTCACCACGCTGGACGGCGTGGTAGCGGCCTACGGCGACCCCGCGTTCACCTACGACTTCGGCGACCGGGTGGTGTACGGGTACCTCAGCGACGCACCCGGCGGCGGGCTCTGGGTGGACTACTACACCCCGCTGTGGTCCGACCTGCTCGACGGCCCCGTCGTGTACGTGCTCACCAACGACACCACCGTGCCCGACGTGATCCGGTACGCGGATATGATCCTGAAGGGGCTCGAGATCGAGCCCTACACCCCCTGACGACGTCGGGGGCGGACCACGAGGGAGCCCATGGGCCAAGGGCGCGGCCTGGCGGGAGGGGTGCTGCTCGCGCTGGTGCTGGCCGTCGTCGGCCCCTCCACCCCGGCGCTCGCTTCCGTCCACATGGTCCTGCCTGCGGTGGACGCCGACGCCCCGGGCCCCCGGACCGCCGCCCCGGCGACCGTCTACCCCACCATCGTCCCCGAGATCGACATCATCCCGTTCGTCCCCGATCCGGCGCCGCCGATCCGGGTGACGCCGCTCCCCGGGACCGTGGCATTGACGTTCGACGACGGGCCCGACCCCGACTGGACGCCGCAGATCCTCGACATCCTCGCCGAGCACGGTGCGGTGGCCAC
>JAHLKU010000070.1 GCA_020444505.1 Actinomycetota bacterium | reverse complement strand
CGCCCTCCCGGGCGCGCGGCAGCCTCCCACGTGCACGGGACCAGTGAGGTGGCGGCCGGGCGGCCGCGGAGGACTACTTCTTCCGCTTGTGGCGGTTGGCGCGAAGACGCTTGCGGTACTTGTGCTTCGACATCTTCTTGCGCCGCTTCTTGACGAGCGAACCCATGGGACCTCTGATTGCGGAGGCCATAAGGATCGCGGGTGCGGCGCGCCTACGCAACCCGGCCTACCCTTCCGGGCCATGAAACCGCTCATCGGCGTCACCGCCGGCCACCGCGACGTGCACTCGCCGGGAGGCGACGAGCACGCCCACGTCCTCTACACCGCGTACACCAGCAGGGTGCGGGAGGCCGGCGGGCTGCCGGTGGTGCTGGCGGCCGGGCCGCCCGGGGAGGTGCCCTCCCTGCTGGAGCGCCTCGACGGCGTGGTGATGACCGGCGGCGGCGACCTCGACCCTGCTCACTACGGCGGGTCGCCCCACGAGAAGCTGTACGGGGTGGACCCGGACCGCGACGAGTTCGAGCTCGCCCTGGCCTCGGTGATCGCCGAGCGGCGGATGCCGCTGCTGGCCATCTGCCGGGGCATGCAGGTGCTCAACGTCGCCTTCGGCGGGACCCTCTACGAGGACATCGCCGACCAGCGGCCGGATGCCATCCCCCACCGGGTGGAGGGCGGCGACGCCTACCGGGGCATCCAGGAGGTCACGGTCGTGGACGGCTCCACCACCGCGCAGGCGCTCGGGACGAACGTGCTGAAGGTCAACTCGGTGCACCACCAGGGCATCCGCGACCTGGCACCCGCCTTCCGGGCGACGGCCACCACCTCCGACGGCATCGTCGAGGCGTACGAACCGCTCGACGGGGCGTGGCCGCTGCTGGCGGTGCAGTGGCATCCCGAGTGGCTGCCGGGTGAGGCGCCGGCGCGCCGCTTGTTCGAAGCCCTGGTCGCCGCCGCCGGTTGAGCGTGCGCATCGCCGTCCTCGCCTGGGGCTCGCTGGTCTGGCAACCCGCCAACGCCTACGGCGAGATCGCCATCGAAGGGCCGTGGCACGACGACGGCCCCGCACTGCCGGTGGAGTTCGCCCGCATCTCCGCCGACGGGAGGCTGACCCTGGTCGTCGTGCCGGGCTACCCGCACCGCAGCACCGTCCTGTGGGCACGCAGCGCCTTCGGCCACCTCGACGCCGCCGTCGCCAACCTCGCCGAGCGGGAGACCGGGGCGCCGCCGTCCGCCGTCCACGGCGTGGGGCCGTCGGGCCCGCTCGGCGCGCCCGACCCGGCGGTCGCAGCGGAGGTGAAGAGGTGGCTCGGCCCTCGCGGCCTCGATGCCGCCGTCTGGACCGGGCTGCCGCCGGGGCCGGGGTGGGGGGACGAGGGATGGTCGCAGGAGCGGGCGCTCGCCTACGTCGCGTCGCTGGAAGGGCCGGTCCGCCAACGGGCCGCCGAGTACCTGCGGGAGGCGCCGTCGCAGATCGACACGCCGGTCCGCAGGGCGCTGCGGGACGCCGTCATCCCAGGATCGTCACCGCCACCGTCCCCGACCCCTCCCGGGTGACGGCGAGCACCTCCAGGCCGGCGACGGCGGCCACGGTGCCGACGGCCCCGGTGCGCAGGAACTGCCGGTAGTTGCGGTAGTGCTCGCCGCCGGCGAGGCGCTCCACGGCGCTGGTGAACCCCCTGACCGCCCGGCCCCGCAGCGTGCCGTCGTGGGTGGGATGGTGGTCGATCACCAGCACCCGGGCGGCGACCCGCGCCATCTCGGCCACCACGGCGGCACGGCCGGCGGGATCCATCTCGTGCAGCACGTGCATGGCCACGGCGAGGTCGAAGGCACCGTCGGCGAAGGGCAGGTCACGAGCGTCGGCTTCGTGCAGGTCGGCGCCGGGGAGGCGCTGCGCGGCCCTGACCACCATGTCCGGGTTGTGGTCCACCCCGGCCACCTCGCACCCTGCGGCGGCGTAGAGGGCGAGGTGGGTGCCGGTGCCGCACCCCACGTCCAGCACCCGCTCCCCCGGCTGCGGTGCGGCGAGGCGCACGCCGGCCTCCCGGAACCCGCGCACCAGCGGCTCGAGCAGCGTGTCGTACAGGCGGGGCACCACGGCCATCGGGCCATTGTGGCGCAGACGGCGGCCGCTACGGCCGGGCGAACTCGGCGCGGGCGTCTCCGCCCTCCCAGGTCATGGCCGACCCGCCGGCGGCGAACGCCACCTCGAAGCGGGTGGTCTCCAACAGCGAGAAGACCAGCGCGTCGGTCTCCCGCCGCGAGTCGAGGCACACCGCCGAGCCCCGCACCAGGTCGGCGGTGTCGAGCGTCCCGCCGTCGAAGGCGTACCAGCCCTCGAAGCCGTTGCACGGCGCCGTCCCACGCAGCAGGTGGCCACCACCGAACTCGATGGTGAGGACGTCGCCGGGCCCGTCGGCGCCGAAGGCGTGCTCCTCCCCGCCCACCTCGATCTCGACGGCGCGCCACACCCCGTCGATCGCATCCGGCCCGGGCGCGGTGCCGCACGCGGCAACGAGCATCGCGAGGGCGGCGGCGACCGGCAGGAGCGGGCCGTGAGCGGCGAGGGCGCGGGGTGGGCGTGGCATCGTCGGGAGAACGGCGGGCGGCACCCCTCCGGTTCCGGCCCCGGGCGCTAGCGGCCGCCCGTCTCCCAGGGCTTGCGCGGCGTGGGGTTGCGGTACTCGTCGTACTTGTCGAGCACCTCCTGCATCTCGTCGTCCGACAGGATGTGGGGCTCCCCGGCGGCGAGCGCCTGCAGGTAGATGCCGCACAGCACCTCCACCTCCACCGACAACTGGGCCGCCTCCTCCAGGGTCGGGCCGATGGTGACCATGCCGTGATTGGCGAGGAGGCAGGCCGTCCGGTCCTCCAGCGCCCGCAGCACGTAGTCGGACAGCAACTGGGTGCCGAACGTCGCGTAGGGCGCGCAGCGGATGGTGGTGCCACCGGCGGCGGCCACGTAGTAGTGGAACGCCGGCAGGTCGCGGCGCAGCACCGCCACGGCCGTGCCGTGCGGCGGATGGGTGTGCACCACCGCGCCCACCTCGGGCCGGGCCCGGTAGAGGTCCAGGTGGAACCGCCACTCGCTGGACGGCTTCATCCGCCCCTCGGCCTTGCCCTCCATGTCCAGTTCGACGATCTGCGACGGCTCCAGGGCGTCGTAGCGGATGCCGGAGGGGGTGATGAGCACCCAGTCGCTGTAGCGCACGCTGACGTTGCCGGCCGTGCCGGTGTTGAGCCCGCGGTCGAACAGATCGCGGGCGGCCGCAACCAGGCGGCGTCTCAGGTCGTAGCGGGATACAGGGATGCCAGACCTTCCTCACTCGCCTCGGCCACGCCCCGCTCGGTGATGATGCCGGTCACCAGGCGGGCGGGGGTCACGTCGAACGCATAGTTGCGGGCCGGGGACGCCTCGGGGGTGAGCCGCACCTCCACCACCCGCCCCCCGGCGTCCATGCCGGAGATCGCGGTGACCTCGGCGGGGTCCCGCTCCTCGATGGGGATGCCGGCGACGCCGTCGCGCAGCGTCCAGTCGATGGTGGACGACGGCAGCGCTGCGTAGAACGGCACGCCGTTGTCGCGGGCCGCCAGTGCCTTCAGGTAGGTGCCGATCTTGTTGCCGACGTCGCCGGCCGCCGTCGTGCGGTCGCTGCCGACGATGCACAGGTCCACCATGCCGTGCTGCATCAGGTGCCCCCCGGCGTTGTCCACGATCACCGAGTGGGGCACGCCCTTCTCCCCCAGTTCCCACGCCGTCAGCGAGGCGCCCTGGTTGCGGGGCCGGGTCTCGTCCACCCACACGTGCAGCGGGATGCCTGCGTCGAACGCCTTGTAGATGGGAGCGGTCGCCGTGCCCCACTCCACCGTGGCCAGCCATCCGGCGTTGCAGTGGGTGAGCACGTTCACCACACCCTCGCGCCCCTTGGCCTCCCAGGCCGCCTCGACGAGGGGGAGGCCGTGGTCGCCGATCGCCGAGCACATGGCGGCGTCCTCGTCGGCGATCTCCCCCGCCAGGGCGTAGGCCGCTGCGGCGCGTGCGGCGGGAGCCAGGGCCGTCACCGCCTCCTCGACCCGCCGCACCGCCCAGGCCAGGTTCACGGCGGTCGGCCTGGTCCGCAGCAGCCGGGCCGACGCGGCGGCGACGCCGTCGTCGGACGGGTCGGCCGCCAGGCCGAGCGCCATCCCGTAGGCGGCCGTCACCCCGATGAGCGGGGCGCCGCGCACCACCATCGTCTCGATGGCCGCCGCCGCGTCCTCGAGATCGGTCAGGTCGAGGGTCTCGAACACGTGCGGCAGGCGGGTCTGATCGATCACGACGACGGTGCGGCCGTCGTCGCCGGGCCAGATGGTCCGCTGCGGGTTCGGTGCGCTCACAGGCGCCAGTCTGCCACGGCGCCGGGCGCTCACCAGGTGGGGTGGGCCAGCACGCCCCCGTCCACCACCAGGTCCGCCCCGCTGACCCACCTGGCCAGCCCGCTCAGCAGGAACACACAGGCGTCCCCCACGTCCTCCGGCGTGCCCATCCGCCCCAGCGGGGCGGCGGCGTGCCAGCGCGCCACGCCCTCGGGCCAATCGTCCTCGAGGCCGGGCCGGTCGATCAGGCCCGGCGACACGGTGTTCACCCGGATGCCGTCCGGGCCGTACTCCAGCGCCGCCGCCCTGGCGTGCATGATCAGCCCGGCCTTGGCGGTGGCGTAGTGGCCGTGGAACGGCGCGGGCTGCCTGCCCTCGATGGAGGCGATGTGGACGATCGACCCGCCGCCGCCCTGCTGCGCCATCTGCGCCGCCACGGCGCGGGTCATGCGGTGCACCGCGGTGAGATCGGTGTCGATCATCTCCGCCCAGCTCGCATCGTCCAGGTCGGCGAAGGACGAACGGGGCTGGATGCCGGCGTTGTTGACCAGGCCGTCGATGCGCCCGAAGGCCTCCAGGGCGGCGCCCACCACCGCGGCGGGGGCGCCGTCGGCGGTCAGGTCGGCCTGCACCGCCGCAGCGGGGCCCGGCAGCGGGGCGGAGCCGGTGGACCGGCTGTGTGCCACCACCGACGCCCCCGCCTCCGAGCAGCGGCGGGCGATACCGGCGCCGATGCCGCGCCCGGCCCCGGTGACCACCACCACCTTGCCGGACAGGTCCACCAGGTCGGCGGGCGTCTTCATGCGGGCTCCTCCCTCGTCAGCGCCGCGATCTCTGCGGCGGCCTCCGGGTACCGGGTGGCGAGGTCGCTCCGGACGCCGAGATCGAACCCCTCCTCCGTGTACCCGGGCGCCATCGTGGTGCCGGTCAGCGACCACTCGCCGGCGGTGGCGGCGCCCATCCAGGCCCCCTCCGGGACCACCACGCACGGACGCTGCCCGGCGGCGAGGTCGTCGCCGAGCACCGGCCGGGACACCGTCCCGTCGGGATGCAGCAGCAGCATCCGCACCGGGTCCCCTGCATAGTGGTGCCACAGCTCGGTGCCGTCCAGGCGGTGCATCGCCGAGAAGTCGCCGGGCTGCAGCAGGAAGTAGATCGCCGTGCTGTGCTCGTCTATCCAGGTCTGCGCCCACATGCCGCCCTCGTGCGGCAGCGGCGCCAGGCCCAGCAGGGCGGCCACCTCTGGTCCCGTCATCGGTCCTCCCGGTTCCCTGCGACGACGCTAGTGGCCGGCGCGGCCCGAGCGCCTACGATGCGCGTCCCAGGAGGTGCCCGGCGTGGAGATCACCCTCGTCCTCACCGCATTCGGCTTCGGCTTCGCCGCGGCGGCGGCACGCCTGCCGCCGATGGTCGGCTACCTCGCCGCCGGGTTCGTGCTGCACGCCTTCGGCCGCGAGGCGACCCCCGGCGTCCAGGCGGTCGCCGACGCCGGCGTCCTGCTGCTCCTGTTCGGCATCGGCCTCAAGCTGCGTGCCCGGTCGATGACGCGCCGGGAGGTCTGGGGCGGCGCGACCGTCCACATGGCCGCCGTGACCGCCGCCGCCGGAGCCGTCTTCCTCGGCCTCGGGGCCCTGGGCGTCTCCCCGGCCGACGGCCTCTCCGCGCCCGAGGCCGTGCTGGTGGGGTTCGGGCTCTCGTTCTCGAGCACCGTGTTCGCCGTCAAGGCCCTCGAGGAGCGCAACGAATCCGGGGCGCTGCCCGGGCAGACGGCGATCGGCATCCTCATCGTCCAGGACCTCGTCGCCGTCGCCTTCCTCACCGTGTTCGTGGACGAGGCCCCGTCGTGGTGGGCGCTGGCCGTCGTGCCCGCCGTCCTCCTGGCGGGGCCGCTGCTCGGGTGGGTCCTCGACCGCGTCGGCCACGGCGAGTTGCTGCTGCTGTTCGGGGTGGCGCTGGCCCTCGGTGCCGGCCTGGGCGCCTTCGACGCCGTCGGCCTGAAGCCCGACCTCGGCGCGCTGCTCGCCGGGGCCTCCCTCGCCCGGCACCCCCGCGCCGGGGAGCTCGCCGACCGGCTGCTCGGACTGAAGGACCTGCTCCTGATCGGATTCTTCCTCTCCATCGGGCTCGGCGGAGCGCCCGGCCCGGGAGCGATCGCCGTCGCCGCCGTGGCCCTGGTGCTCCTCCCCTTGAAGGCCTCGGGGTACTTCGGCCTGCTCGCCGCGTTCGGGCTGCGCACCCGGACCGCATGGCACAGCACGCTCACGCTGGCCAACTACAGCGAGTTCGGGCTCATCGTCATCGCCCTGGGGGTGAGCCGCGGGGTGCTCGACCAGCAGTGGGCGTCGGCGATGGCGGTCGCGGTGGCCGCCTCGTTCGTGATCGCCGCCCCGCTCTCCACCGCCCGGTACGGCCTGTACCGGCGGTTGGCAGGGCCCCTCTCCCGCCTGGAGCGGAGCGCCACCCGGCCCTACGACACCCTCATCGAGCCCGGCGACGCCGATGTCCTCGTCTTCGGCATGGGCAGGATCGGCACCGGCGCCTACGACGAACTGCGGGCCCGGCGGGGCGACGTCGTCCTCGGCGTCGACCGGAGCGAGGCCGTGGTGGCGGCCCACGCCGCCGCCGGGCGCACGACGGTTCGCGGCGACGCCCTCGACCGCGACTTCTGGGACCGGCTGCGGCTCCATCCCGGCATCCGGCTCGTCGTGCTGGCCACCGGCGACCACGCGGCCAACCTGGAGGCGGCCCGCAGGGTGCGGGAGTTCCTCCCCGACGTGCCGGTGGCGGCCGCCGCCGTCCACGCCGACGAGGTCGCCGAACTGCACGGCCACGGTGTGGACGTGGCCCGCAACCTGTACGGAGAGGCGGGCCAGGGCCTCGCCGACGACGCCTGCGACCTCCTCGCCGCCGGAGACGACGGAGAGGATGCCGGCGACGCCGGCCCGCGTACCTGACGTCCGGCCCTGGCGGGACGGCCCGCATCCGGCCATGATCGGGACATGCCCGACGACGAACGATTCCCCCGCGGCAGGCATGTGTACGACGCCTCCAACGGCGCCAGGGTGGGCGCGCTCGCCGGCGCCCTGCTGGGCGTGGTCCCGGCCCTGTTCCTGGGGCCGGCCTGGGCCCTCCTGGTCGTGGCCGGGGGCGCCGCCGGCGCCGTGGCCGGCTACCGGTGGGAACGGCGGCGAATCGCCGAGGACCGGCGCCGGGACGGCCTCGACCCCTAGGGGAACCGCACCGCCGCCAGCGACAGCACCTCGACGAACCCCAGCGAGAGGGCGAGCGCCCGGGACGGGGCGTTGTCCCAGTTGCAGCGGTACAGCGGCAGCCGGCCGAGGCGGAAGTCCTCCCGGCACACCGCGGCCACGGCGGCGCCGCCGACGCCACGCCCGCGGGCATCGGGCCGGGTGAGCACGGCGATGTCGGCCGTGCCGGCGTCGAGGTCCCAGGGGCGCTCGCCGGCCAGGCCGGCCAGGGTGCCCCCCGGCTCGGCGACACCGAGGATCAGCGGATCGAGGTCGTCGAGGTGGATCTCCGCCTCCTCGGCGTCGTCCTCCCCGCAGGCCTCGACGAGCGCGGCGATCCGCCCCCGATCCCCCGGGTCGTCGCGGTCGAGCGGTGCCACCGTGCAGCCGTCCGGCTCCGGCGGCCCGGCGAGGAGCGACGGGGCGGTCAGGTGCGACCACGCCCCGCCCACGAACTCGCCGCCCCGCGGCGCCGCCCACGCGGCGAGCCCGGCGGGGTCGAAGGTCTCGGTCTCCGAGGCGAGCGCGGCCGCGGCGTCGGCAAGGCCGGGATCGCACCACGCCACCGCCGCCGCACCGAAGGCGTGTACCGACACCACCCGGGTCCCCTCCCTGGACGCCTGCGGCACCACCAGCGTCCCGGGACGATCGAAGCGCCCGGCGTCGAACCCGCCCGCCGCGGCGAGCGCGGCGCGGAACCTCCCGAGCGGGGCGTCGAGGGCCGGGTGCCTCGCGCTCACGCCGCCCAGTGCCTGGGGCGGTCGCGCAGGTTGCCGAACCCCCACCGCTCGCAGAAGTCCACGAACCGCGCCCTGGGCACGCCCTTCCACTCCAGGTCGGCGACCGTCTCGGTGATGGGGACGTCCCGCCGCACGGTGGCCAGCCGTCGGTAGAGCAGGGCGTCGTCGCGGTGCTCCCGCAGCGAGGCGGCGAGCCGCTCGGCCCCCCGCACCTGCACCGCCCAGTCGGCGGCATCGGCAGGGATGTACTCGATGTGCCCGTACTCGGCGAGCACCGCCGACGACGACTTGGCCCCCCACGCCGGGATGCCGGGGATGCCGTCGCTGCTGTCGCCCATCAACCCCAGGTAGTCGGGGATCGACTCGGGCGCCACGCCGAACTTGTCCCAGACCCCCTGCTCGTCCATGAAGGCCTGCTTGCGGCGGTCGAAGCACACCGGCGACGACCCCACCACGCACTGGGCCATGTCCTTGTCGGGCGACAGGATCACCACCTGCTCGGCCCGGTCGGAGTAGGTCCAGGCCGCGGTGGCGAGGGCGTCGTCCGCCTCGAAGTCGATCATCCGCCACACCACCACCCCGAGCGCCTCCAGGGCCTCCTCGGCGATGGGGAACTGGGCGAGCAATTCGGGCGGCATGCCCTCGTCGGTCTTGTAGGCGGGGAACAGATCGTTGCGGAACGAGTGGACCTCGCTGTCGAACGCCGCCCCGAGGTGGGTGACGCCCTCGTCCTGCAGCAACCGCAACGTGCTGCCCATCAGCCCGTGGACGGCGCCGATCTCCTCGCCGCCGGGGGCGGTCCTCGGCGGGGCGCCGAAGTGGGCGCGAAACAACTCGTAGGTGCCGTCGAGGAGGTGGACCCGCATGGC
>JAHLKU010000069.1 GCA_020444505.1 Actinomycetota bacterium | reverse complement strand
AGTCCTAGAACCCGACACCGGTACCCACAACCCGCACTCGCCATGAAGTGCCGCGTTCCAGTCCGCGCCCGGCCCGCACCCGAAGCCACTCACACACTGCCCGAATCACATGCCGGGTGGGTTGAGCACCAGCGGCAACGTCCCGGGCCCGGCCCGTCGTTGCCCGTCGACGGGGCCGCCGTCTACACTCCGGCCCCTTGTCCGGTCTATCGAGGGGTACCCATGAGGTCTGTGTCGCGTTCTGTCAGGTTCGGTGTCGCCGGTGCGGTCGCTGCAGTGGTGGTGGGCCTCGTTGCCCCGGCGGCGTCGGCGGCGCCTCCCATCAACGCGCAACTCGAGTTCACGGGCCGGATCGACTCGGTCGCCAGGCAGGGCAACGAGTGCCGTTACACCGCCACCCTGCACGCCAACGTCGCTTCCACCGCAGGCGGCACCCCCGAGGGGTTCACGGCGATCCTCCGGGCACGTTGGGCCGCCCCGTGTGAGCCGGGCCAGACCGGTGCGCTGGTGAGCGGGACCGCCGACGCCCGGCTCACCGGCGTTGCCTCGACCGCCGGCGGCACCCCCGAAGGGTTCCGGTTCAACGGCACCGCCACCAACGTCGCCTCGACCGCCGGCGGCACCCCCGATGGGTTCCGGTTCCGTGGCACCGCCACTGGTTGATCCGGCCCCGCATCCACGGCCGGTGGTTCACCAACCCGGGTCCCGCACGGCGACCTGAAGCCCCGCAGGGAACCCTGCCGTCACGACGCAGCGGCCGAGGCCCGCATCTGGTTCGCACCGGAGACGCTCCCTGAACAGGCTGAATGACATGCCGGGACGGTTGAGGACGACCCACGCGACCATCACCGCAAGGATGCCGAGAATCAGATCGACCGGTGCCATCTCCTCCTCACCCGTCGAGCCTGCAGAACCCGGCGTCCGCGGCCGACCCGTTCGATCACCCCACGGTCGGCACGGCCGTCGGGAGCAGCCACGCGATCAGCGCCAGCAGCACGCCGACGACGACCACGATCGGGACCAGAAGCATCCTCCCCCACCACAGCTGCCGTCGGGATGGGTACATCAGCCGGGCACCCCGCCATCGGATCACCGCGTCGGGGACGAGCAGGTGGCTGATGGCTCCGCCGCCGAACAACAGGTACGGGTACGTCCCAGAGATCACGCACAGGATGAACGCCTTCGCCATCATGAAGTGGAATCGGCGACTCCCCCGGACCCGCTGTGGGAGATTCAGGTGCTGGATCACCACGAACACCGCCCCGATAGCGAACCCGGCGACCAGCCACTCCCCGCGGGTGCTCCCGAGCAACCGATCGGTATCCCCACTCCGGGTGCCGAGCCACCACAACGCTTCAGCCCACACCCACATCAGCGCCGACGTCACCAGCAGCGACGTCACCAACCCGTTGACCAGACCCAACGGCCGTGCCCGGGCCTCCTGACGCAGCATGCCGGCTGCCGACACCGGGCGTGACGGCACGTCACTACGGTCCTCTGGCGGCACACCGAGCACCGGGCGGAGGACGGCCCGGTGGTGCATGGTGCGCAGCACCAGCAGGTTCCACGGCGGCGCCGTCCCGGAGCGGGTCATCCTTCTCAGGACGCGCCGCAACCGGCGCTCCGGGATCTCACTGAGATTCAGTTGCCCGGCCCCGGCCGACCGATCACCGGCGCCTTCCACGAGCCTCCGGGCCAGTGCAGCGTCCTCCCCCGCCGTGAAGGGGTCGGCCGTGAACATCCAGGCCTCAGCCCCGCGCTCGAGCACTGATGTGGAGAAGCGGCCGGTGAAGGCGCCTCCGTAGGAGTACATCACGACCCCGGCCCCGAACACCGCCATGGCAGCGGCGAACGGGGCGCTGATGAGGACCGCCAGGACCAGGTACAGGATCATCGTGCCGGAGACCAGCGCGGTCACGACGCGATCGGTCCGTGACATGGCGGTGGTCTTGGCGCGGGGACGGTTCCGGAATCGCCGGATCCGCTCAGCGGCCCGGCGGAAGCGGGCCGCGGGGGATCGGTCGGCGGTGCGGCGGAGCTCCCCGTACACCTGCACCATCGCCCGGGCGAGGCAGGCCGGCGGGATCCGGTCGAGTTGATCCCGTTCGCCCCTGATCATCCGAGCGGGGACCTCGGGGATGCACACGAGATCGGACACCTGGATGAGGACCTCGACGGCTGGGCTGGCGATGCCGCCCCACCCCGGGAGCAGCTCCTCCAGCCGGGCGGGGTCCTGCCGTCGCAGTGCGGCGACCAGGTCCTCGCGCCGGTAGGCACCTGAGGTCCGGTAGGCCGTACCTCCGGACGCAAGGGTGGTCAGCAGGCGAAGCGTCGCGGCTGCCTCCTCGCTCTCGAGGGCGTCGTCGAGGCTGTGGCAGATGAATCGGCGCAGATCGTCCGCCCAGGTGACCGGGACCCCCGACCCTTCGATCAGGTCCTGGAACCGCAGGATCCTCGAGAGGATCGCCCCCCGGTCCGCTGGCTCTGCGTCCTGGTAGCCGGCGATCAAACCCCTGACCAGCCGTCCGTTCTCGGTGGGCGTCGTCCGCAGATACAGCCATGCCAGGGCGATCACGGCGGTGATCGCAGCAGGGATCGAGATCAGCGCGCTCAGCGGGATCAGCCCGGCCCACCACAGCAGCGCCAGCGGCCCGGCAACGGCGGCGGCCGCCAGCAACCCGGTGCCGTCGCGTCGGGCCAGGATCATCGAGGCCACCCGAAGCCCCGGGACGGTCGTCCGGGGCGCGGCATCGCTGCGGTACGGAGGCGGTGCTGGGGGGTACTGCTGTGGGCGGCGATCGGTGGGAGCCGCCGACGGCGTCCGGCTCTTGCGAAGGAGAACCTCGCCGAGGTCCCGCAGGTTTCGCCGATCGTCGTAGGACCGCTGGAGATCCTCGGGTTCGGCGAACGCCTGCGGTCTCGACATCGCCGTCTGGATCATCTTCCGACCGGCGGTCCCATACCCGGCCGCCACCAGCAGCCAGCCCGCCGCCAACCGGAGGTGCTCCCGCAGTTGGGGGTCGCTCTCCCGCTCGATGGCCGCATCGAGGCCCCTGGTGTCCCCCATCCCGGCCAGGTCTTGCAGGCGGGTGGGATCACCCTGGATCTGAGCCAGGAGTGCCGCGAACGCGGTGGCGCTTGGCTCCAGTCCCGCCCAGGGCCGGGCGCCAGCCCGGGCAATCGTGGTGGCGAATCGCTCGGCGTCCCGCACGGCGGCCGACACGCCGGTTGCCCGGGCTTTCGCTTCGAGGAACCCGTCGTCGGCCAGACGGGCCAGCCGGTCGACGTCCTGGAGCACCA
Organism: Actinomycetota bacterium; assembly: GCA_020444505.1. Lineage (GTDB taxonomy): Bacteria > Actinomycetota > Acidimicrobiia > Spongiisociales > UBA11373 > JAHJML01. The sequence goes on along the minus strand of JAHLKU010000069.1, from coordinate 6,110 downwards.
GGAGCTGATGGGGGAGTTCGCTGAACCTCCGCAGATTCGGCGTGCTCGTCCCCTCGGCGGTGCGCTCGGTGGGCTGCTGCCAGAAGTACTCGGCCAGCTGCCGGCGCCGGGCCGTCCCTGCCTCCCCTTGCAGGTAGGAGGACTCGACCACCTCGTCGAAGATCCGGTGGAGCAGGCGGAGGAGCACGACGCCATCGCTTCGGTGTTCGAGCAGGAACGACTCGAGGTCGGCTCGCAATCGTGACCAGATGACGGTCGGTAGCCGCCCCGAAGCTGGCGATTGGGGCGCCCGGCGGCGGAACTCGGCCATCACCTCGGGGTCGGCTGAGAGCAGATCCAGCAGTTCGTCTTCGGCGAGGCCGTCGGCCGACGCAACCAGCAACCCGAGTGTCCGGGACACCAGCACCGGTCCGTGCGCCGATTCATCGCCGGTCCGCTGCAGGAGGTACCGCACCATCCCGGCCGTGTCTGTCGGCAGATCCGGGACGGGCGTGTACGATCGCCACCCGATCACCTCGCGGGTGAGCAGCCGCAGATACAACGGCAGCCGGTTCGCCTCGAGGCAGGCGTTCACCGCTTCCCGTTGATCGGAGCCGAGCGAGCGCCCGGCCGCCCCGAGACCCTGCTCGAGGAGGGCGGAGGCGTCCCCGTCCCCCAGCGGGCCTAGTTCGATCGATGGCGCACCCGGGACGGCGGCACCGAGGGCGGCCAGGGGATCTCCCGACAACGTGGAGACGACGACCCATGCGTGATCCGGGAGCACGGCGGGCACCCACCCGAGCCCTGCTGCCGGGTCCTCCCGACTCAACTGGTCGAGGCCGTCGACGAACACGAGAAGCGGCCGGTCGGGGCCGGCCAGACGGAGCCGCTCCCCGAAGTCCGATTGCAGGCGCGGGTAGTCCCTCGGGACGCCTTCCTCATCGAGACCGTATGCACGGGTGATCTCGACACAGATGCTCTCCAGCAGCGACCGCCCGTCGGCCGACGACGGGGTGGCACCTACAAATCTCTTGACGACGACGGCCTCGGGATGGGCGGCTGCCGCGCTGGCGGCGGCGCGGGCCATGAATGCCGACTTGCCGCTGCCGCCGGGGCCGGTGACGACGAGCGGAGAGCCCGATCGCAGGTCCAGCGATTCGACGAGCCGGGACAACTCCCCGACCCGCCCGACGAAGCCGGCGGATCGTTCGGCGGCGAAGTCCTCATGAGCCGAGGCCTCACTCGTGACCGGATCCTCGGCCTCGAGCCGGTCGAGTTCCCGTTCGATCACCCCGGCCAGCCGGCCGTGCACGTCCTCACACAGCTGCTCGAGGTGCTCGGTGGACGGTTCGTCTCCGGACCACCCGGTCCGGTACTCCTCGACGTTGCCGGGCAGACGCTCCCGTAGCGACGCCTTCAGGCCATCCAGCTTGCGCCGGGCGTTCCCGTCGATCGCACCGTGGTCGTCGGAATCGAAGAACGTGGACCGCGCCGCCGGTGGCGGGTCGCCTTCGAGTGTGCGAAAGAACCCGAAGACGTGGCCGGCCGCCCCGGGAGCGTCGAGCGCCCCTCGAACGATCTCCTGATGGGTGGCCGATGCGGTGTACTTGAGGACGGCGGCATCCGGAAGTCCGAGGTCGCCGACCGCTTCCTCTAGCGCTCTCTGCAGCGGAGCCTCCACGTCCGACCGCCACACCTCGTAGTCCTCAAACCTGCCGGTCCGGGCCCGGAGCACGAACGCTCCGCCCGGCGCCGGGTCGCCTTCGGTGCCCCGATTCGTGTCCGGCCGATACCACTCCTCCAGCAGACCTCCGGCCGCGGTGGCGGCGAGGCGCTCATGGATCTGCCGGTACTCGGTGGCCGGGATCTCGGCGGGAAGCGGCCGCCACCCGTACCGGTCGCCGAGCAAGGCGACGAAGTTCGGGCGAGGCGACAACGCCTGGCACCTTGCGATCTCGGACAGGCAGATGTCCATCGCCCGATGATCGAGGGATGCCTCCTCGCTGACCCCCCAGCGGAGATCGATCGCCTGGAAGCGGGCACCCCGCGCCAGGCACATCTCCGCCAACCGTGGGAACACCCGTTGCTGCAGGGCGTCCCGTTCGGCCTTGAGGTCGGAGAAGGTGGAACTGATGAACACCCGGAATGTCCTACCGGCCGCTGCCATGCGACAACCCTCCTACGGCGGGCCGTTGCGAAGCCGCCCCCGGCCGATTCCACCGCCGTGCCAACTATCGCACACGGCAGCGTCCCGGAACATCGTCGGCCGATAGTGTCGGGACGATGAGCCGGGTCCGGGCCGCCTGCGTGTTGGCGGTGCTCGTCGCCGGGGGATGCTCGGGCGGCGCGGGGGAACCCGCCACGACGGCGTCCACCGTCCCGGCGACGACCGCCGCCCCTCCCGCCACGTCCACCCCCTCCTCGATCGGGCCTACCGCCGGGGCCACCACGTCCGGCCCGGCACCGGCCGGGACCTGCCTGCCCCGCTGGGCCGAGGCATCGGAGTTCTCGATGGACGTCGAGGCGGCCGTCGAGCGGATCGCCACCGGCGACTTCGACGGTGACGGGTGGACCGATGTGCTGGTGGCCCGGATGATCTTCCAGTCGCCGGAGTCGTTCGGGATCGACGTGCTGCTCGGCGACGGCACCGGCCTGCGGATGGCGACGTCGCGGCTGTTCGGCGACACCCCGCCGGAACTGACCCACCCCGCCGCCGTGGTGGTGGAGGACTTCAACGGCGACGGCGTCGACGACGTCTTCGTCGCCGACACCGGCATGGACGCCCACCCGTTCCCCGGCGCCCAGAACACCCTGCTGCTCTCCATACCCGGCGGCGGGGTCGCCGACACCACCGGCGGGCTGCCGCAGCAGCACGACCAGAGCCACGACGCCGCCGCCGGCGACGTCGACCTCGACGGCGACCTCGACCTGTTCGTCGCCAACCTCAGCGGCGGCGGCGTCCCACCCCAGATCTGGGTCAACGACGGCCACGGCGCCTTCACGGTCTCGGATCTCCTGCCCCCGGCGCAGAGCGACCTCACCCGCAACTGGTACACCGCCGCCGTGTTCGCCGACCCCGACGGCGACGGCGACCTTGACCTGGTCCTCGGCCACGGCGACCCGGGCCGGGACTCGCAACTGCTCGCCAACGACGGCACCGGCTCGTACTCCCGGCACCCCAGCGACCTTCCTCCCACGCCGCTGGGAGACCGGGACCTGGTCCTCGACATCGAGGCCGTCGACCTCGACGGCGACCACCTCGACGACCTCGTCGTGGTCTCCACCCACACCGACTACACCGGCCACCACCTCCAGGCCCTCATCAGCAACGGTGACGGCACCTTCACCGACTAGACCGACCGGCGGATCAGCGACGCCACTGCCCAGAACGGGATCTGGATCAAGGGGATCGACCTCATCGACCTCGAAGCCGACGGCGACATCGACCTCGTCGCCGCCCCTCGAGGGCCAGCCCCGCTTCTACCTGAACGACGGGACCGGCATCTGCACCAGATGGGACCCCGGGTTCGACCTGTGGACATTCGCCCTCATCGATCTCGACCTCGACGGCGACGGGGACCTGGACGCCCTCGACGTCCTGGGCACCGACCCGGGTGTCTCCAACCGGGAGACCTACATCCTGGTCCGCCACACCGGCTGCCGAGCCCCCGGGACCGGCGGGACGGATCACCGATAGGGTGGGCGGGGATGGAACCACCGGCGGCCGTGACCCTCTACCCCGAGGACCTGCTCCACAAGTTCGGGTTCGACGACGGCGACGTGATGTTCTTCTTCATGCAGGACCACGGCCTAGGTACCGGCCTCGACCACCACCACCTGCTCATCGCCGTCGTCGAACGGCTCCTGGTGCCCCGCCTCGACCAGGACGTCGAGACGATGACGATCTGGGCCACCCTGCACAACCCCATCCGGGCCCGCACCATCGACGGCGAGGAAGCGACGATCCACTGCACCATCACCCCCGAGTCGGTCGACATCCCCGCCGAGGCGATCCTGGAGATCCACGCCTCCCTCACCCGTCCCGGCGACGGAGACCGGCCGGCGGATTGACCCGGGCCCATCACCGATTTGGCAGCCACCGGTGCCCAGCGGACCCCGACCCCGCCTCACCCGGCGCCCAGGAACCGGCGGCACGATGGGCTCGACCCCAACCGGCCTTCTCCGGACGAGGAGGTCACCAGGTAGCTCCCCCCAGAGCAGCGTCCCGTGGGGCTGCTGCGGCGGCTCGCACGATCCCGGCCGCCCGCCGGGTCGCCGGGTACGGTGGCGCCATCATGAGTGGACGCTTCTCCCCGGAGGCCCCGGTCGGATGACGAGAGGATCCAGGACGATGAGGAATCGGCTCGTGCCGGTGCTCATGATGTTGCTCCTCGGCGCGACAGCGTGCACCGGGGAGGAGCAATCATCGACCACGACGGCTCCCGCAGAGACCGCGACGGCGACGGCACCCACGAGCACCACCCCGACGACGGTGCCCGGATCGGAGATGTCAGAGCCCGAGAGCCAGGGGAGCAGCCTCAACATCGTCGCCTTCCTGACGATCGACGGCGAGATCACCGAGTACGGCTGGGGTGTCGGCTTCGGTGCCACCGTCGACTTCGGGCCCGACGGCCCACGTCCCGGCGACGTCGAGGTCCGGGTAGACGGAGAGACACTCGAGTACCTCGACGGCTTCGAGGTCCCCTACTACGACCCCGCCACCGGGGAAGCCCGGATCGAGATGTGGGGCCCCTACGGGGAGGACCGCCTCACACCACCGACACTGGGGGAGTACGACATCTGGATCAGTGACGCCTCCGGTGAAGGGAAGGTCCTCGCGTTGGGGGCGCTCACCGACATCCCCGCCAGCGCCCCCGAGATCGTCACTGGTGTCGGGGCCGTTTCCGCCACCCCCGAGTTCTCATGGCTGCCGTTCCGCTCCCGCTACGGCGGGGCGCTGGTCGACCCGTGGAGCTATGAGTTCAATCTCGGCACCCCCGAGGAGCATTGGCTGTACCCGATCGATCCCTCGAGAACGACGATCGCGTTCGATGACCCCGACTGGCAGCCGGGATCACCCGAGCCGCTCGCCCCGGGCGTCTACAGTGCATCGCTCCACTCCAACCACGCCGTCGTGACCGACCCTGACGGTGTGCCCATCATCAACTTCGAACACCACGTCGGCTGGGAGATCGTCGTGGGCAGCGACGGGTGACTCCGGGTGCAATCGTCGGAGTCCGCGCCTGGTCCGCCCCAGAAAACCCCCGCACGCTGCCTGAGTTACAGGAAGAGACGGTTCTCACGGCCCTTGGCGAGCTGGGCAAACCCTCAGACGATCCGCCCGCCCCTGTTCTTGGAGGTCGATGGGGCCATCAACGACGGGAGGCCCCCGCCTGTCAGGAACTTGGGGTACGAGAGGTGCCTCCCTCGTCTCCGGTTCTTGAGGCGTAGTCTCGGACACGAGGAGGTACAGCAATGACCCGTATCTCGATCGGGACCGTGGTGGTGATCTTGTTCGCCCTCGTCTCGGCTGCGTGCGGGGACGCCAGCACAGCGACCACGACGACGGCTTCCTCCGACACCTCAATGCCTGCCCCGGAGACCACCCCGACGTCCGACTCGCAGACGACCACACCCGCGACGACGGATGCCGCGACAGACGGGTCAAGCGATGCGTCGCCGCAGGATTGGGCGGGATTCGAGTCGGCGTTCATGACCGGCTGCACCGTCGACCTGACCGTGCAGCAATGCGAGTGCATGTTCGACGAGTTCCAGCAGCGGTATGAGTTCGACGACTTCTTCGACTGGGCGTATGACGCTGCTGGCGACGACCCGAGGATCGTGGAGGTCGTCGAACTCTGCTCTTGAGCATCCGGCGATGACCACAGATGCCACGAACCGAATCGGCTCCCGATTCTCACTTGTAGCCATCCAGCATCGCCGCTGACCCCGAAGAGCCACCAGAGGGACGTCTTCCGCTCGACCCGCGTCCAGTCCGCTCCCTCCACCGCCCGCACGCAGAACCACATGCCGAACCACATGCCGGATGGGTTACCTGCTCGCAGCGCCGATGGAGTTCGGCAATCGGGTTTGCCGGATTCCGACGACTGATCACTTGCGATAACTTATAA
>JAHLKU010000068.1 GCA_020444505.1 Actinomycetota bacterium | reverse complement strand
CTGGTGGTGGAGAGCCTCCCCGACGGCGTGGGCCTCACCGACCCCGACCGCCGGGTGCTCCCCGAGGTGACGGTGAGGGACGGGCAGGCCAAGACGGTGCGCTTCTCGCTCGGCCCCGGGATCACCTCCACCGTCGGCACCTGGAACCGGGTGGCGGGGCTGTTCATCATCGGCCTCAAGTTCGGGGCGATCATCGCTCTGGCCTCCATCGGGCTGTCCCTGGTGTTCAGCGTCACCGGCCTCGTCAACTTCGCCCACGGCGACGTGGTCACGCTCGGTGCCGTCCTCGCCTTCTACTTCAACGCCTCGTCGCTGGGGCCGGGATGGCACATCCTGCTGGCCGCGGTGCCCGCCATCGCCCTCACCGCCGCGTTCGGCGGCGCCCAGGAGCTGTGGCTGTGGCGGCCCCTGCGCCGGCGCCGGGTCGGCCTCATCTCGATGCTCGTCATCTCCATCGGGCTGTCGTTCTCGCTGCGCTACCTGATCCTCGTGCTGTTCAAGGGCCTCCCCCGGCCCTACACCGACTACGTCATCCAGGACGACATCAGCGTCCTCGGGGTGTCGCTGGTGCCGAAGAACCTGGTGATCATCGCCTTCACCCTCCTGGTGCTCGCCGGGGTCGGCCTGTTCCTGCAGCGGACCAAGCTGGGCACGGCGATGCGCGCCGTCGCCGACAACACCGACCTCGCCGAGTCGTCCGGCATCGACGTGAAACGGGTCGTCCTCGTCACCTGGGTCGTCGGATCCGGCCTCGCCGCCCTCGGCGGGGTCATGTTCGGCATCTCCGAGCAGGTGCAGTGGGACATGGGCTTCAAGCTGCTGCTGCTGATCTTCGCCGCCGTGATCCTCGGAGGGCTCGGCACCGCGTACGGGGCGATGGTCGGCGGGTTCGTGGTGGGGATCGCCGTCGAGATGAGCACGCTCTGGGTCCCGACCGAGTTCAAGACCGTGATCGCCCTGGCGATCCTGGTGGTGATGCTGCTGGTGCGGCCCCAGGGACTGCTCGGCAGCCGGGAGAGGGTCGGCTGATGGACGTCGTGAAGATCCTCGTGGACGCCACCCGGGCGGCGGTCGGCATCCCGGCGGCGGCCTACGCCCTGTCGGCCATCGGGCTCAACCTGCAGTTCGGCTACACCGGCCTGCTCAACTTCGGCCACGTCGCCTCGATGCTGGTGGGGGCCTACGGCATGGCGGTCACCGTGGACCTCGGCGGGTCGCTGTGGCTCGGCATCCCCGTCGGGGTGGCCTGCGCCGTCCTGCTCGGGCTGCTGATCGGCGCCCCGACGCTGCGGCTGCGGGCCGACTACCTGGCCATCGTCACCATCGCCGTCGGCGAGATCCTGCGCCTGGTGGTGCGCTCGTCGCTGGCGGCCCCACTCACCAAGGGCATCTTCGGCATCCAGGCGTTCGCCGACGAGTTCTTCGCCATCAACCCCATCCCGGAGGGCCACTACGGCATCGGCCGGCTGCGCTTCGACCAGCGCGGGGTGTGGATGATGCTCGTCGGGTGGGCGGTGGTGCTCCTCGCCGTCCTCTTCATCCGCAAGCTCACCTCGAGCCCGTGGGGGCGGGTGGTGAGGGCGATCCGCGAGGACGAGGACGCGGCCCGCAGCCTCGGCAAGAACGTGTTCGGCTACAAGCTGCAGAGCCTGATGATCGGCGGCGCCATCGGCGCCCTCGCCGGCATGCTGTTGGCGATCGACCAGCAGAACGTGACGCCCGACAACTACATCCCGCTGCTCACGTTCTATGCGTTCACGATCGTCATCCTCGGCGGGCCCGGCACCCTGTGGGGCCCGGTCATCGGTTCGGTGGTGTTCTGGTTCGTGTTCGAGTTCCTCGACGGCGTGATGACGTCCGCCGTCGTCGACGGGTGGCTCGGGGGCGCGCTGGAGTCCACCGACATCGGCCCCATCCGGTTCTTCCTGTTCGGGCTGGGGCTGATGTGGCTGATGGCGTTCCGCCCGCAAGGGATCTTCGGGCGCAGGGAGGAGATGCTGATCGATGCCCGCTGACCGCTTTCGTGACGTCGCCGCCGGGCCGGGGGCCGCCAAGGGGGACCCGATCCTCTCGCTGCGCGGCCTGCGCCGGACCTTCGGCGGGCTGACGGCGGTGGACGTGGAGCGCCTCGAGATCGAACGCGGCACCATCACGTCGCTGATCGGCCCCAACGGCGCCGGCAAGACGACCCTGTTCAACCTGCTGACGGGATTCGACCGGCCCCAGGAGGGGCACTGGCACCTGAACGGCGGGCCGCTCGTCGGCATCCCCTCGTTCCGGGTGGCGCGGCGCGGCATGGTGCGCACCTTCCAGCTGACCAAGTCGCTCGCCCGCCTCACCGTGCTGGAGAACATGCTGGTGGCCGCCAAGGACCAGGTGGGCGAGTCGTTCTGGGGAGCGCTCTTCGGCACGTGGCGCCCCATCGAGCAGGCCAACGAGCGCGCCGCCATGGAGTCGCTGGAGCGCTTCGGCCTCGCCCACATGGCCGCCGAGTACGCCGGGAGCCTCTCCGGCGGCCAGCGCAAGCTGCTGGAGATGGCGAGGGCGCTGATGGTGAAGCCGGAGCTCGTGATGCTCGACGAGCCCACCGCCGGGGTGAACCCGGCGCTGACGCAGTCGCTGCTCGGCCACATCACCGGGCTCCGCGACCTGGGCATGACGGTGGTGTTCATCGAGCACGACATGGACGTGGTCCAGGAGATCAGCGACTGGGTGGTCTGCATGAGCCAGGGCCGCGTGATCGCCGAGGGCGAGCCGCTGACGGTGGCGCGCGACCCGGCCGTCATCGACGCCTACCTGGGGCGCCGGCACGGGGAGATCGAGTGATGGCCGCCGAACCGCTCCTGGTCGCCGACGGGCTCGTCGCCGGGTACCTGCCGGGCGTCGACATCCTGCGGGGCGTCGACCTGACCCTGGGCCGCGGCGAGCTGGTTGGCATCATCGGCCCCAACGGGGCCGGCAAGTCCACCCTGGTGAAGGCCATGTTCGGCCTGGTGGAGGTGCGCGGCGGCAGCGTCGCTCTGCGCGGCGAGGACATCACCCGGCGCGACGCCCACGAGCTGGTGGCGATGGGCGTCGGCTACGTCCCCCAGCTGGCCAACGTGTTCCAGACCCTGACGGTGGAGGAGAACCTCCGGATGGGCCTCTACCTGCGTCCCGAGGCCTGGGACGAGCGGTGGGAGGAGGTCACCGGGCTGTTCCCGCTGCTCGCCGACCGGCGCGGCCAACGCGCCGGGCTGTTGTCGGGCGGGGAGCGCCAGATGCTGGCGATGGGGCGCGCGCTGATGATGGACCCGTCCGTGCTGCTGCTCGACGAGCCGTCGGCCGGGCTCTCCCCCGCCAACCAGGACATGGTGTTCGACACGGTGCGCCGCATCGCCGACTACGGCGTGTCCACGGTGATGGTGGAGCAGAACGCCCGCCGCTGCCTGCTGATCAGCGACCGCGGGTACGTGCTCGACCAGGGGCGCAACGCCCACACCGGCACCGGCGCAGACCTGATCCACGACCCCAAGGTGGTCGACCTCTACCTGGGCACGCTCGGCCGGGCGGACTAGGCGCCCGGCGCGCGGAAGGGGCCCGGCGGACCGGGCCCCTTCCCTCTGCGCCTTCCGGATACCCGGCTACGGGATGTCGACGGTCTCGAACGTGACCGCGGTCCCTTCGGCGTCGTACTCGTACTTGTCGTAGGTGCCGGCACCGGGCTCGCCGGCGTCCACGAAGTCCAGAGGACCGCTGGCGCCGTCGTAGTCGATGTCGGTGCCCGCCATGATCAGCGCGTGGCAGGCCTCGTAGGTCGAGCACTTCTCCCCGCCGCGGGTCACGTCGTTGAACGCAGCCGCGATGTCGGCCGGGTCGGTGCTCCCCGCCGCCTCGGCGGCCAGCACCGTCGCCATGAAGCAGTCGTAGGAGTGCGACGAGAAGATCGTCGGCGTCCCGGGTGCGAACGCTTCGAAGCGCTCGGGGAAGGTCGGCTCACCGCTGGGCGGGGCCAGGGACGGGTAGGTCCCCCGCACGCCCTCGAGCACCGAAGCGTCGTTCGGGTCGATGTCCGAGGCGGTGACGGTGTCCTTGAACCCGTCGGCCACGAACAGCGGCACGTCGGCGGGGCCGACCCCGGCCTCGATCAGCGCCTGGACGAAGGCGGCGCCTTCGGCGAACGTGATGATCGAGATGGCGTCCACCCCGGCGGCGGCGATCTGCGCCGCCTCGGCGTCGAAGGACGTGGCGTCCTTGTCGTACTCGATGAACTCGACCACCGCCACACCGCTCGCCTCGAGCGAGTCGCGGATCGCCTCGGCCAGGCCGCGCCCGTACTCGTCGGCGCGGTAGGCGATCGCCACCGTGCTGCCGCCGCTCTCCACGATCAGGTCGGCGTGGACCTGGCCCTGCAGGTTGTCCGGCGGGGCGGTGCGGAAGTAGTAGCCGGCGTCGTCGTAGGTGGTGAAGATCGCCCCGGTGTTCGATGGCGAGCACATCGGCGTCCCGTTCTGCGTGATCCGGTCGATCACCGACAGCGACACCCCGGTCGAGGCCGGGCCGATGATGGCGTCCACCTCGTCGTTGAGCAGCTGGTCGACGGCCACCGTCGCCACCTGCGGGTCGGTGCCGGAGTCGGAGGGCACCAGCGTCACCGTGGTGTCCCCGACCGCAGCGATCTCGCCCACGGCCATCTCCAGGGGCTTGGTCAGCGCCTCGAAGATCGGCGCCAGGCCGCCGGTCTGGGGCAGCACGTAGCCGACCGTGAGGTCCAGGCTCATGCTCATGGCCTCGGTGGTCGTGGTCTCCGCCGCCGTGGTCGTCGTCGCCTCGGCTGTGGTCGTGGTCGCGTCGGCCGTGGTCGTGGTCGCCTCGGCCGTCGTCGTCGCTGCGTCGTCGTCGCCGCAGGCTGCTGCGATCAACGCCACCGCCAACACAACCGCGGCCGGGCGGACCCAGCGTGTGTTGGTCATGTCTCTCGTCCCTTCGTGTCCCATAGTCGAAACCAGGCCGGAAGCCCGGCCTGGAATCGGGCGACTATACACAGCGGGCCTCGAGCCGCCCAATCACTGCCTGTTGGCCTGCGCCGCAGACGATGGGAGAATGTTCGGCTGTGCGCCATCGCGACGACGCCGTCCTCACCGAGATCCTCCCCGCCGAGGAGCGGGTGATCGAGGCCGTGGTCTCCCGCTACCAGCGGGTGGCCCCGGCCGTGACGCGCTTCGCCCGCTCGCTCGCCGAGGACGACGGGCTCCGCATCCGGCTCGGCTCGCACGCCGCCGCGGGGCCCGACGAGGTGGTCATGGACCCCGGCGTGTTCCAGGCCGCCTACGCCCGCCGGGCGCCGGTCACCCCCGACGAAGTGGCGCTCGCCTCGGCGCTCCACGAGGTGGTCCACATGGTCGCCACCGACCTCGATGAGCCGCGGTCCCTGCCCCGGGAGTGGTTCCCCGACGACGACGAGCCGCTCCCCGACGACCCGGTCCCGCTGCTCGACGCGCTCGACCGGGCGGGGGGCCCCGCCGCCGAGGCCATGTTCTTCACCCTCGAGGACGCCCGGCAGGAGGTGCAGAACCTGCGCGTGTACCCCGGCGCCCGCTCGGTGCTGGAGGACCTGTACCTGGCGGCGATCCCCCGTGCCATCGAGCAGGCCCGCCCGCTCGGGCAGTTCGCCCTGGCGTGCTTCCTCGCCACCGGCGGCTACCGCACCGTCGGCGACCTGCAACGGCGGACCGAACCGCACGTCGCCGCCGCCCTCGACGACGCCGAGACGCTGCTCGGGGACGCCTCCGAGGCGGACGGGCCGTGGGCGACGGCCGGCATCGCGCTGCAGTTGCTGGCGGTGGCCCGGCTGCACGGCCTGCTGCGCGAGGCATCGCCCGACGAGACCCGGCACATGACCCAGAGCCGCCAGGAGGTGGACCAGGAGGACATCACCACCGGGGTGGACGCGGTGCGGATGATCAGCCCGATCCTCGCCGACGCCGAGAGCCACGACCGCACCCGCCAGGCCGCCCAGCAGGCCGAGTCGACCCGGGGCCGGCCCGACGACGCGCAGACGGGGGGCGACCCCGCCACCGAGCAGATCCTGCGGGTCAGCGAGGCCCCCACCGTGTACCTCCCCGACGGGCAGAGCGGCAAGCTGGTGGTGGACGCCTTCCCGCACCGCTTCGGCGACTTCGGGCTCCGCGGCAGGGAGGCGATCGAGGACGCCGCCCGGCAGTGGGCGGTCGGCCGCCGCCACATCACCGGCGAGCTGTTCCCGCTGTTCGTCGCCAACCAGCGCCGGGGTCTCCGCTCCGGCTACGACGCAGGCGACCTGTCCCCCTACGCCGCGTTGTTCCTCGGCGCCGGCCTGTACCAGCGCATGTACGAACGGCGGTCGCTGCCGACCAGGCGGGCGTACGCCGTCAGCCTGCTCGTGGACGGCTCGGCGTCGATGCTCCAGCCGCGCCCCCTCACCGGCGGGCGCCGCTCGCCGTGGGCGCTGGCGGCGGCCACGCTCGGCGCCTGGACGCTCGCGAGCCTCTGCGACGACCTGCAGGTGGAGTTCGAACTGGCCATCTTCAACCGGGCCTTCGCCGCCAGGGCCGACGACACCGAACGCTCGTACGTGGACCGGCTCAACACCACCCGGGGGGCGCTGCGCCGCACCCAGGGCGGCGCCGCCGACCGGCTCACCCGCACCGTCAACCACTACGTGATCAAGTCGTTCGACCAGCGCTGGCAAGCGGCGGAGGATGCGCTGAGCGGCCTGTTCTGGACGGCGGCCCGCCCCGCCGAGGCGGCGGTCGATGCCCGCCGCGCCGCCGCCGACGCCCCGCCGGTGTCGATGTTCGAGAAGGCGGCCAACGTGGACGAGATCAACGTGATGCACGCGGTCGAGCGCCTCGCCCGCCGCAACGCCCAGGTGCGGATGCTGGTGGTGCTGGCCGACGGGATGACCCGCGGGTCGGTGCAGGCCCTGTCGGGGGCCGTCGAGGGAGCCGAGGTCGGCGGGACCACCGTGCTCGGCATCGGCATCGGCGACGACACGGTCCAGGCCGCCTACAGCCGCTCCCAGATCGTCGAGCAGCCCGACGAGCTGACCAAGGCCATGGTGGACGGCGTCCGCTCCGCCCTGCGCAAGAGCATCGCCCTCACCGGCGGTGACACCTGGTGGGCGCAGCAGAGCCAGGTCTACGATGACCCGACCCCGAGGAGGGCCCATGCCTGACATCGTCCGCTTCGAAGACCCGTCCGGCGGCGGGCACCCGGTCGAGTTGACGGTGTTCGACGTCCCCGCCGACACGCCCGACCGGGACCAGCGCGTCACCAAGATCCCCGAGCCCGACCCGTACTACGTGGACCTGGGGATGCTCTACCAGTTGGCCCTGGTCGAGGAGGTGCGGCGCGCCGACGTCATCCATGCCCCCATCCACGTGGCGCTGCGGGGCCACATGGGCACCGGCAAGGACCACGACCTCGAACAGTTCGCCGCCCTGCTGCGCCTGCCCTACTTCCGCATCCCGCTGACCGGCGAGGTGCGTGACATCACGCTCATCGGGTCCACCAAGCTGCACGGCGACGGCAAGGGCGGCACGGAGAGCCGCTGGGAGGACGGCGACATCACCCGGGCGCTGCGGGGCCCGGCGCTCATCAACCTCTCCGAACTGAACGCCGCAGGCGCCGAGACCCTGTTCGGGCTCCACGGGCTGCTGGACCGCTACCAGGCGCTGGACCTCCCCACCGGCGAGACGGTCCGGCTGCGGCCCGACACCAGGGTGTTCGGGACGATGAACCCCACCGACCTCCGGGACTACGCCGGCACCCAGACCCTCAACAAGGCGTTCGCCGACCGCTGGGTGATCTGGGAGAAGCCGTTCCCCTCCGTCGAGGAGATCGAGGCGATGCTGCGGATGCGGTACCCCACCATGAAGGAGGCGTTCGTCACGACGATCGCCCGACTCGCCGCCGAGGTGAACGAGTCGTTCACCGCCTCCGACGCCCGCACCCGGGTGGGCACGCCGATGAGCCTGCGCAGCGTGCTGGACCGGCTGCCGGCGGGCCTGTGGATGTACGCCACCACCGACGACCCGCTGCGCAAGTCGTGGGAGTCGCTGGTGCTCAGCCACATCGACCCGTTCGACCGGGACCACTACGAGACCGTGTGGAGCGCCGTGGCCCGGCGCGGCCCGGAGGGCCCGCCGTTCGAGTGACCGCCTAGGCCGGGGCGAGCCCGGCGAGGCGCACCGCCTCCACCAGCGTGCCGGCAACCGGCACCCCGGCTAAAGCCAGCACGTCTGCCGGCTGTGAGCCGCCGTCGTAGAGCACACAGCCCACCCCGGCGGCGGCGGCCGCTTCGGCGTCGTCGGTGATGTCGCCGATCACCACAGGCGGCCCGGCGGGATCACCGTCGGCGCGGGCCAGTGCGGCCAGGTGGGCGGCCAGGTGGACGCCCTTGCTCTCGCCGGGGAGGCCGCGGTGGCCGTCCACCAGCAGCATCGCCCCCTCGAGGCCGAAGGAGCGCACCGCCGGCACCAGTTGGTCGTGCCACCACATGGAGAGGATCGACTGCGTCCCGCCCGCTGCGGCGACCGCCGCGACGGCGTCGGCGGCATCGGCGGTGAGCCCGGCGGCGTCGAGCGAGGCGTGGTACGTGTCGTGGAACACCCGGTCGATGGCCTGCCACATCGGCTCGGCGATCGGGCGGCCCAGCAGGGACTCGTAGAACCGCGGCACCGGGCGGCGGTAGTGGGCCCGGTACTGGTCGGCGTCGATCGGCCCCTCCCCGAACCGGGCGAGCGAGGCATTGACGGAGGCGACGACGATGTGGAGGTCGTCGAAGAGGGTGCCGTTCCAGTCCCAGACGATGTGCCGCACGAAACCGGATGCTACGGCCCGGGGACGGACTACCGTCGTTCCCCCACGACGGGAGGCCCATGGCCGGGTACGACCTCGGCGACCCCGACATCGACGCCCGCATCCGCGACCTGGTCGCCGATGCCGTCGCCGGCGCCCCCGGCGACGGCGACGGCCACGAACTGGTCGCCGAGATGATCGTCACGGCCCTGAAGCTGGGCCGCGACCGGGCCGATCGCGGCGACCTCAAGCTCGCCAACGCCGCGCTCAAGGAGATGCGGTACTCGTTCCTGAAGTTCGCCCCGCACCGCGCCATGCGCAAGGTGACCATCTTCGGCTCCGCCCGCACCCCGGCCGGGGACCCCAACTACCACAAGGCCGTCGAGTTCGCCCGGGCCATCGTCGAGGGGCGGGGCTGGGTGGTCATGACGGGCGCCGGCCCCGGGATCATGGAGGCAGGCAACGAGGGCGCCGGGGTCCACAACTCGTTCGGGGTCAACATCCGCCTGCCGTTCGAGGCCACCGCCAACCCGTTCGTGCACGAGAGCCGCCTCGTCAACTACAAGTACTTCTTCACCCGCAAGCTGACGTTCATGAAGGAGTCGCATGCCTTCGTGCTGTTCCCCGGAGGGTTCGGCACGCTGGACGAGGCCTTCGAGTTGCTGACGCTGGTGCAGACCGGCAAGAGCGACCTGCACCCCATCGTGCTCATGGAGGCCGAAGGGACCGGGTACTGGGAGGGATGGCTCGAGTTCGTGCGGTCGAAGGTGCTCGGCCACGGCATGATCGCCCCCGCCGACCTCGACCTGTTCACCCTCACCAGCGACGTCGGCCAGGCCGTCGACGAGATCTGCGACTTCTACCGCAACTACCACTCGCAGCGGTTCGTCGGCGACCGGCTGATCCTGCGGCTCATGCACGAGCCGACCGTGGCCGACGTGGCCATGCTCAACGAGCGCTACGGCGACCTGCTGGCGAGCGGCGAGATCGAAGCCGTCCCGGCGACGCGGGTGGAGGTGGAGGACGGCGACCACCCCGATCTGCCCCGCCTGCGCCTCCACTTCGACCGCCGCAGCCTCGGGCGCCTGCGGGCCATGATCGATGACCTCAACGCCCTCGCGCCGCCCGGCGGACCGACGCCCGCCTGATCCCGG
>JAHLKU010000067.1 GCA_020444505.1 Actinomycetota bacterium | reverse complement strand
GCGCCTGGGGCTACGACGCCGAGGTCACCGACACCGACTGGAGCCACTACTACGGGTACTTCCAGGAGTAGCCGAACCGGTGGACGCAGAGAGGAGGGATGGCCCCGGCCATCCCTCCTCTCCATGCACGAACGTCACCCGATCGCCGCCATCTGCGGCTCCAGGCGGTCGAGCGCCTCCGACAGCGCCTCGTAGGCCTCCCGGCCGGATCCGGCGCCCTGCCCCTCGGCGATCCGTCCCGCCAGTGCAGCGGCATCGTCGGCCCCGAGCGCTCGCAGCCCGATCTCCAGCCTGCCCGCCAATGCTGCGGCCGACTCCAGGTCGCCGGCGGCGACGGCCTCCTCGAGGCCGTCCACCAGCGCCGGGTACCCGGCGAGGAACTCCGCCGCCGCGGGGGTCGGGCCGGGGAGGGTGAAGGCGCCGATCGCAGCGCCCCCTTCCACCGCGCCGACCAGATCCTCGGACGAGAACGGCTTGGCGAGGTACCCGTCCATGCCTGCGGCGAGACAGCGCTGGCGGTCCGCCTCCATGGCATGGGCCGTGAGGGCGATCACCGGCACGTGACCGGCGCCGGCGCGGCGCTCCCGATCCCGGATCTGCCGGGTCGCCTCGAGGCCGTCCATGCCGGGCATCTGCACATCCATGAGGACCACGTCGTACCGGGCGGCATCGAGGGCGGCGAGCGCCTCCGCCCCGTCGCCCACCTCCGCGACGTCGTGGCCCCGCTTCTCCAGCACCCGGGAGGCGACCAGGCGATTGGTGGGGCTGTCGTCGGCCAGCAGCACCCGCAGGGGCCGCCGCCGCTCGCGCAGCCAGTGCCGGGTGATGAGGATGTCGACGGGCGCCCCGCCGGAGGCGATGGCCGCCAGGGCCTCCCGCAGATCGGCGGGCTCGAGGGGCCGGGTCAGGTAGGCGCGCACCCCGGCGGCGCGGAAGCGGGCGCCGTCGCCGCGGCGCCCCGCCGCCACGATCGCCACCACCGGCGTGCCGGCGAGGACCTCCGAGGCCGCCAGCCTGCGGCACTCCTCCACGTCGGGCTTGCCGAAGTCCACGATCACGGCGCCGACCCGGCGCCCGTCGGAGTGCAGCGCGGCGGCGGTGGTCAGCGCCTCCGCCGGCGACCCCACCCCGATCGCCTCGTATCCGAAGCGATCGACCATCCGCACCAGGGCCTCCCGGCTGGGCCGCTCGGCCACCACCAGCGCCGGGCCCCCGGCGAGACCGGCTCCGCCCACCGCGGCGAGGGCGGCCACCGCCGGCAGGCTCGCCGTGAAGGTGAACGTGCTCCCCTCCCCGAGCACGCTCTGGACCTCGATCCTGCCCCCCATGGCGTCCACCAGCTTCTTGGAGATGGCGAGGCCCAGCCCGGTGCCGCCGTGGCGCCGGGTCATCGAGCCGTCCGCTTGCTCGAAGGCGTCGAAGATGGCTTCCAGGTGCCCGGTGGCGATGCCGATGCCGGTGTCCTCCACCGAGAACTCCACCAGGTCGCCCTCCAGCGGGCGGGCCGACAACACCACCGAGCCCTTGTCGGTGAACTTCACGGCGTTGCCCACCAGGTTCATCACCACCTGACGCAACCGGCCCGGGTCGCCGCTCACCCAGTCGGGCAGCCCCGGCGCGAACCGGGCCTGCAGGGTGATGCCCTTCTGCTGGGCCCGCAGGCGCATGGTCCGCACCACGTCCTCGAGGGTGGCCCGGACGGCGAAGGGCACGTGCTCGATGCTGAGGCGCCCGGCTTCGACCCGCGCCAGGTCGAGCAGGTCGTTGATGATCGTCAGCAGGCTCTCCGCGCTGGCCCGCACCGTGGTCAGGTACTCGTGCTGCTCGGCGTCCACGCCGGCGTCGAGGGCCAGGTCGGTCATGCCGAGGATGGCGTTCATCGGCGTCCGGATCTCGTGGCTGACATTGGCCAGCAGCTCGGACTTGGCCCGCGTGGCCGCCTCCGCGGCGTCCCGGGCCTCCTCCAGCTGGCGCCGCACCTCCACCTGCTGGGTGACGTCCCGAGCGGTGACCACCCACGCCCGCATCTCGGGATCCGCCAGCAGGTTGGTGGCCTTCGCCTCCATGGGGAGCCACGTGCCGTCGGCGCGCCGCACCCGGTGCGGGATGACCACGGTGGACCCACCGGGGCCGGTGTCCTTGGCGGCGGCGACGATGGCCCCCAGGTCGTCGGGGTGCACCAGTTCGGCGACGGCCTTGCCCCGAACCTCGTCGATGCCGAACCCCAGCGTGGGCTCGACCGACGCGCTGGCGAAGGTGATGTACCCCTCGGCCCCGATGGTGTAGATGAGGTCGGAGGCATGGCGGACGATCATGCGGTTGCGGCGACGTGCCGAGGCGAGCTCCTGTTCCATCTGATAGTGCGCCGACACGTCGATCCCCACGCAGATCACGCTGGCCACCCGGCCGTCGGCATCCTGCACCGGCCGGAAACGGACGTCCCAGCGGCGGCCGAGCCGGTCGAGCACCACCGCCATCTCCTCGCCGCGCCTGGCGGCGACGAAGGCCTCGACCACCTCCGGGTGATCGGCGTAGCGGGCGAAGATGGAGGCCCCGAGCATCTCGTCACCGTCGGGGATGCCCTCGAGGCCGCTGCCCTCCGCCTGCAGGATGGCGCCGCTTCGGTCGATGGTCAGCAGCACCACCGGTGCCGCCACCACCATCGTGCGAAGCTGCTCCTCGCGGGCCTGGAGGCTGGTGAGGGCCCCCGCCAGTTCCCGCTGCACCGCCTTGGCGTCGGACACGTCGTCGATGGAGACGACGACCCGCGCGTAGTCGGGCTGTCCCGCCGGGTCGAGCGGCGCCGCCCAGCGCATGATCGCCTCGATCGGCTGGCCGGTCGAGGTGCGGCCCTGCACCTCGGTGGTCATCTCTGAGCGCCCCTCCCACACGGTCAGGAACTGCTCCAGCAGCGAAGGCCGGGTCTCGTCGGTGTAGTTGCGAGGGTCCAGCGGCCCGATCACCGTTGCGGCGTCCTCGGCCTCGATCAGGTTCACGGCCGCCGTGTTCACGTCCACGACCCGCACCAGCGAGACGGCCCGGTCCACCTCCCCCGGGTGCGCCTCCAGGTACGCCCGGAGGTCTTCAACGCCGCGGCGGCGCAGCGACTGCAGCCACTGGGCCACCGAGGAGAAGTCCTCTTCCCACAGCGCGATCGGCGCCTGCTCGAACAGCCGCTCGTACCGGTCCCTGCTCAAGCGGATCGCTGCGCTGAGGCTGCGCAGCGAGGCGGCGAGCACCACGAACAGCACCAACTGGTACACCATCACCCAGCCGCGCGTGGCGGCGAACAGCGCCTGGGACGCCCACAGGACGCCGAGGAGCGCGGTGAGGTTGATCCGGGCCCGAGCAGACACCACGGACACCCCGATGGCGGCCACCGCTGCGATCGCCGTCCCGGCGACGGTGCGGTGAGGGTCGGGCAGGAGGTGGCCCGACAGGGCGATCGCCGCCACCACCGCGGTCCACAGCACCGGGAGCGAGAGACGACGCGACCACAACTGGTAGAAGGCGACGGCGGAGACCCCGAGCGATTCCAGGAACGCCAGCCACCACTCCTGCCTGCCATCGGCGAGCGAGAGGGCCAGGTAGACGGCGGCGAAGGCCAGCGTCGACCACGCGAGGGCCGTGACCGCCGACCGCTCGACGGAAGAGGTCGCCGTCGGACGGTGCGGCGCCGGCCCGCGGTGGGTACGACGACGCGGCTCCTTGTGGGGCATGCGATTGATTCGGCACCGCCGCACCGACGGTTGAGGGGAAAGGCACTAGTCCTCCCGGGTGCGGCGCAGTGGTCATCGCCGGGCGCGGGTGAGGGCCGGGACGCACCCGGCCCTCATCACCAGACGACGCTGCTACTTGCTCTTCTTGAAGATGCTGAGGAGCCCGCCGAGCTTGGACAGCATCCCGCCGCCGGAGGAGGAGGACGAGCCGCCGCCACCGCCGCCGGTGAGCAGGCCGAGGACACTGCCCAGGTCGAACCCGCCGGACTGCTCCACCTGCTGCTTCTCCTGGGCCAGCATCCCGGCGACACCGCCGGCGTCGAGGCCCTCTTCCTTCTTCTTCTTGCCCAGGACGCCCATCAGCAGCGGCGCAGCCGCCGTCATGAGGGTCATGACCTGGCCGAGGTCGAGGCCGCTGTCCTTGGCGATCTCCTTGGCGACCGGCTCCTGCTTGTCGCCGAGTACGTGCCCGAGGATGCCGGCACCGGACCCGCCCCCGATGTTGCCGAGGAAGCCGCCGATGTTGTCGAGGATGCCTCCGTCGTGGTCCTTCTCGAGGGCGGCATCGAGCGCCGCAGCGCCCTGCTCGTCCTCGCTGTTGCGGGCCAGCGCACCGGTGAGCACGCTGAGCACCGACGACAGGCCGCTCGTGGTCTTCTGCTCGTCGCTGCCCAGCAGGCCGGCCAGCGAGGCGATGCCGCCGCCGCCGAGGCCCTGGGTGACGAGGCCGATCAGGTCAGAAATGGGGAACCCCCTTGTCGTTGCGCCCCTCCCGGGGCTCTGCGCATCCATTGTCGTCCCCTCGCCGCCCCTAGCCAAAAGGGCGGCCGGGAGCCCTACTCCCCCGGCTCGGGGTGCGCCGCCAGCACGGCGTCGAGGGCGTCCGCCGACACGTTGCCGCCGCTCACCACCACCACCGTGCCGGGCCCGGGTGGAACCGCCCCGCTCATGAGCGCAGCCACCCCGACGGCACCGGCGCCCTCCACGACCAGGCCGTCGGTGCGGTGCAGCGCCGCCATCGCAGCGCCGATCTCGTCCTCCGACACCAGCACGGCCCGGTCCACCAGGGCGCGGCACATGGCGAGGGTGTGGTGGTTCTCAGGGCCGAGCCCACCGGCCAGCCCGTCGGCGAGCGTGTCCTCTTCGACCACGTCCACCAGCCGCCCGGCGCGCATGCTGAGGAACATCGCAGGGCCCCGATCCTGGCTGACGCCGATCACCTCGACGGCCGGGTCGATGCCCTTCACGGCCGCCGCGATGCCCGAGACGAGCCCGCCGCCCGACATGGGCACGATCAGCCGCCGGGTGGCCGGCGCGTCCTCCATCACCTCGAGGCCGACGGTGCCCTGGCCGGCGATCACCAGGGGATCGTCGAAGGGATGGACAAAGGTGCGGCCCTCCGCCACCAGGCTGCGGGCCGCCGCGTCGGCCTCGTCCTGTGTCGGCCCCGCCACCACGACCCCGGCGCCGAGCGCCGCGATGGCGGCGGCCTTGGCCTCGGGGACCCTGCTGCTGAGGCAGACGACGGCGTCCACACCGAGCAGGCCGGCGACCCGGGCGACCGCCTTCCCGTGGTTCCCGCTCGACACGGCCACCACGCCGCGCGCCCGCTCGGCTTCGGACATGGCGAGCATCCGGTTGGCCGCGCCCCGCAGCTTGAACGCCCCCGTGTCCTGCAGGCACTCCAGCTTCAGGGACGCGGGGACGGCGGAGGAGGCCACGATCGGGGTGCGGCGCACCAGGTGGTCGATCCGCGAGCGTGCCCGGCGAACCGCGTCGAGGTCGGGATGGACGGCCACGGGGCCAGGCTAGGCCGCGCCGCCGGGCCGGTACCCTCTACGCTCTGGGCAGCGCCGAGAGGAGGCCGCCGTGAAGCGCCTGCTGAAGACGATCGTGGTGATGGCCGCCGTCAGCGCCGGGCTGTGGGGCCTGGGCCTGGTCCTGGCCCGCCGTTTCGAACACGGCGCCGGCTACGCAGACGCCGACGAATTCCGGATCGCCGCCTTCTGGGGAGGCCGGGAGTTCACCAGCACCTCCACCAACCTCATCTCGGGCTGGGCGGTCACCGTGCTCGGCGGCATCGCACTCGACCTGCGGGAGGCGAAGATCGGCTCGGCGGGCGCCAGCCTGGCGCTCCACACCACGGTGGGCGGCATCGCGGTGATCGTGCCCTCGGACTGGCGGGTGGTGGTGGATTCCACCGTCAAGGCCGGCGAGGTGCAGGTGCACACCACCGACCAGGACGATCTCCCCGGCGACGCCCCCGTCCTCCATGTGACGGCGACGGCGAGGAGCGGGGG
This sequence comes from Actinomycetota bacterium, assembly GCA_020444505.1. Lineage (GTDB taxonomy): Bacteria > Actinomycetota > Acidimicrobiia > Spongiisociales > UBA11373 > JAHJML01. The sequence continues at coordinate 4,879 of JAHLKU010000067.1, read as the reverse complement.
CATCGCCATCACCACCCGCGACGCGGCCTGACCCGGGGCCCGGGGGCCGGGGCGTCTAGGGTCCTGCAAGATGAGCGACCGACCGCGCGGCGACGACTGGTGGCAGGACGGCGACGGCCGGTGGTACCCGCCGGAGGCCCGTCCGGCCTCTCCGCGTCCCGGCGGCGCCGCATCCCGGTCCGGCGCGCTGACCTCCGGGCTGGTGGACGCCACCCGGATCGCCCTCATCGCCAACGCGGTCGGCGGCACGGTGGGGGGCATCGCCTGCCTGCTGGAGAGCGGGTCCTTCGACGTCGATGCGGCGCGAGCGGCCCCGACCCCGGCGGAGGCCATGGGCGGCGCCGGGAGCCTGCTCGCGGTGTGGACGCTGACTGCGGCGGCGGCCACGATCCTGCTGATCGTCTGGATGTTCAAGGCGCACCGCGCCGGGCGGGCACGTGGCGCCGCAGGCACCACCTGGTCGTCCGGATGGGCGATCGCGGCGTGGGTCATCCCGTTCGCCTCGCTGGTGCTCCCGAAACTGGTGGCCAACGAGATCGACCGGCTCAGCCACCCCGACGCAGGGCCGGAGCCCATCGGCGACCGCTGGCGGGGCCTGCCGACCACGATGGCGGGCCACTGGTGGTGGGCCCTCACCGCAGCCGGCCTGGTGCTCGCGGGCGTCGGCCTCACGGTGATCACCGACCAGGCCGGCCCCGACCTGGTGGCCCGCACCTACCGGGCCGGTCTGCAGGCGACGGGAACGGGGATCCTGCTCCACGGCGCAGGCGCCGCCGCCGGCGCCTCCATGATCGGGACGATCGGCGGGAGGCTCGCCGTGCCGAGGCGCCGCCCCTAGCGCCGGGCGCCGCCTTCGAGCGTGCGGACCGCGTCCTCCGAGAAGGCGCGCATCGCCGCCGACGCCGCATCGCCGTCCCGGGCGGCCACGGCCTCCAGCACCGCGCCGCACCGCTCCCGGCTCGGGGCCGCGGCGAATCGGGTGAGCGGGTCGATCATCGACCACAGCCGCCACAGCGTCCTGCTGCGGCTCACGTCGACCACCAGCGCCCGGAAGGCGGCCTCCCGCTGCGCTCGCTCCCGATCGGTTGCTGCGTCCCCGGCGACGCACGCCGCCGCCAGGTCCCGCAGCTCCGCCATGAGGGTGCCGTCGCATCGGGCCGCGGCGAGCCGGCCCGCCATGGCCTCCAGTTCGCCCCTCACCGCCAGCGCATCCAGCAGCTCGGCCCTGGAGGGGAGGCGCACGCTGGCCCCCCGGTACGGCTCCATCTCGATCAGGCCGATGCCGGCCAGGTCGCGCAGCGCCTCACGGACCGGCGCCTGGCTGGTCCCCATCTCCTTCGCCACCCGCGTCTCGACGATCCGGGCGCCCGGGCCGAGGGTCCCGTCCAGGATGCGTTCGAGGATCTGCTCCCGGATGCGGTCGGCGAGCACGGCCCGGTCCATCCGCCTCACGGTGCCGCCTCCAGCAGCGTGAAGTCGTAGCCGTCGATGAGCCGCCGCCCGTCCAGCGGGGACTCGAGCTCCACCGTGACGGCCGTCCTGCACCCCGTGCCCGACCCGCCCCGGACACCGGCATGCAGCGTCACCGACTCCTCGCTCTCCCTGACCCGCACGCTGACGTCGCCGCCGCACGCATCCACCACCACCTCGATCGACCCGCCGTCCGGCGCCACCACGGCCTCCTCCACCGGGACCGAGGACGTCACCAGCCCGCACCCCGCCACGACCAGCGCCGCCGCGGCGGCCACAGCGAGGCGGCTCCGGACGGTCACGACGGCTCGTCCTCGGCACCCGCCACCACCCGGTGGGCGGGGTCGTCCAGGAAGACGCGGCCCGCCTCCAGGTGCAGCAGCGACGACCCGTAGGCGGCGGAGAGGTGCTCGGAGACCAGTACCTCCGCGGGCGGGCCGGCCGCCACCACCCGCCCGCCGAGCAGCACCACGTAGTCGGCCACCCGGGCCTCGGAGAGGTCGTGGGTGGTCAGCACGATGGTGCAGCCCCGGCCGACCTCGTCGTGGATCACCCCGTCGATGACGCGTGCCGTCGGCAGGTCGATGCCGGTGAGCGGTTCGTCGAGCAGCAGCAGCTCGTGGTCCTGGGCGAGGCCCTGCGCGACGAATACCCGCTGGCGCTGCCCGCCGGAGAGGTCGTGGATGTGGCGGCTGGCCAGGTCGGTGAGGCCGATCCGCTCCATGGCGGCATCGACGGCGGCGCGGTCGGCTGCGGTGAGGCGCCACCCGGCACCGGCGTACCGGCCCATGGTGACCACCTCGCGCACGGTCACCGGGAGGGCGTCGCTGGTCTTGGTGGACTGGATGACGTAGGCGATGCGGTGCGACCCGTTGCCCCGTGCCGCCACCTCGATGGTCCCCGCGGCGGGCGCCAGCAGCCCGGCGATGCCGTCCAGCAAGGTGGACTTGCCCGATCCGTTGGGGCCGATCACCGCCGTCACCTTGCCGGCGGGGATCTCGAACGACGAACGCTTCAGGGCAGTGTGCCGTCCGTACCTCAGCACCAGGTCACGCGCCACCACGGCATTGCTCACCGGCACGACGAGCACCTCCCCTCGATCTCCAGCGTGTGGTCCTCGGGGGAGAACGCCACCAGGCCGGCGAGGGCCTCCACGACCTCCCCGACCCTCGCCTCGAGGTGCTCCGGCACGTCGATGTCCTCCACCCGCCCGCACACCGTGCACACCACGTGGTGATGGTGCCCGGCGATCCAATCGGCCAACTCGTAGCGGGTGACGCTGCGGGCCCCGAAGTGCGGGACCAGCACGCCCGCCTCCTCCAGCACGTTCAGCGTCCGGTACAGCGACGAGAGCGGCACCGCACCGCCGACCTCGTCGTACAGCTCGGCGGCCGAGCACGGGCCCACCGAGCGACTGAGGGCCGCCACCACGGCACGGCGCGCCGACGTGTAGCGGATCCCGCCTGCTTCGAGGCGGGCCGCCACGGTCTGGTCGAGCGTCGAGGTTGTCATCGTCAGTCCTTTGCGATACTGTGCCCGGCATGAATGATAACAGTTCTCATTCTCAGATTACAAGTGGGAACCGGCTCCGGTTCGCGCTCCTCCCCCTGCTCACCGCCCTCGCGCTGGCGATCGGTTCCACCGGGTGCAGTGGCGGCGGCGACGACGGCGCAGGCGACGGCATCCACGTCGTCGCCACCACGAGCATCCTCGGCGACGTGGCCCGCAACGTCGTGGGCGACGCCGGCAGCGTCGACGTGCTCATCCCGATCGGGGCCGACCCCCACTCCTACCAGGCGTCCTCCCGCCAGGCCGCCGCGCTCGTCGAAGCCGACCTCGTCGTGGCCAACGGCCTCGGCCTGGAAGAGGGCCTCACCGACGTGCTGGCGGCCGCCGCCGGTGACGGCGCCCGCATCCTGGAGCTCGGCCCGATGCTGGACCCCCTCCCCTTTGCGGACGACGAGGCCGACCACGACGACGAAGGCGACCACGACGACGAGACCGACCACGAGCACGGCTCGCTCGACCCCCACGTGTGGCTCGACCCGATCCGGATGGCCACCGCCGCCGGCCTCATCGCCGGCGAACTGGAGGACATCGCTCCCGACGGCGGGTGGGGCGAGCGGGCCGAGGGGTATGCCGCAGATCTCGTGGCCGCCTCGGCGGACATCGAGAGCATCCTCTCCGCCATCCCGGAGGGGAACCGCAACCTCGTCACCAATCACCAGGCCTTCGGCTACTTCGCCGACCGCTACGGGTTCGCCATGGTCGGCACCGTCATCCCCGGCGGGTCCACGATGGCGGAGCCGTCGTCGGCCGAACTGGCGGCCCTGGCCGACGAGATCCGCACCTACGGTGTGGCGGCGGTCTTCGTGGAGGTGGGCGGATCGCAGGACATCGCAGAGACGCTCTCCGAGGAGACCGGCATCGCCGTGGTCGAGCTCTACACGGGGTCGCTCGGCGAAGCGGGCTCCGGAGCCGATACCCTGATCTCGATGCTGCGTACCAACGCCCTCCGGATCGCCGAGGCGCTGTCGTGACCGCGGGAGGCTGACGTGGACTGGCTGACCGCGCCCTTCGAACTGGCCTTCCAGCAGCGTGCGTTGCTGGGAGGCTCGCTGGCGGCGATCGCCCTCGCCGTCATCGGCACCTGGGTGGTCATCCGGGGCATGACGTTCCTCGGCGACGCGCTGATCCACGGCGTGGTCCCCGGCATCGCCCTGGCGGTGCTGCTCGACTTCAACGTGCTGATCGGCGCCGCCATCGCCGCCGCCGTGATGATCGGCGGCATCGGCCTGGTCCACCGCCAGACGGCGTTCTCGGAGGACACCGGCATCGGCCTGCTGTTCGTGGGGATGCTGGGCCTGGGCGTGATCCTCATCTCCCGCAGCGACTCGTACACCGGCGACCTCACCTCGATCCTGTTCGGCGACGCCCTCGGTGTCAGCACCGGCGACCTGGCGGTGCTGGCCGTGGTGGTCGCCGTGACCCTGGTGGTGTCTGCGCTCTTCTACCGGGCGTTCCTGGTGCTCGCCTTCAACGAGGAGAAGGCACAGATGCTCGGCTTGCGGCCCCGCCTCGCCCACGGGGTGATGCTGGGACTGATCACCCTGGGCATCGTCGGGTCGTTCCAGACGGTCGGCACCTTGCTGGTGCTCGGATTGCTCGTCGGGCCCCCGGCGACCGCGTCCCTGCTGGTGCAGCGGGTGCCGGCGATCATGGCGGTGGCCGCCGGCATCGGCGTCTTCTCGGTGGCGTCCGGGCTGGTCATCAGCTACCACGCCGACACGTCGGGGTCGGCCACGATGGCCGTGGTGCCCATCGCCCTGTTCTTCGTGGTGCTCGCCGTGCAGTCGGTGCGGAGAGGCCGCAGCCCGGCAGAGGGCTAGGCCCGCCTGCGGCGCCGCAC
>JAHLKU010000066.1 GCA_020444505.1 Actinomycetota bacterium | reverse complement strand
GCCGCCCGGCTACTCCACCATGCGGCTGCGGAACACCCAGACGGCCAGCGCCATCACGGCCGCCGTGTATCCCAGGACCCACCACAGGTCGCCGAGGGCGTCGCCGAACCCGGCCCCGCCCAGGATGGCGCCGCGCATCGCCTCGAGGGCGTGAGAGAACGGGAACCAGTCGGCGGCGGTCTGGAACACGCCCCCGATGTCCTCGAGGTTCACCCAGGTGCCCCCGAAGATGGTCAGCAGCAGCACCACCACCCACGGCCCGGTGACGGCCTTGTAGGGGGTGACGGCCCCGATCAGCATGCCCATCGCCACGTAGAACAGCGCCATCACCACCACGACCAGCACCACCAGCGGCCACCCGCCGGCGACGGTCATGCCGAGGGCGAACGCGACGGCGAACACGACGACCGCCTGGATCAGCGCCACCACCACGTAGGGCAGCGAGTAGGCGAGCACGAAGTCGTTGGCCCGCAGCGGTGTGGTCAGCAGGCGGGCGAACAGGCTGGACTCCCGGTCCTGGGCCAGGGCCATCGCCGAGGTCATCGTCAGCATCGCGAAGCCGAACAGGGCCACGCCCGGCGCCAGCGAGGCCGGGGCGAAGAAGTCGTCCACGCCCTCCAGCGCCTGCAGCACCAGCACCAGCAGGATGGGGAGGCCCACGTTCACGCCCAGCGAGAGCCAGTCGCGCCACATGCCCTTGAAGTTCCGTTCGGCGAGCTCCAGCCACCTCATGGCCGCAACTCCTTCCCGGTGAGGTGCACGAACACGTCGTCGAGCGTCACCTTCTTCCGGAACACGGCCCGCACCGCGATCCCCTGCGGGCGGAGGACGTCCACCACGTCGTCCAGGCTCACGCCCTCGTCGGCGATCTCGGCGCCGGCGTCGGTCCGGCGGAGGTCCGGCCACCGGGACCGGAGGGCCTCTGCGGCCTCGTCGGTCAGGTCGGCGTCGACGATCGTGACCCCGGAGCCCGGCACGGACGCCTTCAACTCGTCGGCGGTGCCGAGGGCCACGATCGCCCCTTCGTCGATGACGGCGATGCGGTCGGCGAGGGCGTCGGCCTCCTCCAGGTAGTGCGTGGTGAGCAGGATGGTCACCGAGCCCTTGAGGCCGGCGATGTGCTCCCACAGCCCCCGGCGGGACTGCGGGTCGAGGCCCAGGGTGGGCTCGTCGAGGAACAGCACGTCGGGGTCGCTCACCAGGGCCATGGCGATGCTGAGCCGCCGCTTCATGCCGCCCGAGTACTTCTTCACCCGGTCGCGTGCACGCTGCTCCAACCCCATGGTCTGCAGCAGTTCCTTCGAGCGGCGGCGGGTCTCCCTGCGGCTCAGGCCGTGCAGCCTGGCCATCAGCGAGAGGTTCTCCCACGCGTTCAGGTGCTCGGCGACGGCGGTCTCTTGCGGCGACACCGAGATGATCCTCTTCACGGCCAGCGGGTCGCGATCCACGTCGTGTCCGCCGATGGTGGCCGAGCCTCCGCTGGGACGGAGCAGGCAGCACAGCATGCGGATCGTGGTGGTCTTGCCGGCGCCGTTGGGCCCGAGCAGCGCGAACAGTTCGCCGCGCCGGATGGACAGGTCGATGCCGTCCACGGCGGTGATGCGGCCGAACTCCCGCCGGAGGCCGCTGGTGACGACGGCGGCGGCGTCGTCTGGGGGCATGGTCGACGTCCTCCTCCGGTGCAGGGCGCGTGTCGGGTGCGCCTTGCACACCTTCGCTCCTCGGCCACCATCGCGGCATCGAGCGCTCCGGGCAAGGGGCCGGACGGCCCTTCCCCCGCGGGACCATCGCTGCGGCCCGCCCCGCCCTAACCTCCCGGGCCATGGACATCCGCCCCGACGTGCTCGCCGCCATCGGTGAGACCCCCCTCATCCGCCTGTCCCGTCTGCACCCGGCCGGCAACCTCGCCGCCAAGTTGGAGCACACCAATCCCGGAGGCTCCGTGAAGGACCGCATCGCCCTCGGCATGGTGGAGCGCGCCGAGGCGCTCGGCCACCTGCGGCCGGGCGACACCATCGTCGAGCCGACCAGCGGCAACACCGGCGTCGGCCTGGCGATGGTGGCCGCCATCAAGGGGTACCGGCTGATCGCGGTGATGGCCGACAAGCAGAGCAAGGAGAAGCAGGATCTGCTCCGGGCCTACGGGGCAGAGGTGGTGGTCTGTCCCACCGACGTCGATCCCGACGACCCGGCGTCCTACTACTCGGTGGCCGAGGACCTGGCGTCCCGGCCCGGCCACTACCGGCCCGACCAGTACGCCAATCCCGCCAACCCCGGCGCCCACGAACTGGCCACCGGGCCCGAGATCTGGCGGCAGACCGACGGGCAGGTCGGCGCCCTGGTGATCGGGGTGGGCACCGGCGGCACCATCACCGGGACGGCACGGGCGCTCAAGGCCCGCAACCCGGCCGTCCACGTGGTCGGGGTGGACCCGGTGGGCTCCATCTACACCGCGGCCGGCCCCGGCGGGGTGCACACCTACCTCACCGAGGGGGTGGGCGAGGACTTCTGGCCCGACGCCTTCGACCCGTCGGTGGTGGACGCCTACGAGCAGGTCTCCGATGCCGAGGCCTTCGCCATGACCCGACGGGTGGTGCGGGAGGAGGGTGTCCTGGCCGGCGTGTCCGGCGGCATGGCGCTGGTGGGGGCGCTGCGGGTGGCCGCGCGCCGCCCCGACGACCTGGTGGTGACGGTGCTGCCCGACTCGGGCCGCAACTACCTGTCCAAGGCGTTCGACGACGAGTGGCTGGAGAGCCACGGCATGGGGGAGGCGTGATGGAGTTCGAGACGAGGGCGATCCACGACGGGCAAGCGCCCGACCCCGCGACCGGGGCGGTCGTCACGCCCATCTACGCCACCAGCACCTACGCCCAGGCGGCGCCGGGCGAGCACGGCGGGTACGAGTACAGCCGCACCGCCAACCCCACCCGGACCGCTCTCGAGGACGTGCTGGCCTCGCTGGAGGGCGCGGGCCCCGGCGGCGGCGCGGTCGCCACGGCCTCGGGCATGGCGGCCACCGCGCTGGCCGGGTACCTGCTGCGGCCCGGCGACCACCTGGTGATCCCCGACGACGCCTACGGGGGCACGTTCCGCTTCGTGTCGCAGGTGCTTGCGTCTCAGGGGGTGGAGTGGACGGCGGCCGACGTCACCGATCCCGGCGCCGTCGCCGCCGCCGCCGGCCCGTCCACCGCCATGGTGTGGGTGGAGACCCCCACCAACCCGCTGCTCCGCATCGCCGACCTCGATGCGATGGCCGCCGTGGCGCACGACGCGGGAGCGCTGCTGTGCGTGGACAACACGTTCGCCACCCCGTACCTGCAGCAGCCGCTGGCCCGCGGCGCCGACCTCGTGCTCCACTCCACCACCAAGTACCTGGGCGGCCACTCCGACACGGTGGGCGGGGCGCTGGTGACGGCCGACCCGGACCTGGCGGAGCGCCTCCGCTTCCTGCAGAACGCCGCCGGGCCGGTGCCGGGCCCCTTCGACGCCTACCTGGTGCTGCGGGGCATCAAGACGCTGGCGGTGAGGATGGACCGCCACGGCGCCAACGCCGCCCGGGTGGCGGCGTTCCTGGACGGCGACGACAGGGTGGCCGAGGTGATCTACCCCGGGCTCGCCTCGCACCCCCAGCACGCCCTGGCCGCCCGGCAGATGGCCGGGTTCGGCGGGATGGTGTCCTTCCGGCCCCGCGGCGGCCCGGAGGCCGCGGCGCGGGTGGCGTCGTCCACCTCGGTGTTCCTGCTGGCCGAGAGCCTGGGCGGGGTGGAATCGCTGATCGAGGTGCCGGCGTCCATGACTCACCTGGCGGCCTCCGGGTCGGCCCTGGAGGTGCCTGCCGACCTGATCCGCCTGTCGGTGGGCATCGAGCACCCCGACGACCTGGTGGCCGACCTCGACCGGGCGCTCGGCTAGCCGCTCGTGCCCCGGGCGCGTCCGGGGACCGGTGGGGGGCGGCGCCCGGGCCGGCCCTAGGCCTCGGCCCGCTCCTTCAAGGCGGCGTTCATGGCCCGGAAGCCGTCCTCCGTCTGGCGGCGGGTCTTGCCGAACATCATCCAGCCCAGCAGGCCGGTGAAGCGCTCGGCGTGCTCGACGCGAGTGCCGCGTTGGGTGGGGTCGAGGCGGAAGGAGTGATGGCCGTCGAAGATGCCCCGCACGCCCACCTTGCCGTGCCAGCGGAAGAACCGCTGTGGTTCGCAGACGGTCACCTCCGGGGAGAATCGCATCGTCTTGCCGGTCGGCAGGGTGAGGGTGACGGCGAGGCGCTCCCCGAGGGCGGCCTCGCCGGAGATGGCGGTGATGAACGGGTTCCATTCCGGGTAGGCGGCGAAGTCCATGAGGACGTCCCACACCCGCTCGGGCGGGGCGTCGATGGCGATCTCGGTGGTGATGATGGGCACGGTGCCTCCACGGGGCGTCGACGCCGTGACGGTAGCCGCCGGGCGGCCCCCTCCCCTCGGCCACCGCCCGCCGGTACCGTGTCGGCCATGGCCCGCCACTTCACCCCCAGACTGTTCGCCTTCCTGAAGGATTTGAGGGAGCACAACGACCGGGCCTGGTTCCAGGCCAACCAGGCCCGCTTCGAGGAGGACGTGCGCGAACCGGCGTTGCGGTTCATCGAGGACGTCTCCGGGCCGCTGCTGAAGGTGTCGGAGCACTTCACCGCCGACGCCCGCAAGGTGGGCGGGTCGCTGTTCCGCATCCAGCGCGACACACGGTTCTCCAGCGACAAGTCGCCGTACAAGACCCAGGTGGGCATCCAGTTCCGCCACGTCGCCACCCGGGCCGACGTGCACGCGCCCGGCTACTACCTCCACCTGGAGCCGGGCAACTGCTTCGCCGGGGTGGGGCTGTGGCATCCCTCCACCGAGCACGCCTATGCGATCCGCCACAAGATCGCCGACGAAGGCGCCGCCTGGAAGCGGGCCACCCGCAGTGCCCGCTTCACCGGCGCCTACGGCGGCCTGCAGGGCGAGTCGCTGGTCCGGCCCCCCAGGGGCTTCGACGACGGCCACCCCCTCATCGACGACCTGAAGCGCAAGGACTTCCTGGCCACCGCCCGCCTCACCCAGAAGCAGGTGACGTCGGACGGGTTCCTGGAGGAGTACCTGGCCGCCGTGAAGACGGCCACGCCGTTCATGCGCTTCCTCTGCGAGGCGATCGGCGTGGGGTTCTAGCCCGGCCGTCCGCCGCGCCGCCCTCCGCCGCGCGAGACTCCGAAGCGGGCCGGCCCGTCGTCGATCACGGCTCGGAAGGGGGCGCCATGCGCCTGCAGGGAAAGGCCGCGCTGGTCACCGGGGCCGGGTCGGGGATCGGCAGGGCCATCGCCTCCCGTTTCGCCGCCGAGGGCGCCGCGGTGGTCGTGGCCGACCTGGAGGGGTCGGGCGGCGCCGCGACCGTCGAGCAGATCTCGCGGGCAGGGGGCCGCGCCGAGCTCGCCATCGGCGACGTCCGGTCGGCCGCCGATGCCGAGGCCATGGTCGCCGCAGCGGTCGAGGGGTTCGGCGGCCTCCACGTGCTGTGCAACAACGCGGGGGTCGGCTCCTGGGGCAACGTCACCACGACCGCCGAGGAGGAGTGGGACCGCATCTTCGACGTCAACGTGAAGGGCATCTACCAGGTGTCCCGCTTCGCGGTGCCGGCGATGCTGGAGGCAGGCGGCGGGTCGATCGTGAACATGGCGTCGATCAGCGCCTGGAAGACCGACCGCAACATCACCGCCTACTGCGCCTCGAAGGGGGCGGTGGTGACGCTCACCAAGGCGATGGCGATGGATCACGCCCCCGAGATCCGGGTGAACTGCCTCGCCCCCGGCCACGTGCGGACCCCGATGATCGAGGGCCCCATGGAGCAGGTCCCCACGCTGGAGGCCAAGCTGCTCGGCGACCTGGTGGTCGGCCGGTTCGGCACCACCGACGAGATCGCCGCCGCTGCGGTGTTCCTGGCCTCGGACGACGCGTCGTTCGTCACCGGGTCGGCGCTGGTGGTGGACGGCGGGGCCACCGCCCACTGACGCCCGGGGCGCCCGCTACGCGTCGATCGACACCAGGGTGATCTCGAAGACCAGCGTCTCTCCGGCGAGGGGGTGGTTGGTGTCCACGACGGCGAACTCGTCGGTGACCTCCACCACGGTGACCACCTGGCCGGCGGGGGACATCAGCTGGTCGCCGGCCTCCGTGCCTTCCGGCACCTGGTCCAGCGTCACCTCGATGACCAGGTCGTCCTGGTAGTCCTGGTAGGCCTCCTCCGGGGGCAGCGTGATGGTCTTCGTCTCCCCGGGCGCCATGCCGATCACGGCGTCGTTGAAGCCCTGGATCATCTGGCCGGTGTCGATGGTGAACTGCAGCGGCTCGCCGCCCACCGACGTGCCGAACTCGGAGCCGTCGAGCAGGGTGCCGGTGTAGTGGACGGTCACCAGGTTGCCGCTCTGGGCCGTGGCGCCGATGCCGGGGGACCCGGCGACGGTGGTGGTGACGTCGGCGTCGGGGGCGTCGTTGGGCTCGGAGGTGTCGGTGCTGCCGCCGTCCGACCCGCAGGCGGCGAGCAGGAGGGCGGCGGCGGTCAGCAGGGCGGCGGCGCGGCGCATGGGGGTGCCTCTCGATGGGTGCGGGCCCGATGAAAGCACACGCACGAGGCAACTCCGCCGGTCAGGCTGCGGCCGCGCTCCCCGCCGCCCAGGCGGCCGCAGCCGCCAGCACCGCCGCGACCCCGTGGAAGACGTGGTCGGCGAGGTCTGCGGCCAGGCGGTTCGTCAGCGCCCCGCCGTCCATCAGCGCCCCCACCACCGCCAGGGCGGCGAGCACCACGGCGGCGGCCGCCGCACCGGCCCGCACCACCGGGGCCGGGCGGACCGAGGCGCCCAGCAGCACCCCACCCAGCAGCAGGTGCAGCACGTTCTGGAACGGGTTGAGGCCGAACACGATCAGGTCGGTGCCCTCGGTGGAGAACAACTGGTGCATGCCGCCCATGGCGAAGCCGAGCACGCCCATCACCAGCATGGCCGCCCCCACGGCGGCTGCGGCGGCCGCCGGGGCCCCGCCGCCGGTGGCCGGCGTCACCGGCTTCAGCAGGCCGCGCTGCTCGAACCGGCCGAACAGGGCGACGAACCCGGCGAGGAGCACCACCAGCACCAGCACCCACACCGGCCGGAGCAGCCACCAGGTGGCGGTGCCGGCATCGGGTTGGGGGAACCCCAGCGGGAACAGGATGCCGATGCCCAGCAGCATGGCGGTGAGGTGCCACAGGAACATGGTCATGATGACCGAGTTGACCAGGATGACCCCGGCCCACGCCCGCACCCCCGCCAGCCACCTGCTCACCGGGCCCCGCAGCAGCATCGCCAGGCCGATCTGCCACAGCATCAGGGCGAGGATCGCCAGCGTGGGCGGGTCCATGTTGGAGAACTCGTCGGTGCTGAGGCCCACCATCGACCCGGGGTACGGCCCCAGGTTGACCAGGGCCAGCATCGCCGCCAGGCCCCCGGCGCCCAGCACCGCCGCCACCCTGCGGGTGAGGGCGCCGTCGGCGTAGAGGAAGCCCATCTGGTGGGCGAGCAGCCACACCACCGGGTAGTTGACGTAGCCGACCGCCCCGACGTCGAGGCCGAAGCGGATCACGTCCACCGCCACGGCCACCACCGCCAGGCCGAGGACGGCGCGGGCCCCGTATCGCTCGTGGAGGGCGATCATCAGGGGCGCCAGCGCCACCACGATCATGTACACGCCCAGGAACCACAGCGGCCGGGTGATGAGGGTGGAGGCGGGGAACACCACGTTGTCGGCCACGTTGAGGGCGTCCAGCGTCACGGTGACGACCAGGCCGATGCCCAGGAACACGCCGGTGGGCCGCATCATGCGGCTGAGGCGGCCGTGCAGGAACGCGGGGTAGCCGCCGCCCCTGCGCACCGAGGCGCGCCACGAGCGCAGGTTGGAGAACCCTCCGACGAAGAAGAACAGCGGCATCACCTGCAGCACCCAGGTGGCCGCCCACAGGCCCCGGATCTGCTCCAGGGCGTTGGTGCCGGCCACCTCGCCGCCCTGCCAGGTGACGACGGCGATCAGCCAGTGGCCCAGCACCACCACGCAGATGGAGAAGCCGCGCAGGAAGTCGACGTACCGGTCACGGTCGGGCGGGGTCTCCCGCGCCATGCGGAGCAGGCTCACACGGCAAGCGTACGCAAGGCGGGCGGCGGTAGGGTCCCCCGATGGAGGTGGTCCCCTACACCGACCCGGCGCGCTTTCGCGACGACCTGGAGGAACGGTTCCTCGTCTCCGAGGTGCGCCACAACCTCATCCTGGGCGTCCTCTCGACCCTCGTGGACCACCCGGAGGTGTACCCGGAGTTCGAGTTGTGGGCGCTGTGCGAAGGCGGCGTGCCGGTGACCGGCGCGCTCCGCACCAGCCCCTACCACCTGGTGGTGGCCGACCTGCCGGGCCCCGGGGCGGCCCGGGCGCTTGCCTCCTTCCTGCGCGACACCCCGCTGCCCGGCGTGGTCGGCTCGCTGCCGGCCGGGGCCTGGTTCGCCGACGCCTACGCGGCGGCGGCCGGCGTCACCGCCACCGTGACGATGCGCCAGGGCGTGTTCGCCCTCTCGGAGGCCCGCCCGGTGCCGGAGGTGGAGGGGAGGCCCCGGCCTGCGGTCCTGGACGACCTGCCGCTGGTCACCCGGTGGATCGTGGACTTCACCGCCGAGGCGCTGCCCGGGCACGACGACGACGCCGAGCGGATCGACCGGATGGCCCGGCGGCGCCTGTCGGGGGACGATCCGCTGGCGGCGCTCTGGCTGTGGGAGGCGGGGGGCCGGCCGGTGTCGATGAGTGGCCACGGCGGCCTCACCCCCAACGGCATCAGGATCGGCCCGGTCTACACGCCGCCCGGCCTGCGGGGCGAGGGCTATGCCACGGCGCTGGTGGCCGCCCAGTCGCGGTGGCTGCTCGCCCGGGGACGGCGGTACTGCTTCCTGTTCACCGACCTGTCCAACCCCACCTCGAACGCCATCTACCGGCGCATCGGCTACGAGCAGGAGGCCGAGTCGGTGGAGGTGTCGTTCGGGGGGGAGGTCAGCCGATGATGGACGGGTCGAACCCGTAGGGCAGTTCGAGGCGGTTGGCGGCCATCAGCGCCCGGTCGGAGAGGATCTGCCGGGTGGGCCCGTCCGCCACGATCCTGCCCCCGTTGAGCACCACCGAGCGGGGGCACAGTTGCAGGGCGTAGGGCAGGTCGTGGGTGACCAGCAGCATCGTGTGCCCCAGACCGTCGAGCACCTCGGCCAGTTCGCGCCGCCCTGCCGGGTCGAGGTTGGCGGTGGGCTCGTCGAGCACCACGATCTCCGGTTCCATGGCCAGCACGGTCGCGATCGCCACCAGGCGCCGCTCCCCGAACGACAGGTGGTGGGGGGCACGGTCCCGGAGGCGCTCCACCCCCACCGCCGCCAGCGCCGCGGCCACCCGTTCGTCGAGGTCGGCATCGCGCAGACCCAGGTTGGCGGGGCCGAAGGCGACGTCGGCGGCCACGGTGGGCATGAACAACTGGTCGTCGGGGTCCTGGAACACGATGCCCACCCGGCGGCGGATCTCGACCATCGTGTCCTTCTCCACGGCCAGCCCGGCGATGCTGACGGTGCCGGCTGCGGCGGTGAGGATGCCGTTCAGGTGCAGCACCAGGGTCGTCTTCCCGGCGCCGTTGGGCCCCAGCAACGCGACCCGCTCGCCGGGGTGCACGTGCAGGTCCACCCCGTCGAGGGCCCGGTGCCCGTCCGGGTAGGCGAACGTCACGCCCTGCATCTCGACGGTGGGCACGCTCATCTCGTCACCCACCCCATGGCGGCGACGGCGGCGGCGAGCGTCACGACGGCGGCGGCCGCCGCCCACTGCACCCCGGCCGGGCGGGCTGCGGCCACCTCCGGCATCGTGCCGGTGTAGCCGCGGGCCAGCATGGCCAGGTACACCCGCTCGCCCCGCTCGTAGGAACGGATGAACAACGCCCCCGACGCGGCGGCCAGGGGTGCGGCGTTGCGGATGCTGCGGGGCCGGTAGGCCCGGCTGCGCAGGGCCACCCGCATCCGGTTCCACTCGCCGACGATCACGTCGAGGTACCGGATCATGAAGCCCATGATGGAGGTGATCACCCGGGGGGCGCGCAGGCGTTGGAACCCGTCCAGCAGGTCGGGCACCTTGGTGGTGGCGGCCAGGAGGATGGAGGCCCACGCTCCCAGCGTCGCCTTGGCGACGATGTTCCACGCCGCCCACAGCCCGGCCTCCGACAGCGACATGCCCAGCACCTGCACCCGGTCGCCGCTGCCGACGAACGGCAGGAACACGGCGAACAGCAGGAACGGCACCTCCACCACCAGGCGGCGGAGCACGAACCCGGGCGGCACCCGTGCGGCGGCGGTCAGCGTCCCCAGCAGCGCGGCGTGGGCCCCGAACGCCCAGAAGGCCTCCCGGGGGGTCGAGACCACGGCGAGCACGAACAGCAGGGTGGCGGCCAGCTTCACCTGCGGCGCGAGGCCGTGGAGCGGGCCGGCGCGATGCCGGTAGAGCGCATGGACGTGACTGCCTGCCACGGCGGCGAGGCTACCCCTCGGCGGCGCGGCGCCGGTGCAGGAAGCGCACGCCGTACAGCAGGCCCACCATCGCCGCCAGGGTGATGGCGACGCCGACGATGCCGGCCACGCCGGTGGACACGCGCTCGTTGTCGATGCCGTCCACCCCGTAGTCGGCGAGGGGGGAGTCGGCCAGGGCGTGGTCGGCGGCGGCGCCCTCGAACTCCTGGTCGATCGACACCTTCTCGAGGCCGTCGGGTTCGCTCGACGCGAACCCGCTGACCACCGCCGCCACCACCACGGTCACGAGGAGGCCGGCGGCCAGGAACCCCCAGGTGCGCCTATCCATGGGCGGCCGCCTCGGGACGAGC
>JAHLKU010000065.1 GCA_020444505.1 Actinomycetota bacterium | reverse complement strand
TCGGATCGGCACGGCAGGGGGTCCGGTCACTCGGTGCCGGCACCCTCCCGCATCTGGGCGGGCGACGGGAGCCGCTGCAGGACGCGGTCGATCGCGGGCACCTTGGGGGCGGGCCCCCGGACCAGGCCGATCACCAGGAACACCAGCGAGGCCAGCGTGAACAGGGCGATCCACCCCAGGTGGGACCGCGCCGCCCGCTCGCACTCGCTGCGCATGTGGAAGGCGCTCTCGGGCACGCCGGCGTCGAACTCCCCCTGGAACAGGATCGGCACGGCCTCCCCGCAGGACACCATCACCGACTCCACGGTGCCCTCGCTGAAGTCGATGCTCTTGCCGCGTTCGTAGGCGACGTCCTTGGAGTACATCCATGCCGCCCAGAGGGCGAAGATGACGAACAGGATCAACGCGGTGCGCCGGTACATGGCGCCAGGGTACCGTTCCCGCCGGCTTGTGGCTGCGCGTCCGATCGCATCGGCCGGCAGCCTCGGCGGCGCATCGCAGCGCCACTCCGGCTGGCATCATGGGGCCGATGAGCGCCACCAGGGCCACCACCAGCCTCGACGGGGCCGGCATCGCCTACCGCGAGCACGCCTACGAGATGCCGGGCCCCGCACCGGGCACCTCCGGCGGCGCCTACGGCGTGGCAGTGGCGGCGGCCATCGGGTTCGAGACCGCGAGGGTGTTCAAGACCCTGGTGGCCGAGGTGGACGGCTCCCCGGCGGTGGGCATCGTCCCCGTCGACCGCACCCTGCGGCTCAAGTCGCTGGCCGCTGCCCTGGGCGGCAAGCGGGCCGCCATGGCCGGCGCCGCAGATGCGGAGCGGTGGACCGGGTACGTCACCGGCGGCATCAGCCCGTTCGGCCGGCGAACTGCCATGCCGGTGGTGCTCGACACCTCGGCGCTGCAGTGGGAGACGGTCTGCGTCAGCGGCGGCCGGCGGGGCCTGCAACTCGAGGTGGCGCCGGAGGACCTGGCCGCCCACGTCGGGGCGGTGGTGGCCGCGATCTCCTCGTGAGCGGCTGCAGGCGGGGCCGCTACTGGAACGACACCAGGTAGACGGTCGGCTCCAGGTCGAGCACCTGCTGCGGCGTGGCCATGGGGGCGTCCTCGTCGTAGAAGTTCTTCCACCCCCACCAGAGGCGCCCGGCGTCGGGTGCGCCGGTGAGCCGGCCCCAGGTGGCGTGCTTGTCGGCCGGCACTCCGTGCCCATCCATCTGGACGGCGATCGCCAGTTCGGGGTGGAGTTCCACCGCGTCGCGGTCGGGGATCATCTCGGGCCGGAACTGGTGCAGCAGCAGCAGCTTCTGCGGCAGGCCCTCCTCGCGCACGATGCCGGCCATCCACGCCGCCACCTCGTTGATCTCGGCGGCGTCCACCGACCCGATCTGCTGGTGCACCTGCCAGGGCTCCAGGCGCCATTCGGGGTCGATGGCGATGCCGACGTGCGGCAGGCGGACGAACTCCTCGTACAGCTCGGCCTGGGTGAGGAAGTCGGTGCGGCCGGGCTGCAGGTCCAGGATCACGTACACGCCGGCCTCGCCCGCCGCTTCCACCCACGGCCGCAGGACGTCGAGCGGCGTCTCGCGGGAGTAGTCGCCGTCGGAGGTCGCCTCGGCGGAGGCGACGGTGGCGATGATCTCGAAGGCAGGGACCGGGGTGACGCCGTCGGATCCGTACTCGGCCACGATCGGCAGCATCCGCTCGATGGTCGCCGCCGCCCCGTCGATGCCCTGCTCCCCCAGGACGCCGAGCACCCCGGTCTGGGGATGCCCGTAGAACGCGACCAGGCGCCGGCCGGGGAACAGCAGAAGGCCGCCGCCCGGCAGTTCGGACCCGCTGCGGACCGCGGCCAGTTGCCAGGCGGCGTCGTCCCCGGTGCCGAGCAGGTTCGCCGGTGCTGCGGTGGAGCGGAGCGCGGCCGTCTGGGCGTCGGGGAGGGCCCGCAGGTCGGCGGAGGCCGCCAGCACCGCGGTGTCTCCGGCGGCCCGGGCGGCGGCCCACACGGCCGGCCACGATGCTGCCGCCCCCTCTCCCACCACCAGCAGCCGGGAGGCGTCGGACGCGCCCTGGGCGATGCCGCCGCGGATGCCGAGACGCTCGTCGAGGGCGGCGACCGCCCGTCCCCCGAAGGCGGGGTCGTCGTGGGCCCACGGGCCGGCCACGGTGACGAGCGCCGGGTCGAGTCGGGCGATCTCCGCGGCGAGCGAGCCGGCATCGCCGGCCGCCAGCAGCAGGGGGCCCCCCGCCGCGGCGGCGTGGAGCGCCGCCCGGCGGGCGGCGGTGGGATCGCCCGCCGGGGCGACCGTCACCTCCTCGGCGCAGGGGAACGTGGCCTGTGACAGCGCCAGCGAGACGGCGGCCGGGTCGGTGGTGACGAGGCCTTCGGGCAGCGGCTCCGGGGCCGGGGCGCAGTCGCGGGGGATGGTGGTGGTGGTGGTGGACGTCGTGGAGGGTGCCGCGGTCGTGGCTGGCGCGCCGGAGGTGGTGGTGATGATCAGCACCCCGCCCGAGGAGCAGGCGCTGGCGGCGAGGCAGGCCGCGGCGAGCAGAGCGAGGCGGGTCTTCACGAACGAGGACGGTAGCGCTGCAGCGGCGCTCCGCCGGCGCATCCGCGTCCCCGGGCTGCGATGATCGGGGCATGCACGACGATGCCCGCACCCCGCTGGAGGCAGTCGGCGCCGGGTTGGCCCGTGTCGAGGCGTTCGCCGACGGCGTGGGCCGGCGGGCGCGCCTCTGGGGCTGGCTCTCGCTGGCGGCGGCGCCGGCCATCTGGGCGGTGTTCCTGCGACGCTGGGTGTTCGACTCCTGGGGTGCGTTCGCCGCATGGGTGCCGCTGCTGGTGCTGCTGGCGCTCCCCGGCCTGGTGCTGCTGGGCTTCGCCCGCCGGGTGCGCCGTCTCACCGACCTGCCGGAGCGGGTGTCCGGCGAGGTGGCGGAGGTGATCGCCGGGGCCCGGGACGGCATCGCCGCCGAGGTCGCAGAGGTGAAGGCGTCGGGCCTCGCCGGGCTCCGCTCGCTGCTGGGCGCGCTGCGGGATCTGCGCGGCGCCGGCGGCGGGGTGAAGGAGATCGTGGGCGGCGTGGCCGGCACGCTGCGGCTGCTCAACCCGCTCTACCTGCTGGTGGTGCTGGGCGCCGCCTTCTGCGCCGGCCTGCTGGCGATCCTCGCGCTGGCGGCGGCGGTGCTGCTGGCGCTCGCCGCCGCCTGACCTTGGGCGCCCGACCCCGGTAACCTCAGCCCCCGGCGCCCACCCGGAGCATGCGGATGATCATCGACGGATTCCACCACCAGTTGCCCGACCTGGACCCCGAGGAGACCCAGGAGTGGGTCGACGCCCTCGACCAGATCGTCGAGCGGAACGGCAAGGCGCGGGCCAGGTTCCTCATGGCCAAGCTCATCGAGCGGGCGCACGCGCAGAACGTGGGGGTGCCGGCATCGGTGAGCACGCCGTACATCAACACCATCCCGCCCGAGCAGGAGGCCTGGTTCCCCGGCGACGAGTACCTGGAGAAGCGCATCCGCCGCTTCATCCGCTGGAACGCTGCGGTGATGGTGGTGCGGGCGAACAAGCGGGCCGAGGGCATCGGCGGGCACCTGTCCACCTTCGCCTCCTCCGCGATGCTGTACGAGGTCGGGTTCAACCACTTCTTCCGGGGCAAATCGGACGGGCAGCCCGGCGACCACGTGTATCTGCAGGGCCATGCCGCCCCGGGCGTGTACGCCCGGGCCTACCTGGAGCACCGCTTCGACGAGGACGACCTCGACCACTTCCGGCGGGAGATCGACGGCGGCCTGTCGTCCTACCCCCACCCGCGCCTGATGCCCGACTTCTGGGAGCACCCGACGGTGTCGATGGGCCTCGGCCCCATCTCGAGCATCTACCACGCCCGCTTCAACAAGTACCTGCACCAGCGCAGGATCGACGACACCAGCGACTCGCGGGTGTGGTGCTTCCTGGGCGACGGTGAGACCGACGAGCCGGAGACGCTGGGCTCCATCTCGCTCGCCGGCCGGGAGCACCTCGACAACCTCACCTGGGTGGTGAACTGCAATCTGCAGCGGCTCGACGGCCCGGTGCGGGGCAACGGCAAGATCATCCAGGAGCTGGAGGCGATGTTCCGCGGCGCGGGGTGGAACGTCATCAAGGTGGTGTGGGGATCGAACTGGGACCCGCTGCTGGCCGCCGACGTCGACGGGGTGCTGGTGAACCGCATGAACCATGCGGTGGACGGCGAGTACCAGCGCTACAAGGCAGAGGACGGCGCCTACGTGCGGGAGCACTTCTTCGGGCCCGACCCGCGGCTCCGCCGAATGGTCGAGCACATGTCCGACGACGAGATCTGGCACCTCCGGCGGGGCGGGCACGACTACCGCAAGGTGTACGCCGCCTTCCACGCCGCGGTCAACCACAAGGGTGCCCCCACCGTCATCCTCGCCAAGACCATCAAGGGCTGGACCCTCGGCCCCGACGTGGAAGGGCGCAACGCCACCCACCAGATCAAGAAGCTGAGCAACCAGCAGTTCATGGCGCTGCGGGAGCGGCTCCACCTGCACGAGGAGATCCCCGAGGAGGCGCTCGCCGACGGCGCCGAGCCGCCGTACTACCGGCCCCCGAAGGGCGACCCCGAATGCCGCTACCTCACCGAGCGCCGCCGCGCCCTCAACGGGCGGCTCCCGCGGCGCCCCGCGGCGCACCGGCGCGACCTGACGCTCCCCGGCCACGGGCCATTCGCCGAGTTCGACGCGGGCTCGGGCGAGAACGCCGTCTCCACCACCATGGCGTTCACCCGCCTGTTGCGGAACCTGGCGCGCAGCGAGGACTTCGGGCAGCGGGTGGTGCCGATCATCCCCGACGAGGGGCGCACCTTCGGCATGGACCCCCTGTTCAAGGAACTGGAGATCTACGCCTCGGAGGGCCAGAAGTACGAACCGGTGGACCACCATCTGATCCTCTCCTACAAGGAGAGCGCAGCCGGCCAGATCCTCGAGGAGGGGATCACCGAGGCCGGTTCGATGGCGTCGTGGATCGCCGCCGCCACGGCGTATGCGACGCGCGGCGTGCCGATGGTGCCGTTCTTCACCTTCTACTCGATGTTCGGCTTCCAGCGGGTGGGAGACCTCATCTGGTCGGCTGCCGACGCCAGGGCGCGCGGATTCCTGATGGGGGCCACGGCCGGGCGCACCACCCTGGCCGGCGAGGGCCTTCAGCATCAGGATGGCCACAGCCTGGTGCTGGCCAGCACGGTGCCGGTGTGTGAGGCCTACGACCCGGCCTTCGCCTATGAGATGAGCACGATCATCGAGCGCGGCCTGCAGCGCATGTACGGGGACGGCGACGACGTCTTCTACTACCTGACCATCTACAACGAGAACTACGAGATGCCGGCCCGGCCCCAGGGCGTCGAGGACGGGATCATGGCCGGCCTCTACCGCTGGGCCCCGGCCCCGGAGGGCGCCCGGGTGCCCGCCGCCATCCTCTTCTCGGGCCCGTCGCACGCCGCGGCGCGCATCGCCCAGGCAGAACTGGCGCAGCACTACGGGGTGGGCGCCCAGTTGTGGAGCGCCACCTCCTACAAGAAGCTGCGCGAGGAGGCGCTCGACACCGAGCGCTGGAATCGCCTGCACCCCGAAGGGCCTCGCAGGGAGCCGTACGTGGCCAGGGCACTCGCCGGGCTCGGGCCGGTGGTCGCCGTCACCGACTACATGACGGCGGTCCCCGACCAGGTGGCCCGCTGGGTGCCTGCCCGCTTCACCTCGCTCGGCACCGACGGCTTCGGGCGCAGCGACACCCGGGAGGCGCTGCGGGCCTTCTTCGAGGTCGACTACCGCCATGTGGTGGTCGCGGTGCTGGCTGCGCTGGCCGAGGACGGCCAGGTGGAGCGCGACGTGGTGGGGGCGGCGATCGCCCGCTACGGCATCGACCCCGAGACCCTCCCGCCCCGGGTGCGGTAGCCGCCGCCCTACGATCGGGTCGTGCTGCTCGCCGACCTCGTCGCCTGCTCTGCCGCCGTGGCGTCCAAGTCGTCGCGCCGGGTGAAGGTCGACCTCCTCGCCGGCCTGCTGGGCGCCGCCGGGCCCGGTGACGCCGGCCTCGCAGCCTGCTACC
The DNA here is from genome assembly GCA_020444505.1 of Actinomycetota bacterium. GTDB lineage: Bacteria > Actinomycetota > Acidimicrobiia > Spongiisociales > UBA11373 > JAHJML01. The sequence continues at coordinate 6,552 of JAHLKU010000065.1, read as the reverse complement.
TCGCCGGCGTGCTCCCCCAGGGCAGGGTCGGGGTGGGCTGGGCGTCGCTGCGGGACGTCCGGGTGGACCCCGCCCCGTCTCCCGACCTGACCCTCGCCGGCGTGGCTGCGGCCATCGAGGGGATCGCAGGGGTGTCCGGCGCCGGCGCCGAGGCCGAACGGCGCGAGCGGACGGCCGCGTTGCTGGCGGCGGCGACCTCCGCCGAGCAGGACTTCCTGGCATCGCTGCTGCTGGGCGACGTGCGGCACGGGGCCCTCGAGGCGCTCGTCACGGATGCTCTCGGGGTGGCCACCGGGGTCCCCGGGGATCACCTGCGGCGGGCGCTGATGGTGGGAGCCGGCCTCGACGAGGTGGCCGACGCCGCCGTCGCCGGCGGGGCGTCGAGGGTGCGGCGGTTCCGGCTGCGGCTGTTCCGCCCGATGCGGCCGATGCTGGCGTCGTCGGCCCCCGACCCCGGCGCGGCGCTGGAGGCCACCGGCGCCGCGTCGGTGGAGCACAAGGTGGACGGCGCCCGCATCCAGGTGCACCGGCGCGGCAGGCGCGCCGCCGTGTACACCCGCAACCTGGCGGACGTCACCGGCCGGATGGAGGAGGTGGCCGCCCCGGCGCTGGCCGCACGGGCCTCCAGCCTGATCCTGGACGGCGAGGCGGTGGTCCTCGGCGACGACGGGCGTCCCCGGCCGTTCCAGGAGACCGCCGGCCGCTTCGGCTCCGCGGCCGGGGCCGCAGAGCGCCTCACGCCGCGCTTCTTCGACCTCGTGTACCTGGACGGGGAGGACCTCACCGGGCGCCCCCTGGCCGAGCGGCGGCGCCTGCTGGAGGGGCTGCTGCCGGCCGAGGCGCTCGTCCCGAGTGTCGCCACGTCGTCGCCCGAGGAGGCCGCCGCCTTCCTGGGTGCGGCGCTCGACGCCGGCCAGGAGGGCGTGGTCGTGAAGGCGCTCGACGCTCCGTACCGGGCGGGGCGGCGTGGGTCGGCGTGGGTGAAGGTGAAGCCGGTGCACACCCTGGACCTGGTGGTGCTGGCGGCGGAGTGGGGGTACGGGCGCCGCACCGGGTGGCTGAGCAACCTGCACCTGGGGGCGCGGGACCCCGGGGGCGGCTTCGTGATGCTGGGCAAGACGTTCAAGGGCCTCACCGACGACATGCTCCGCTGGCAGACCGAGCGGTTCCTGGCCCTGGAGGAGCGCCGCACCCGGTCCACCGTCCACGTTCACCCCGAGCAGGTGGTGGAGGTGGCGTTCGACGGCGTCCAGGCCAGCCCCCGCTACCCCGGCGGCGTGACGCTGCGTTTCGCCCGGGTGCGCGGCTACCGCGACGACAAGACGGCGGCAGAGGCCGACACCATCGACACCGTGCGCGCCATCCACCGCGGCGAGATCCGCCCCACGGTCGGGGGCTAGAGGTCCTCGGGAGCGGGGATGTGGTCGCGGGTCGGGCCGTCCCGGCGGCCCGTGCCCAGCAGCGCCGCACGGGACACCGCATCCCGCCCGAACGCCTCCCGGGCCCGATCCACGGCGACGTCGAGGCGGCTCCTGGCGAGCGCCTCCGGGCTGCCGGGCCGCAGCACCGGGTCGGCTAACCCGGCGCCGGTCAGGGGCAGTTCCATCTGCAGATCGGGGAGGCGCGTGAGGTGTGAGACCGAGATCCCCAGCAGCCGGAGGCCCCTCCCCCGCCCCACCTCGGCGAGCGCCGCCCCGGTGAGGTCGCGCCCTGCCCGGTAGAGGGCCGAGGTGGAGGAGGTGGGGCCGGGGAGGGCGGTCTGGCGGGTGACCGTCTCGAAGTCGGCGAACCGCACCCGGACGGTGACGGTGCGGCCCGCCCGCCCTTTGGCGCGGAGGCGAGAGCCGACGCGCTCCGCCAGGCGGAGCAGGACGGCACGGTGCGCAGCGGGGTCGCCGACGTCGCGCCCGAAGGTGCTCTGCGCTCCCACCGACCCGGCCCGCCTGCCGGTGACCACCGGGCGCGGGTCGCGGTTCCAGGCGAGGGCGTGCAGGTGGGCGGCGCCGTGGTGCCCCAGGACGCCGGCGAGGACGGCCGGCGGGACGGCGGCCAGGTCGCCGACGGTGCGAATGCCCGCTCCTGCCAGCCGCTCCCGGGTCACCGGGCCGACGCCCCACAGCAGGTCCACGTCGAGCCGGTGCAGGAACCCCAGTTCGGTGCCGGCGGCGACGGCGATCAGGCCGTCGGGCTTGGCCACCCGGCTGGCGACCTTGGCGAGGAACTTGGTGGTGGCCACCCCCACCGAGAGCGGGAGGCCGGTCTCGGTGCGCACCGCCTCCCGGACCTTTCGGGCGATCTCGGGCGGCGGGCCGAACAGCCGGGCGGCCCCGTGCACCTCGAGGAACGCCTCGTCGATGGAGATGGGCTCGACCAGCGGGGTGAAGCGCCGGAACACGGCCATGACGCGTCGCGAGTACCCGACGTAGTCCCCGAACGACCCGCGCACGACCACCAGGCCGGGGCAGCGAGCGCGGGCATCGGCGAGCCGCATGCCGGAGCGCACCCCGTGGCGCCGGGCCTCATAGGTGGCGGACAGCACCACGCCGCCGCCGACCGCCATCGGCCGGCCCCGCAGCGACGGCTCGCGCAGGATCTCGACCGAGGCATAGAAGGCGTCGAGGTCGGCATGCAGGATGGTGGCCGCGCCCGCCATGGCCCCATCCTGGGGGCCGGGTACGACAGGAACCCGTCAGTTCACTCGCGGGTCCAGGGGGAAGTGGGCGTAGAGGGCCGCCGGGCCGCCTTCCCGTCTGAGCACCCGGGTCCACAGGCCCTCGGGGTCGGCACCGAAGAGATCGCCCGGCCCGGGCGCCGCCGTCACCCAGTCCCCGCCGGCGAGTTCCTGCTCCAGTTGGCCGGCCCCCCACCCCGCGTACCCGGAGAACACCCGCAGGTCGCGCAGGTCGCCCACCAGGTCACCGGGGGCGGCGGTGAGGTCCACCATGCCGATGTCCCCCGTCACCGCCGACCAGGAGGCCTCGGGGGCGTGTTCGCCGCACCGCCCCAGCCCGATGGCCATCTCCGGCTGCACCGGCCCCCCGGCGAACACCGTCTCGGGCCGGCTGAGCCGTTCCACCCACCCCGGCAGGTGGTCGCCCACCGGGATGTCCGTCGGCCGGTTCAGGACGACGCCGAGGGCTCCCTCCTCGCCGTGCTCGCACACCAGCACCACCGTCCTGAAGAAGTTCGGGTCGATGAGCCGGGGCCCGGCGACGAGCAGCCTCCCGGCCAGTGAGGGGGCCATGGCCCCATGATGCCACCGCCCGGAGTGCCCGGAGACGGGCCGGGAGGGCGACTTGACACGGGGGGTACGGTGGGAGTGCCCACCTTCCCGGAGATCGCCGTGGCCTGGCTCTGGAACGACACGATCGCGGACCTGCTCGAGACGTTCGATCGCGTCGAGCCCGAGGCGCTGTCGGTGTTGCGATCCGGGGCGGCCGCCTACCGGGTGGACGACGAACGCAGCGCCGTCGAGGTGGCGCGCGCCGTGTTCGCCGAGCTGCGGACGCCCCCGGCCGTTACCAGCCGTCCTCCTGCTCCTGCCTGAGGATCTCCGCAGCGCCGCCCTTCCAGTCGTCGCGGCGGACCCGGTCGGGGAAGGCTCGGCCGAGCGCACGGGACACCAGGTCGATGTCGTCGTCGGTGAACTCGGCGATCTGGCGGAACGTGGTGATGTGCATCTCGTGGAGGGTCCGCTGCAGGACCGGCCCGATGCCGTAGATCCGGGTGAGATCGTCCGGGTCCTCTGCGGCCGACGGCCGGAACCGCTCGGTGACGGAGGCGACCGCTTCCCTGCGCAACGCCTCCTCCACCTCCGGGTCGAAGGGCTCGGGCGCTTCCTCCCCGGCGGGCTCCTCGGCGCCCTCCGCGTCGTCTGCGTCGAGGGCCGCAGGTGCCTCGGCATCGGCGGATCCCGCGGGGCGTCCCCAGGCGAACGCATCGGGTGCCTCGTCCCGGGCGGGCTCGTCGGCGGACACGTCCTCGGGAGCGTCGTCCTCGGGGGCTCCTCCCCCGCCGCCGCCGTCCGGTTCGGGCACCAACTGCAGGGCGGGCGCCGCCTCGGTGGTGGTCTCGTCGTCGCCGTCGCCGGTGTCGAAGAGGCCGGCCTGTGCCGGCGCCGAGGCGGACTCGGCCAGCGACGCCTCCAGTTCGGCGATGCGCCGCACGGCACGGTCGCGTTCGTCGCGGAGCTGATCCACCGACTGGCTGCCGGCCTGGAGGCCGGCGACCTCCCGGCGCAACGTGGAGATCGACCCGAGGGCTTCGTCCAGTTCCGCCTGCAGGCGCTCCATCTCGGCGGTGTCGGCGTCGCCGTGGGACTCGAGGCTCGCCAGGCCGGCCTCCAGCTCCTCCACCCGCCTGCGGGCCGCTTCCTCCTGTTCGGCGGCGGCGGCCGCGGCCACTCGCTTGGACTGGAGCCCGGCCTCCAGGTCGTTGATGCGGGCGGTGGCCCTGGCCAGGGCGGCCTGCAGCTCGGACTCCCGGATGCGGGAGCGGCGTGACGGCCACAGGGAGCAGAGCAGCCACCCGATCAGGATGCCGAGCACGAAGGCGATCACCAGGAAGACGGCGATCTGGGTGATGAGCCAGAGCATGTCTATGCGCTCCCCTCGACGGTGAACTCGATGCGCCGGTTGGCCGCCCGGCCCTCCGGCGTGGCGTTGGTCGCGATCGGGAACTCCTCGCCGTAGCCGACCGCGGTCAGCTGTACCGGGTCGACACCGGCGGCGACCAGGTAGGTCATCACGGCCTCCGCCCGCTGCCTGCTGAGGACGAGGTTGCCGTCGCTGGGGCCCTGGTCGTCGGTGTGGCCGCCGATCTCGACCCTGGCGCCCGGCACGGCGTTCAGCATCGGGGCGATCCCGTCGAGGACGGCGGCGCCCTCGACGGAGACCTCCGCGCTGCCGGTCTCGAACAGCACCGTGGCATCGGCGAGGGCGGCGTTGAGGCCGGCCTCCAGCGCCGCCGCCTCCTCGGTGGTGGGCGGGGCGGCGATGGCGATGCCGTCGGCGATCTCGAGGCCGACCGGTTCGAAGGCGGCAAGGACGGCGGCATGCCGCTCCTCGCCGGCCACCTTGCCGGCCAGGGTGAGGATGGTCCCGCTCACCGAGAGGCCGGGATCGGCGACCAGGGCGAGCGACGGCAGGGCCTCGGCGAGCGGGGACACCCACTCGGGCGTCTCCGTGGCGGCGTCGGCATCCACCGCGTCCACGACGGCGGCGGCGCCGAACGCCCGCTCGGCGGCGCCGGTCAGGGTGCCGGCGTCTCCAGGGGTCAGCCGGCCCGACAGGGTCACCTCGCCCCCGTCGGCGGTGAGCGTGAACGACGCAGGGGCGGCTGCGGCCGTGGTGGTGGTCGTCGGCGGGAGGGTGGTGGTCGTGGGCGGCACGGTGGTGGTCGTCGTCGTGGTGGTGGGTGCCACGGCGAGCACGTTGATGAGCCGCACCCCCTCCAGGGCTGCGATGGCCGCCCCGGCGTCCACCGCGTCGTCCTGGCCGACGGTCACCCGCCCGTCGCGGCCCTCGAAGGAGATCTCCTGGGCGGCGATGCCGGCGTCGTCGAGCGCACCGAGGGAGCGTGCGGTGAGGTCGTCCTCGATGGGGCCGCGTTTGAGGATGACCGTCCAGGCGATCAGGAGGGCGAGGGCCAGCAGCCCGGCGACCACCAGCAGCACGGTCCTGCGGACGCGCTCACGACGGGGCATCTCCAACACGCCGCCAGCATAGAGGCTCGGGGTCCGGCTCCCGGTGCTTCCCGAATCTGGAAGATCAGCCGTGCTGCAGCAGGCTGCGCGCCTGGCCGACCCAGTCCTCGCGGGTGATCCGGCCCTGGAAGATCACCAGCGCCTCGCCGTACTCCTCGACGTCGGACGGCGTCCAGGCGGCGATCTGGGCGAAGGTCGTGACCCCCAGGTCCCGCAACGTGGAGGCGATGAAGGGACCGATGCCCTTGATGCGGGTCAGGTCGTCGGCACGGCCCGGCGCCAGGCGGATCGGCTCCAGGCGCGCCTGCTCCGGCACCGTGCCTCCCCTGGCCTCGACCAGGCGCCGCGCCTGGCCCACCCAGTCGTCGGCGTCGATCCGGTCCAGGAAGTCACCGAGCAACTCGCCGACGCGTTCACGGTCGTGGGGCCCGAGGGCGGCCACCTGTTCGAACCGTGTGACGCCGATGCTGTTGAGCTTGCGCTGGATGGCGGGGCCGATCCCCCAGATCTCGGTGAGGTCGTCGGGCTCCTGCTCTGCGGCCGGGGCCGGGTCGGCCGGAGGCGTCGCGGAGGGGGCCTCGGAGGGAGCCGGCGGTTCGGCGGGCGCCTGACGGCGGCCGCCGCCCAGGTTGCTCTCCAGGCGGGCGACCCGGTCGGCGAGGTAGGCGATCCTCGCCTCCTTGTCGGCGAGCACCTCCTGGAGCATGTCGAGACGCTCCTCGACACCGGCGGGAACGGCGGGCACCGGGTCCGCGGGTGCGGGTGCGGGTGCGGGTGCGGCAGCTCCGGCGTGGGTGGCTGCCTCGGCGGCGGCGAGGGCGTCGCGGAGCCTTGCCGCCTCCGTCTCG
>JAHLKU010000064.1 GCA_020444505.1 Actinomycetota bacterium | reverse complement strand
GTGGTGCTGCCGCTGGTGCCGACCACCGGGCCGCTGCTCCTGGCGGCCTTCTTCTTCGCCCGCTCCAGCGACCGGTTCCACACCTGGCTGATCACCCATCCCCGCTTCGGCCCGCTGATCGAGGGGTACCGGTCGGGACGGGGCATCCCGCGGTGGGCCAAGGTGTGGGCGCTGACCGCCATGACCTTCGCCTTCGGGACGAGTGCGGCCTTCGTGGCCACCCACTGGGCGGCGCGGGTGATCGTGCTGGCCGTCGCCGTGGGTGCGATCGGCTTCGTCGCCCGCCTCCCCGTCGCCGGGGACTGACCGCTCGCTACGCTCCGGCCATGGCCGTGCGCGCCGTGTCGGGAGAGGCACGCTTCACCAGCACCCCGTTCTCCAACCGCTGGGAGCTGTGGTCGGAGGGCGAACGCCTGGCCACGCTGACCCGCCACCCCCGGCACCACACCTCCGAGGCGGTGCTGGCCGACGGCACCGCCCTCCTGCTGCGCCCGGAGGGCTGGGGTGCGGTCGCCGCCCTCAGCGACGGCAAGGAGACGGCCCGGGTCACCCGCCGCTCCTGGTGGGGCCGCCGGTGGGAGATCACGAGCCCCCTGTTCGGCTACGACCTCACCTCCGATCCGCTGCCGCGGCGCTGGACGATCCGGGTGGGCGACGTGCCGATCGCCCGGCTCGCCGGCGGCATGCTCTCCTACAACCGCCTGGCCGTCCATGCCGACCTGGCAGTGCAGGTGCCGGCCCTGGTGCTGGCCTGGCACGTTCTGGCCCGTCCCTGGGAGGCGGCCGCCGCCCCCGGCTCCCTGGTGCCCGGCGAGGCGAAGGCCCGGCCGGCGTGAGCGGCGGGGTCGGCTAGACCCTCCGGCAGACCAGCTCTCCCTTGCCGATCGGCACCACCACCGCATCGACCCTGGGGTCGGCCACGGCCCGGTCGACGACGGGTTGCAGCGCCTCCCGATGGCTCTCCACGTTGTCGGCGACCAGCAGGCCGCCCGGCACCAGCAGCGGGACCACCGCCTCGTAGCACTCGGCGTACCGGTCCTTCTCTGCGTCCAGGAAGCAGAACCCGACCGGGCCGGCATCGGCGAGACGGCCCACCGCGTCGCCCTCCACGAGGTCCACGAGGTGGTCCACCCCGGCGGCGGCGAAGGTCTGGCGGGCGAGCGCCGCTTTGGAGGGCAGGATCTCGAAGGTGGTCAGGCGGCGCCCGGTGGCGGCGCAGGCCAGGGACAGCCACAGCGCCGAGTATCCGGCGCTGGTGCCGATCTCCAACACCGCACCGCCCGGGGCGCCTGCGGCGAGGACCGCCAGGAACCGCCCGGTGTCCGGCGGCACCTGCCGGAGGCGCTGCAGGTGGGGGGTGCCGTCGCCCCGGTCGCGACGGTCGATCTGCTCGAGGCGCCGCATCTCGGCGAGCATCTGCGGGGGGATCTCGTGGAACACGGCGGCACATCCCGATCGGGGCCCGTCATCCTACGGCCCGGCCGCGCGACGAGGGACCCGAGTCGTGAGGCGCGCCTCACGGGTATCCGAGAGTCGAAGGTCCCTCCGGTTCGGGACCCCGCAGGCCGATGCGGCGCTCAGAAGCGTGGATAGTGAGCACCGATCATGTCCTCCTTGCCTCCCCCGGATCAGAGTCCCTCGCGCCACCACCCGTGGCTGTGGGTCGGGGCGCTCGCCGCCACCCTGGCGATCGTCGCCATCCCCATCATCCTGTTCGTCCCCGAGCGGGCCGCCGAGGCCGACGACCCGTGGGCGCACGTGCCCGACCGGGTGCCGGAGACCAGCCACGCCGCCCTCCTGACCGGCCCCTTCGAGACGGGGCAGGAGGTGACCGCCGCCTGCCTGGAATGCCATGAGGACGCCGCCGAGCAGATGAAGCACACCGTGCACTTCACCTGGCAGGCCGAGCCCGTGGAGGTGGAGGGCAGGGACGAGCCGGTGGCGCTCGGCAAGGCGAACGCCATCAACAACTTCTGCATCGGCATCCAGGGCAACTGGCCCGCCTGCACGTCGTGCCACGCCGGCTACGGGTGGGAGGACGACACCTACGACTTCACCGAGGACACCAACGTCGACTGCCTGGTGTGCCACGACACCAGCGGCCAGTACGTGAAGGCCAACGCCGGGGTGCCCGCCGAGGGTGTCGACCTGGTGGCCGCGGCACAGAGCGTGGGCGGGCCGAGCCGCACCAACTGCGGGGGCTGCCACTTCGCCGGCGGCGGCGGCGACGCCGTCAAGCACGGCGACCTCGACACCAGCCTCTCCTACCCCAGCGCCAACGTCGACGTCCACATGGGCGAGTACGACTTCATCTGCACCGACTGCCACAAGACCGAGGACCACCAGATCAGCGGCCGGGCCGCCTCGGTGAGCCTCGACGACGTGAACGGCATCGACTGCACCGACTGCCACAGCGAGGACCTCCACGAGGACGACCGCATCAACAGCCACGTGTCGTCGGTGGCGTGCCGGACCTGCCACATCCCCACCGAGGCGCTGCGCGAGCCGACCAAGGTGCACTGGGACTGGTCCGCGGCCGGCCAGGACCTCCCCGAGGACGTGCACGAGTACCTGAAGATCAAGGGGTCGTTCATCTACGAGGACGACCTGGTGCCGCACTACGAGTGGTCCAACGGCACCGTGAGCCGCTACCTGCTCGGCGATCCGATCGAGGAGGACGGCTCGACTGCGCTCAACGCCCCCAACGGCAGCATCGACGACCCCGACTCGAAGATCTTCCCGTTCAAGATCCATACCGCGATCCAGATCTACGACCCGGTGTACGGGTACCTCATCCAGCCCAAGACCTTCGGTGAGGGCGGCTACTGGACCGACTTCGACTGGGACGAGGCGGCGCGGCTCGGCATGGAGATCGCCGGCCTCGCCTACTCCGGCGAGTACGACTTCACCGAGACCACCATGCACTGGCCCACCGCCCACATGGTGCAGCCGGCCGAGAACGCCCTGCAGTGCAACGACTGCCACGGCGAGGGCGGCCGCCTCGACTGGGCGTCGCTCGGGTACGAGGGCGACCCCATGATCTACGGGGGCCGGGAAGCGGGGCAGGGGTGAGCAAGGCGCGCCTGGTGCTGCCGGCCGCCGCCGCCGTGGCGGCGGTGCTGCTGGTTGCGGGCCCCGCCGCCGGCGACGACACCCCGTTCCACCCGCCGGTGCCGATCCTGGATGCGGCGGGCGACCCCGTGGTGGAGAGCGGCGAGCCGGTGTCGCCCACGGAGACCTGCGGCGCCTGCCACGACGCCGGCTACATCGCCGGTCACGCCGCCCATGCCGACGCCGGCTCGTCGGACCTCGGCGCCGGCGGGGTCCGCCCGTGGGACCTGGGCCCGGGCTGGCTCGGGTCGTGGGACCCGATCACCGGGTGGGGGACGCTCACCGACCCCTCCGACCCGGCGCAGGTGGCCGGCTGGCTGGCCACCCTCGGCGCCAGGCACGCCGGGGGCGACCCGGTCACCGGCACCGAGTTCGACTGCTTCGTGTGTCACCTGGGCGAGGCGTCGCTCGAGGCGCGGTCGGCGATGTTCGCCGAGGGCCGGCCCGGGGACGCCACCACCGCCACGCTCGCCGCCACCGGTGCCGTCGCCCTCGAGGGCGGCGAGTGGGTGTGGGTGACGGACGCCTTCGACGCCGACGGGTCCATCACCGGATTGGTGCCGCAGGGCCCCACCATCACCGCCTGCGGGGAGTGCCACGGCATGGCGGTGGTCGGGCCCGAGGTGGTGACCACCACCGGCATCGACCTGCTCGCCGACCGGATGACGGCCCTCACCGGAGAGGTGTTCGCCGGAGACCGCATGCACGAGTCCGGCGCCAACCTCGCAGGCAAGGCCGCCCTGAGCCGCCCCTGGGACGTCCACGCCGAACGCGTGGTGGCGTGCTCGGAATGCCACCACGCCGCCAACAACCCTGCCCTGTTCCGCGAGGCCGACGCCACCCGGCCCGAGCACCTGATCCTCGACGCCCGCCAGATCGACCCCGGGGTGTACCTGGAGCGGCCCGACCACCGCCTGGTCACCGAGAAGTGCACCGACTGCCACGACGCCACCGCCGCCCACGAGTGGCTCCCCTACGAGGAGCGCCACTTCGAGGCGCTGGCGTGTGAGACCTGCCACATCCCCACCGTGGTCGGCCCTGCGCTGGCCGTGGTGGACCACACCGTGGTCACCACCGGCGGCGAGCCGCGCACCGTGTGGCGCGGGGTGGACGGCGACCCCACCGCAGCCGGCTCCCTCGTCACCGGCTACGCCCCGGCGGTGCTGCCGGACGCCGGAGGCGACCTGGCTCCCTTCAACCTGGTGGCCACCTGGACCTGGGTGTCCGGCGGTGCCCCGGTCGGGCCCGACGTGGTGGCCGGCGCGCTCCTCGACGGCGGGCAGTACCGCCCCGAGGTGGTGGCCGCCTTCGACGCCGACGGCGACGGCGTCGTCTCGACGGGGGAACTGATCATCACCACCGAGGACCAGGAGCGCGCCGTGGCCGCTCTGCTCGCCGACGCCGGGGCCCCCGAGGCGGAGATCGCCGCCGAGACGCGGGCCTACCCCATCCACCACACGGTCGCCACCGGCGACTGGGCCACCTCCGAGTGCAGCACCTGCCACGGTTCGGATTCGATCCTCGACGGGACCACGTTGCTGGCGGCGGCGGCCCCGGGCGGCGTCGCCCCCGAGGCGGTCGGGACGCTCGCCGGCGCCGGCACCGTGACGCGCGGGGACGACGGCTCGGTCGCCTTCGAGGCCTCCTCCGGCTCCGGCGACCTGTACGTGTTCGGCACCGACCGGGTGCTGTGGGTGGACGTCCTGGGCGTGCTGGCGATCCTGGGCGTGCTGGCGGGTGTCGGCGCCCACGCCGGGGCCCGCTGGTGGGCGGCCCGCCGCAACCCGCTGCCGCACGTCCCGGTGGAACCCGTGTACATGTACACCGTGTACGAGCGGCTGTGGCACTGGCTGCAGACGATCGCCATCTTCACCCTGCTGGCCACGGGCCTGGTGATCCACGCCCCCGACCTGCTGGGGTTCGCCTCGTTCCGGTGGACGGTGGCCGTCCACAACGTGGTGGCGGCCGTGCTGCTGGTGAACGCAGCCCTGTCGGCCTTCTACCACGTCGCCTCGGGCGAGATCCGCCAGTTCATCCCCCGCCCGCAGGGCTTCTTCGACCGGGCCATCAGCCAGGCCGTGTACTACGTGAAGGGCATCTTCAAGGGCGAGCCGCACCCGTTCGAGAAGGACCCCCGCAACAAGATGAACCCGCTGCAGCAGGTCACCTACTTCGCCATCCTCAACGTGCTGCTGCCGCTGCAGATCGTCACCGGCATCGTCATCTGGGGCGCCCAGCGCTGGCCCGACCTGGCCTCCGGCATCGGCGGGCTCAGCGTGGTCGGCCCGGTGCACGCCCTCTGCGCCTGGCTCTTCGCCGCCTTCGTGATCATGCACGTGTACCTCACCACCACCGGCCACACCCCGCTGGCAGGCATCAAGGCCATGGTGACCGGCTGGGACGAGGTCGAGCGTCACACCGTCGAGGAAGGGAGCGCATCGTGAGCACGTCCGACCCGGCGCGCGGGTTGCGGCTCCTGAGCCGGCCCGAGCGCCCCTTCTGGAACCCGTACGTGGCGGGCGTCGCCCTCGGCGTGGTCCTGTTCCTGGCGTTCTTCATCACCGGCAACGGCCTCGGCGCCTCGGGCGGCATCAACCGGGCGATCGTGTGGCTCGAGGACCTGATCGTCCCCGACCACATCGACAACACCGCCTACCTGGTGGGCATCGCAGGCGGCGAGACCAATCCGTTCGACTCCTGGGTCGTGTACGTGGCACTCGGCACCATCCTCGGGGGGCTCGCATCCGGGTGGTTCCACGGCCGCCTGAAGGTCGAGACCAACAAGGGCCCCAACATCAGCGTGCACCGCCGCTGGCTGTTCGCCTTCATCGGCGGCGCCCTCATGGGCTACGGCGCCCGCTTCGCCAGGGGATGCACCTCTGGCCAGGCGCTGTCCGGCGGAGCGGTGCTCTCTGCAGGATCCTGGCTGTTCATGTTCGCCGTCTTCGGCGGCGGGTACGCCCTGGCGTACTTCGTCCGCCGGGCCTGGAACTAGGAGGCGGCGATGGCACCGTTCGACCTCCTCGGCAACCTCGGCACCTTCTGGACCTACGCCGTCTACCTGCTGATCGGCGCCGCCTTCGGGGCGGTGCTGGAGTCGGCGGGGTTCGCCAAGTCCACCAAGCTGGCGGCGCAGTTCTACTTCAAGGACCTCACGGTCCTGAAGGTGATGTTCACCGCGATCGTCACCGCGATGGTGCTGCTGTACCTGTCCTCCGGCCTGGGCTGGATGGACTTCGACGACGTGTGGGTGAACCCCACCTACTGGTGGCCCGGCATCGTCGGCGGCCTCATCATGGGCGTCGGCTTCATCATCGGCGGGTTCTGCCCCGGCACGTCGCTGGTGGCCGCCGCCACCCTCAAGGTGGACGGCGTGTTCTTCGTGCTCGGCGCCATCACCGGCATCCTGGCGTTCGGCGAGACGGTGGGCCTCTTCGAGGGCTTCTGGAACTCGTCGTTCGCCGGCCGGCTCACCCTGTTCGACTGGCTGCACACGTCCGCAGGCATCGTCGTCATCGCCGTCGTCCTGATGGCGCTCGGCATGTTCTGGGGCGGTGAGTGGCTCGAGGAGCGGTTCGGAGGGATCCCCCGGGCCGACGCCCCCCGGGGCCGCTACGTCGGCGCCGGGATCCTGGTCGTGCTGGCGGTCGCGGTGTTCTTCATCGGCCAGCCCACCAACGACGACCGGTGGGACCGCATCGCCGGCGAGATGGAGACCGTGCTCGCCGACCGCGAGGTGCAGATCCACCCCGGCGAGTTGCTCGACCTGATCCACGACAACGCCATCAAGGTGGTGATCCTCGACTGCCGCGACGAGGGCGACTTCAACCTGTTCCACATCTGGGACGCCCGCCGTGTGGACTGCCACGACGCCATCGACGTCAGCGCCACACTGCACAACGAGCCCGACAACACGGTCATCGTCACCGTCAGCAACGACGAGGGGCGGGCGACCCGCCTGTGGAAGGTGCTCGTGGCCGACTCGGTCCGCAACGTCTACATCCTCGAAGGCGGCATCAACCACTGGATCGCGGTGTTCGACCCCGAGGCCGTCCCGGCCGCCGGAGGCGACGACGAGTTGCGCTACGCCTTCAGCGCCGCGCTCGGGTCGTCGTGGCCGGCAGCCGACCCGGACCCGGAGGAGTTCGAACTCGAGTACACCGAGAAGGTGGTCATCGAGGTGGCGCAGGCGCCGGCCGGTGGGGGCTGCGGCTAGCCGGGCCCTGCCTCAGTCGTCGTCGTGGTCGTGGTCGTGGTCGTGGCCGCCCCGGCCCCGGTGCAGCAGGCGCTCGACGTGCGGCAGGTCTCCCGCCGCGTAGCGGGCCGCCGCCTCCTCCACCGAGCGCTCGTCGGTGAGGATCGTCTCGATGCCGGCCTCGGTGAACCGCCCGTAGGCGCCCCGGCCCATGCCGCCGGCGACGAGGGCCTCGCAGTCGCCGATCACCCCGGCGACCTCGAAGCAGTCGGCGTGGCCGTGCTCGCCGCGGCCGCCGCCGTTCGCCCTGGGGCTGGGACGCTCCTCCCGCCCGGTGACGGCGCCGTCCTCCACGGTGAGGACGACGAAACCCCGCACCCGCCCGAAGTGGCGGCCGACGGAGACCCCGTCGTTGGAGGCGATGGCGATCTTCATGCGCGGCTCCTCTCCGGCACCCGCCCGCTGCGGGGTGCGCCTCCGGCCATTCTCCGCCGCCGCCCCGCCAACCGCGAATCGGCGGCGGGGTCAGCCTGCGGCGAGGGCGTCCCGCAGGCTCCGCCTGGCCCGGAACAGGATCGACTTCGCCGCGGGTACCGTGGTCTCCAACAGGCGAGCGACCTCGGCAGAGCGAAGACCACATCCGTCCTTGAGCACCAGCACCTTCTGGTAGTGCTCGGGGAGGCGGGTGAGCGCGTCCACCACCTCGCGACGCGTCTCGGCCTCCATCGCCAGGTCTTCGGGATCGGCCGGCACCACCGGCAGCGGCCCGCGCCGCCCGGCCGACACCGCCGACTCCAGCGCGTCGTCGAGCGCCCCGGGCGGGGTCCGGCGGCGCAGCATGCGGCACTCGTTGGTGGCGATGGTGTGCAGCCAGGTGCGCACCGACGCCTCGCCCCGGAACCCATCGATGTGCTGGGCGGCCTTCATCAGGGTGCTCTGGGCCACGTCCTCGGCGTCCTGGGGATGGCGGCAGAGGTGGGCGGCGAACCGGCGCAGGTCGTCGGCGTAGTCCCACACGGCGTCCGGGGCGGTCACCCGGCGGAGGTTACCGGCGGCGCGGAGCGCGCCGATCCGCCCGCCTCCGCATCGATGGGGAAGACATGACCGCACCCGAGCACCGTCCCGCCGACTACCGCCGCAACTTCGGCGCCGGCCTGGTCCACGGCGTGTTCTTCCAAATGGCTGCGGCGCTGGGGAGCATCCACACGGTGCTGCCGTCGTTCGTGGCCACGCTCACCCCATCCACCTACGCCGTCGGCCTCATGGCCACCGTCCAGGGCGCCGGCGAGGTGGTCCCGCAATTGCTCACCGCCTATCTGATCGAGGACCGCCCTCGCAAGAAGCCGCTGCTGCTGGCGGTGATCTCGCTGCGGTGGGCGTCGTGGGCGGTGCTCGCCGCCCTGACCTGGTGGCTGGCCGACGGCCACCCCACCGTCGTGCTGGTGGTGCTGCTGGTGCTGTTCACCGCCTTCTCGATCGCCGGGGGCGCCGGCACCGTCCTGTACGCCGACATCTTCTCCCGGGCGATCCCGGTGCGGCGCCGGGGCCTGTTCACCGGGTGGCGGCAGTTGCTGGGGTATGCGGCGGCGATCGGGGCCGGGTGGGTGGTCACCGCCCTCCTGTCCGAAGGCACCGGGCCCGGGTTCCCCGGCGACTACGCCCTGGTCTTCCTGCTGACGGCCGCCGCCCTGCTGATCGCCTTCGGCGGCTTCGCCATGATCCGGGAACCGGAGGCGCCTGCGGTCCGCACCAGCGGGTCGATGGGCCACCTGCTCCGCAAGGCGGCGGCGCTGGCCAGGGCCAACCCCAACTTCAGGAGGATGCTCGCCGCCAGGGGCCTGGCCGAGGCCGTGCTGGCGCTTGCCCCCTTCTACGTGGTCTACGCCCTCACCGAGCGAGGCATCGCCCGGGAGATGGTGGGGGTGTACCTCGCGGTGCAGATGGCGGGCGGCGCGCTGTCGAACCTGCTGTGGGGGTGGTTGGGCGACCGCTTCGGCAACCGGGCGGTCGTGGTCGGGGCCGCCCTCGCCGGGCTCGCCACCCCGGCCGCCGCCGCGGCCGCCGCCTCCTGGGATGGGTGGTTCCTGATGGTGTTCGCAGGCATCGGCGCCACGATGAGCGGCGTGCGCCTCGGCTACGGCAACCTCATCCTGGAGGTCTCCTCGCCGGCGCTGCGCCCCACCTGCGTCGCCCTGCAGAACACACTGCTGGCGCCGGTGACCGTGATGCCGATGGTGGTGGCCGCCCTGGCCTCGGCCGTCGCCTACCCCGTGCTGTTCTGGTCCGGCGTGGCGCTGATGGCGGCGGGGACCGCCGCGGCGGTGCGGGTGATCGACCCCCGGCACGACCCGGCAGGCGCCTGCATCGAGGACGCTCCGGGCACGCCCCCTACCCGGCGGTGACCACGGCCGGGACGCCCAGGAACTCGCCGAACCTCGCCGCCTGTGCCTCGATCCCCTCGAGAGCCTGCGCCTCCAACCTCCCGAATGCCTCCGGCGCCACCTCCACGGTGGTGCGCTTCACCGTGCGCCGCCAGGTCCCCTCGACCCTGCCGTCCACCACCACGATGGGGGCGAACATGCCGCCGCCCCGATTCACCCGCCCGAGGTGGGCGGGTTCGATGACCTCCGCCCGGCCCCGGTAGGCGACCAGGTACTCGTCGAACGCCGGCAGCAGGTACACGCCCTCGACGGGCGCCCCCACGGCCGACGGGTCGAGGTAGTGGGTCTCGTCGCCGACGGACACCTCCTCCAGTCCGGCGGCGGCGATCGCCCGCCGCGCGTCGCCCATCGTCAGCCCGCTCCACCAGGCGAAGTCGTGGGCGGTGGCGGGCCCGTGGCTGCGGAAGTAGCGGGAGGCGAACTCGGCGAGCGCCTCGTCCCCTGCGAGGTCGCGCCGACGGGTCACCCACTCGTCGAGCAGCACCATGGTCGGCTGCTTGCCGTCACGGGGGCCGAAACAGGTGATGCCCTCCTGACCGAGGCGCCACATGAGATGGGTGCCCCTGCTCTGCCCGCACGGCACCCCGGCCGCCTCGAGCCGCTCGTAGAGGGCGGGGCGGGTGAGCCGGCTGCCCCCTTCGAGCGCCTTGGCGACGACCCGCCGGGCGGTGGCGAGGTCGTCCTCGTCGAGGCCGAGGCGTGCCAGGCTCTTCCGGTAGGCCCGCAGGACCCGCTCCCGGGTGAGCGCCATCATCCAGTGGACGTCCTCGGCGGCGGCGAAGTGGATGGTGCGCCGCATGGTCCAGGTGCGGACGATCCTCCCTGCGGAGACCGCCGCCTCGACGTCGGCCTCCGAACACCCGTCGGTGCGGAGGCCGATCGCCCACAGGCTCATGGCACGGTCCTGGGCCTGGACCGCTCCCATCCAGGCCACCGCCTCCTCGGGCGTGGCGACGCGGCCGGAGGCGATCCTCTGGCCGGCGAGGCGGAGCGACGGGACGTTCATCGGCACGGCAGCGCATCCTATCGACGGCCGGCGTCGTGCCCCCGCCACCACGAGAGGGGACTCCGTGACCACGCTGCCCGACCGGCCCAACGCCGCCCTGGTCGTGATCGACGTCCAGATGGACGTCGTCGACGGCGCCTACGAGCGCGACGCCGTCATCGCCGCCATCGCCTCGCTGATCGACAAGGCGCGCGCCGAGGGCGTGCCGGTCGTGTGGGTGGCTCACTCCGACGAGCACCCGGCCCGGGGCAGCGACGCATGGCAGTACGTGCCCGAACAGGTCCCTCTCGACACCGACCCGGTGGTCCACAAGGCCCATGCCGATGCCTTCGAGGGCACCGACCTGGAGGAGGTCCTGGCGCGCCTGGCGGTGGGCCGCCTCGTCCTGACCGGGGCGCAGTCGGACGAGTGCATCCGCTCCACCATCCACGGCGCCCTCACCCGCGGCTACGACGTCACCCTGGTGTCCGACGCCCACACCACGTGCGACTTCAGCGAGTACGGCGCCCCCACCCCCGACCCCGGTCATCGCCTTCACGAGCCTCTACCGGCAGACCCACGAGGCGCCGGGGCGCTCGGCGGGCACCGTCGCCGCCGCCGACGTCCACTTCTCGGGCCCCGGCGCCGCCTGAGCGTCAGTGGCCGGGGGCGAACAGCCTCCGGGTCGCGACACCGTGGACGGTGCGGACCGCCACCAGCGCCCACACCGCGAACAGGAACCACACGCTCGCCCGGTAGGCCCAGTGAATGGAGGCGAAGCCCGTCGCCTTCCAGGCGACACCCGACGACACCGCGAGGGCGCCCGAGGGGAACACGAACGCCCACCACGACAGGGCGTAGGGCAGGTCGCTTCCCAGCAGGTACCCGGCGATCACGATCACGGCCATCACGAACGCCCACAGGGCGAAGCCCCAGGACACCACGATGCCGAGCCCGGCGAGCGCCCGGATCACGCCGGGGTCCCAGTCGAGCGGCATGCCGTGGCCGGCCAGCGCCTGCAGCTTGAACAGGACGACGGCGACGATCGCCGTCGGGGCGGCGGCGATGAACGACGTGGCGGCGAAGCGGCTCATCGGCAGCGGCTCCAGGATGTGGCGCTGGTAGACGGTCGCCCCGACGAACAGGAACAGGAAGAACCCCACCCCGAGGCTCACCATCGACAGGACGAAGGCGGCCTCGAAACGGCCGGGGAACACCGCCGCCAGTTCCAGGCCGGCCACCGGGATCAGCAGTTTGGAGACCGGTGGGATGTAGAACCCGAAGTTGGCGTGCTGCAGGGTGATGTCGGGGTGGCGGAAGATGCGGGCCAGCACCACGAACCCGAACACGTAGATGCCGGCCGACCCGGCCAGCCACAGTACCCACGCCGCCTCCCGGGACGCCGGAGCGGAGAGCA
Source organism: Actinomycetota bacterium (assembly GCA_020444505.1). GTDB lineage: Bacteria > Actinomycetota > Acidimicrobiia > Spongiisociales > UBA11373 > JAHJML01. The sequence goes on along the minus strand of JAHLKU010000064.1, from coordinate 644 downwards.
GCAGGTCGGGGTACTTCAGCAGGTCGAGCGCCAGCAGCACCAGCGCGATCGGCATCGTGGGGAAGAAGTTGGCCGCCACCGGGTGATCGAGGTCCTTTGCCACGGCGTCCCGGTCGGTGAGGAACCGGGTCGTCCACGGCACCAACAGGGCCACGAACATGGCGGCCGACACCACCATGAAGACCGCCGACACCGGCCGGGCGAAGCCCGACGCCATGAACGACACCGCGAGCGGCACCACGGCGGTGCCCATGACGGCGGCGAACCACGCCGGGTTGAAGTGGCGGACCGTCTCGCGCAGCGACGGGTGCTCGGTGCTCACGGGGTGCTCCTCCTGGGTGCGGCCGACCCACCGATGCACGACGGCCGAAAACGGCGCGGGGACCAAGTGACGTTCGGCCCTTCATCTCAGCCCGTCGATCTGGCATACGTTGCAGCAGGGAACAGGGGGGAGATCGCATGGACTGCCCGTCGTGCGGGCATGCCAACGAACCCGGGTACGCCTACTGCGAGGAATGCGGTTCCACGCTCGAGGCGGGATCCTCGTCGGGCGCGGCGGGGTCGGTGTGCCCCGCCTGCCGCCACCACAACCCGCCCGAGCACACCTACTGCGAGGAGTGCGGTGCAGCCCTCGCCACCCCCGA